>CALVHR010000006.1 GCA_944328495.1 uncultured Clostridia bacterium
TTTTACATTTCCAAACACCACAAGATTTGTTTGAACAAAATCTTGTCAAGTGTTGCACTTAGTTTGACAATTCATCTGTAAGAGGGCAGCTGCCGTGTTCAGCACGGCAGCTGCCCTCTGTTTAAAATCGTTTGATCGTTGCGAAGATTTTTGTGCTTTAAAGATGTTTTTGCATGGCAATGTGGGGGCATTTTTCTTCGCAGAACGCATCGCCGTATGCGATATAACCTTGTTTTTCGTAAAAGGCGCGGGCGCGTTCCTGTGCGGAGAGCAAAGCGATTTTTCCGCCGCGGGCACGGATGCGCCCTTCCGCAAATTGCAAAAGCGCCGCGCCCAAATGCGCGCCGCGGAAGCGTTTTTGCACGGCGAGCCGCCCGATATGCCAGCCGTCTTGCTCTTCGAAATAGCGGCAGGTCCCGGCAGGTTCTCCGTTTACGTAGAGCACCGCATGCGCCGCCCGCGCGTCCGTCTCGTCAAATTCGTTTACAAAGCCCTGTTCTCTTTGAAAGACTTCTCCGCGTATTGCCGCCGCCTCGGGGCAAAGATGATCATATTCAAGAATTTTCGTTTCGTACATATTTTTCTTTCCGATTTGATTTTCATAAGTAAGTATAGCACAGCTTGCGCCAAAAGAAAAGGCTTTCTGCCTAATCGTAAAAACCTTTTGCGGCGCGTCTGCATACTATGGTACTGATTTTCTTTTCAAGGAGGGACGCGGTGGCGGAATATACGGTCATATCTCCCGCAACGGTCACGATCGCCGATACCGTCCGCATCGGTGCGGGCGCTGTGATTTATCCCAACAATCATATTTTCGGGAATACAACGATCGGTGCGGGAGCGGTTTTGCTTCCCAACAACATCATCGAAGACAGCATAATCGGCGAAGACGCACGCATTGAGGCGAGCGTTTTGCGCGGTGCGCGCGTGGGCAAAGGTGCAAGCATCGGGCCTTTTTCCAATTTGCGCGCGGGAGCGGTGATCGGTGAATACTGCCGCGTCGGCGATTTTGTGGAAATTAAGAATGCAAGTCTGGGAGCGGGCAGCAAAGTCAGCCATTTGACATATGTGGGAGATGCGGACCTCGGCGCGGACTGCAATGTCGGGTGCGGAGTGGTGTTCTGCAATTACGATGGGGTGCAGAAGCGGCGTTCAAGAGCAGGGGACGGGTGTTTTATCGGAAGCAACGCCAACATCATCGCGCCCGTAACGTTGGGCGACGGCTGTTATATTGCGGCGGGAACGACCGTCGCGCGCGACGTTCCTGCGGGCGCGTTCGTCATCGGCCGTTCCCGACAGCAAGAAAATGCCGGACTTTCCGAAAAATACGGGTACATACTCTTAAAAAAACGCGCAAAGGGGGAGAAAAAAGATGGCTGAATATTTCGGAACGGACGGGATTCGCGGCATTGCGGGGGAAGAGCTGACTGCGCGCACGGCGTTTGCGCTGGGCAATGCGCTTTGCCGTCTTCGCCGCTCTCCGCTCGTGGTGGTCGGAAAGGATACGCGCACATCGTCGGATATGCTTTCACTCGCTTTGGCGGCGGGCGTGTGCGCGGGCGGCGGAAACGTGCGGGACGGCGGCGTTCTGCCGACGGCGGCGGTCGCGTTTTTTGTGCGCAGACTGAAAGCTGATTTCGGCGTTGTGATCAGCGCTTCGCACAACCCGCCCGAATTCAACGGTTTAAAAGTGTTCGATGCGCAGGGGTATAAGCTATCCGAAAAGGAAGAAGGACGCGCGGAACGGTTTTTCGACGAATATTCGTTTGCTTCCGCCCTGCGCTGCGGAAGCTGCCGAACCCTTTCACGGCGCGGCGATTATGCCGCCTTTCTCGCGTCTTGTTGCGAGCGTCCGCTGGCGGGGAAAAAGTTTGTTTTGGACTGTTCCAACGGCGCGGCGGGCGAGATCGCGCCCCGCGTGTTTGCGGGGCTGGGTGCACAAGTATATGCCTTCGGGCGCAGCCGTGACGGGAAAAAGGTCAACGTCGGATGCGGGGCTCTGCACCCCGAACGCATGCGGCAGGCGGTCGTGGAGACGGGTGCGGATGCGGGGTTCTGTTATGACGGCGACGCGGATCGCCTGATCGCCGCCGACGAAACGGGCGAACTCGTGGACGGCGATAAGATCTTGTACATATTGGCAAAACACTTAAAATCTTGCGGACGTCTGCCGCAAAATGCAGTCGTTGGTACGGCGCATACGAATACCGGCATCGAACGGGCTCTCGAAAAAGAGGGAATATCGCTGATGCGCAGCGATGTGGGGGACAAATATGTGTCGAGGCAAATGCGAAAGAGCGGCGCGGCTTTGGGCGGCGAGCAGTCGGGCCACATGATCCTTTCGGAATATGCGACGACGGGGGACGGAATTTTGACGTCGATCAAACTTGCAGAGCTCATCACGGAGCAACCTCTTTCCCGTCTGGCGGCGGTGCGGCTTTTGCCGCAGGTGAATGCGAGCATCCGGGTGCAGGATAAGGCGCGGGTGCTGGGCAAAGAATCGGTGCGCTCGGCGATCGAAGCGGAGAGTGCGAATGTTGCCCGCATCGTCGTCCGCGCCTCGGGGACGGAACCGGTCGTACGCATTTTTGCGGAAGCGGAAAATATTTGTGCCGCACGCGGTGCGGTGGAACGGGTGCGGCGCGCCATCGCCGCGGCGGAGGATTGATATGTGCGGCATTGTCGGACTTGTCGCCAAAGATAACTGCTATTCCAGGATTTTAAGTACGCTCGGCAGATTGGAATACCGCGGCTATGACTCTGCTGGCATTGCCCTTCTTTCCGAAAAAGGATTTTCTGTGCGGAAGAAAAAGGGCGGCGTAAGCAACCTTGCGGGGGAACCTCTCGCGGGGAAAACGGGGATCGGTCATACTCGCTGGGCTACGCACGGAGCGCCTTCGGATGCGAATGCGCATCCGCATATAGCCGGAAAGTTTGCGCTTGTTCACAACGGCATTGTTGAAAATTATGCGGCGCTGAAAGCCGAGCTGTTGCGGGAGGGTGAGACTTTTTTATCCGAAACAGACAGCGAGGTGATCGTTAAACTTATCGCGCGTGCATATCGCGGTGATTTTTTTGCGGCCGTGTCGTCGGTTTGCGCGCGTTTGGAAGGCGCGTACGCAATTGCGGTATTGTGTGAAGATTGTCCCGAAGAGATCGTCTGTGCGAAGTATCGAAGTCCGCTCGTTGCGGGAGTTTCGTGCGACGCGCTGTATGTTTGCAGCGACGCGCCCGCGCTGAGCGGAGAGGCGGATGCCATTGCCGCCGCCCGCGACGGGGAGTTTATCCATATCCGTGACGGAAAGATTACATTCTGTGACAGGGAAGGCAACCGTTTGGAACGCGCATTTACGCCCGTCACCGAACAGGAGCGAATGCGCGATCGGCGCCGCGGAACATTTATGGAAGAGGAGATCTTCGATATTCCGCGCGCTCTTTCCGATACGCTTGCGGCGTTGCGCCGAACGGATTTTGCGCCCTGTGCACGTGCCATGCGGAGTGCGGGAAAGGTGTTTGCCGTCGCTTGCGGAACGGCGTTCCACGCCGCGCTCGCGTTCAAGGATACGGTGGAACGTGAAGTAAAAATTCCCGTTTTGTGCCATACGTCATCGGAATTTCGGTACCGCGACCCGCTGGTGGGAAAGGGGGATTTGGTCGTCGCCGTTTCGCAGAGCGGCGAAACGGCGGACACGTTGGAGGCGGCGCGGCTCGCCCGTTCGCGCGGTGCATATATTCTGGCAATCACCAATGTGGCGCGTTCTTCCTTGGCGTCGCTCGCCGATTTTTCGGTCGCGATGCGCGCGGGCCCCGAGATCGCCGTCGCCGCGACCAAAAGCTATAATTGCCAGTTGCTGTGCCTGTATTACGTCGCTGCCGAGCTATGTTTTTTCCGACATACGCGTTATCCTGCGTATATGGCGGAGCTTTCCGCCCTTCCCGCCGCTGCGACTGCGGCGTTCGGTACATTTTCCGCGATGGATTCGCTCGCGCAGCGTTTACAGGGCGCGCAAGGCATGTATTTTCTCGGACGCGACGCCGACGTGCGTACCGCAGCGGAAGGGGCTTTGAAAGTGAAAGAGATCGCCTATGTGTTTGCGGAGGGGTACGCGGCGGGCGAACTCAAACACGGTACGCTCGCGCTGATCGAGGACGGGTTTCCCGTGCTCGCCGTGGCAACGCGCGCGGATCTTTTCCGAAAAACAGAAAACGCTCTCGAAGAAGTCCGTTCGCGGGGTGCGTATACCGCGCTTTTCTCACAATGTGAGGCGATTTCGGAGAGCTGTGCGGATTTTAAGTGCAGGCTGCCTGCCGTATGCGAGGCGCTCATGCCGATCATTGCCGTGATACCGTTGCAGTATTTCGCTCTGCGCATGTGCGCTTTGCGCGGGTACGATCCCGATAAGCCGCGCAATCTCGCCAAATCGGTAACGGTCGAATAAAAAGGGTGCCGCCCGCAAACTTGCGGGCGGCACCCTTTTTGATTTTTTATGATCACAGATAGGATTTGAACATCTCTTCGCTTTTCTGCTCGATGTGCAGAAGATCCTCGGCGATCTTCATGATCGCAGGATCGCACCCGCTTTCGCAGTCGCGGATGGAACGGGTCAGTGCGGTGATGCCCATTACGGTGCCTTGCGTCATCATTTCCGCAATGTGGGCGCGTGAATCGTCCTTCAAGGTGCTCATTTTGATCGATCCCCACATCATCGCCCGTTTGAATGCGTTCGGCTCTTTAAGTTCGAGCCCCCGTTCGTGTGCGCAGCGTGCCGCTTCGCCTGAAATGCGTTCGTATTCGTCGTGCATATTTTTCAGCTCGTCGCGCAGCGGCTCGTCTTCTGTTTCGGGCAGAATGTCTGCAATGGAAGTGAGCGCGTAATGCGCATTCCTGTAAATTTCCGCCAAAAGTTCTTCTTCTTTTTTTCCGTCCATGATGAAAACCTCCCGAGGCCTTTTTCACAGTATGCGCGTCTTTTTTGCGTCTATACCTGCAAATGCGCGGTTTTTCTTGGTTGTTCGGGCAAAAACGCTTGACAACGCCGCGCACGTATGTTAAGATACCATTCGAGCCGCTCGGAGCGGGCTTTATAAGCGTGCGCATCGCACCGCCTTGGCATACGGCGAGACTGGAAAGAGGAGGTAAAAAATTTTGTACGCAATTATCGAAAACGGCAGCAAACAGTATAAAGTTTGCGAAGGCGACGTCGTGAGGGTCGAAAAACTCAAAGCGGAAGTCGGCGCGTCGGTCGAGTTCAAGGTCGTGATGGTTTCGGACGATAACGGGATCAAAGCGGGCGCGGACGTCGCGAATGCGAAAGTTTCGGGTAAAGTGGAAGCGCAGGACAAGTTCAAAAAAATCGTCGTGTTCAAGTACAAGGCGAAGAAGAACGAGCGCAAAAAGCAGGGCCATCGTCAGCCCTTCACCGCAGTCAAGATCGAAAAGATCTCGCTGTAACCAATCATAGGAGGATAAATAAATGATTTTCATCAGTTTATTTGCTCATAAAAAGGGAACGGGCTCCTCGCACAACGGCCGTGACAGTGAGGCAAAGCGCCTCGGCGTGAAACGTTCGGACGGGCAGGAAGTGCTCGCGGGCAACATTCTCGTCCGTCAGCGCGGCACCAAGTTCCACCCCGGCAACAACGTCGGCATCGGCAAAGACGACACGCTGTTCGCTCTTACCGACGGCGTGGTCCGCTTTGAAAGACTGGGCAAAGACAAAAAACAGGTCAGCGTTTACAGCAAAGCACAGTAAAGCACACAACCCCTCGCGTTCCGCGAGGGGTTGCATTTTTAGCAGCCGTTCAAATTTCTTGGCGGCAGGAGCAAGACGGGGCGGATACGCAATTTTGCGCATCCGCCCCGTCTTATGTTTTGGTTATGTCAGCTGATGAGTCCGATGAAATTGGTGTAAGTATCCTGGAAGAACAGGAAAACCACGATCAATGCGAGCAACGCCAAAAAGATGATCTGAAAAATAAAGTTGCGTTTTGCCATTGCCTCCAATCCTACGACGGCGATCAGGACGAGCGCCCCGTACGTCTGGATGACTTTGAATACGTTGAGCACTCCGTCGGGCAGGAAATTGAAATTAGCATTGATGATGAGAAGCGCAAAGACGACCACCAGCACAACGGCAAGAATTTCGCCGATAATGTCGAAAATCTTTTCCAAACCTTTAAACATACATTTACCTCCGTATCAGAAAAAGTATGCTTTCATTGTATAGCATAAAAACGGGTTTGTCAATTTATTTGTCCGAGGAAGCCGATATTCGGCAAGACAAGAAATGCGGTTTATGAAAGTTTTATTACTTTTTTGTAAAAAATGCAAAAAGGGTATTGACAAATCCGAAATTTATGTTATAATCAATTTGCAAGTGTGACATTAACGTTCATGTTGAAATTCAAGTAATGCGGGAAAGATGATGGCAAAACGGTGCACATTAAAAGATGTGGCAATTGCGACGGGGCTTACGGTTAACTCGGTGTCCCGTGCATTGCATAATAAGTCGGATATATCGGAGCTTACGAAGAAGCGGGTGACGGAAACGGCAAAGCGGCTGGGATATGTGCCGAATTTTGCCGCATCGTCCTTGAAACGCGGAAAGTCGTACACGGTTGCGATTCTGTTTGACAATCTGTTCAATCCATATTATAATATCATGACCCATTATCTGACGAAATATCTTGCGAACTCGGGTTATGATTTTCTGACGGTGATCGAGAACGGGGAGAAGATCACCGAATCGACCTATGAAAAGCTGTTGTCGCGCAATGTGGACGGGCTTCTCAGTTTTTTGGAACCGACCGAAGAATTCGGAAAGCGAGCGGCGCAGGCGAAATTTCCCGTTGTGGTGCTGGGGCGGCACTGTGCACAGCCGCAGACAGATTATGTATATACCGACGACGTACGAGGCGGCTATCAGGCGGCGGCGTATCTGATCGGGAAGGGATGTAAAAATCTCTGTTTCCTGGTGGACAACCTAGAAATTTCCTGTGCAAAAGAGCGAGAAGAGGGGTTCAAAAAGTGCGTGACGGAAAAGGGTGTGACAGGCGATATCGTACTGGTGCGCGGTCGCACGTATCGTGAAATGGTGGATGAGATCCTTGAAAATTACCCCGATTGCGACGGGATTGCGTGCTTTAACGATTACATAGCGATGTCTGCGCAGTATTTGTTGCAGCGCCGCGATCGTACGGATATTTTCGTGATCGGGTATGATAATATTCGTCAAGAGTTTAAAGTACCCGGTGATTGCGCGACTATTTCAGCGGATAAGGACAAACTTGCCGAAGAGGCGGTCAATCTGCTGATACAGCGCGTAGAAGGGCTGTACGAAGGCGCGAGCCGTCGGCGGGTGATGGAAGTGGAAGTCGTGGAATACGACGAAGAATAACGGATAGTCGGAGAATCGAGCGAGTTGCGCCCGAAAATGGCGCAGAGGGAACAAGAGCCGGCTCTTGTTTTCTGCCTGACGGCAGAAAACAAGTCCGATGATAAGCTCAAAAGACAAGGCTATGTGATGTCTGTTTTTCCGAGACGATGAACAAGGGGAGGAGGCTCCCTGAATTTAAGCGGCACATTAACGTTAATGTTGCCGATATGTGGCGGAAACAGGTAAAAACGGAAGGACAGCGTTCGCAATAAATTTCATCGATAGGAGGATCGAGATGAAAGTATTTAAGAAGTTGATGGTACTTGCAATGGCGACCGTAATGACGGCAACTTGCGCGTCTGCACTGGCCGCTTGCAAAGGCACGAGCGACGGTTCGTTTGACGGGGGTGATTACAAGCCTTCCGCAGACGGTACGACTGTTCAGTTCTGGGGCTATGGCGACGAAGCTGAGGTCGAAGTGTTCGGTCGCATCGTGGAAGAATTCAATGCGACGGTCGGAAAAGAGAATAAGATTACTGTAAAATACACGGCGCAGCCGGCGGGCAGCTATTCTTCGCAGGCATCGACGGCTTTGGCGAGCTCCAAAACGCCGGACGTCGTGTACGTTGAGGACAGCCTTGTAAAATCCTGGGCGGGCAACGAATATCTGGCGCAGCTGGACGTCAAAAACGAAGACGGTTCGTACATGTATCCTGGGATCGAAGAAGAGTTCCTGACCGAAGGGAAGATCTGGGAGCAGGGCATCCAGCGTTATCGCTATGACGTGAAAAGCGCAACGGTGACGGATACGGCGGCGCTGTGGGCATTGCCGAAAGATATCGGTCCGACGGTCATCTATTACAACAAAAACTATATGGACGCGCTTGACATCACGATCATCAGCGTGCCTGCGAATCAGCTGAAAGCGTTCAACGAGGGCAACTACGTAGACGGCAACGGCAAGACCAAAGCGCAGTACGGCATCAACGGGACGGTGAAAGAAAAAGGATATTTCCAGCTGGACGACAAATGGTATTTCAACAACCGCGTGTCGATGAGCTGGGATGAAACGACCGATCTTGCGCGCGCGATGATGGAAGAAGGCCTGTGCGATTACGGGTTCTTCACCGAATGGTGGTTCTCGTACGGCTGGTCTGTGGGCGGCGACTGCGTAGAATACGTAACGGATACAGACGGCGACGGGTACTATGACTTTACGCTGAACGATGCGACATACAACTACATCGTCGCGGACGGTGCGCAGCCTTTCACGGTGAACGAGCACACCTATCAGCCGGGACAGATCATTTCCTATCAGGACAAATTCACTGCGGAAACCTACAACAATCCCGACAATGCGACGCAGGCGAATATCCGCACGGAGATCATCAATGCGAAGAACAGCGGACAGCTGAATCAGCTTCCTTCGCAGCTGGATGCGTTCCTGGAATTCTGCGCGTTGACGACGGACACCTCGACGGTAGTCGGGACGAAGTCGGACGGAACGACGAAATACGGCAAAGGCAAAGTATCGATGGGCGCGAGCTCGCTCGGATCGCAGCAGGCGGAAGACCTGTTCGTGAGCGGGGACATCGGTATGTTTGTAGACGGACGCTGGGAGACGACCTTCCTGCGCAGCGCGTCTTCGCTTGCGGCAGGCAGCTGGGACGTGGCGCCTCTGCCCGTATACAAAGAATATGACTCCAACGGCGACATCACGGTGCACGGCGTGCAGGCGGGTCACAGCGGTTCGGTCGGGCTTGCAATCGCGGAAGGCAGCAAAGTGAAAGCTGCGGCGTGGATGTTCCTGCGCTATGTGGCGGGCGAAAAAGGGCAGACGATGCAGTCCGAAAAGGGCTTCTGCATCCCGAACCAGATCGCTCTTGCGAATTCGGACGTGTTCCTGCAGGCTGATCAGGATCCGAAGAACTCCATCGTATTTGTAGAAGCGGCAGCTGTGGAGACCCCCGGTGACTGGTGGTATCTGAAAGACGGCGACTGGATCAGAGCCTGGGCGAACGATCTGAACTATGAAGTTCGCGAAGGTGATATGACGGTCAACGAACTTTTCAGCAAAAACGACAAGACCACACAGGAAGTGCTGTACGATTATACAAATTATACTCCGAATACGATATCGTAAGGGGAAAACAGTATGGAAAAAATCGAAGACGTTGTCGCCTCGAACGAGGGCGTGACGGATGAATTGATCGCCCTTCCGGAGGGCGATGCCGAAGGCGGGCGCGCACCCATGCGCGCCCGTAAAAGGCGCAAAACTGATAAGGAAGAATTGATGGGCTGGGGGATGAGTTGCATCCCCATTTTAGGCTTTTTGATTTTCGGGCTGATCCCGCTCGTATTCTCCCTGTATATATGTTTTAACCAGTTCAAAGGGCTGCGGATGAATACGGCGGAATTTGTCGGGTTTCAAAACTTTCAGGACGTTTTGACCGACTCGCTGTTCTGGAAATCGGTAGTCAATACATTGTATGTCATCGGTGCGACGCTCATTGCGCTCGTCGTTTCTGTTATCATCAGCACGCTTTTGACCAATTGCAATCGCGGCAAGAAATTTTTCCAGACCGTGTATTTTATTCCGTATGTATGCTCGATGGTCGCGGTCACGTTCATGTGGCAGTGGATATTCAACTACAATTACGGCGTGCTGAATGCGGTTTTGCGCAATCTCGGAATCATCGAAGAGAACATCTTTTGGCTCGGCACGGAGAGTTTGTTCATGCCGGTCATGTATATTTTGTTGATTTGGAGCGGTACAGGATTTAACATCATTCTTCTTATGGCTGCAATGACCAACGTCAACCGCAACTGTTACGAGGCGGCAGATATCGACGGGGCGGGGATGTTCGTGAAATTTTTCCGCATCACCTTGCCGGCGATCTCGCCCACGATCTTCTATCTTTTGATCACGGGCATCATCGGTTCGTTGCAAGCGTTCACGCAGTTCCAAGTCATGGTGGCGGACGGCGGCCCCGGTTATGCAGGTTTGACGATCGTGTTCTACCTGTACCGTGAGCTGTTCCAGGCGAACGGCGGTTCGGATATCGGCGTGGCTACGGCAGTCGGTTGGATCCTGGCGCTGTTCATTGCGGTCGTCGTGGCGTTCAACTTCTGGGGATCGAAAAAGTGGGTGAGCTATGATGAATAATGAAGAATTGTTTGAAAATACTGTAGAAGAGGCTGCCGCGGTGCAAGGCGGCGAAGCAGTGCTCGAAGCTCCCCGCAAGATCCGCAAAATGAGCGCAAACAGTACGAACATCGCAAAAAAGATCGTGATGTACATCATATTGGTACTGTTCACGCTGTGGATCCTCGTGCCTTTCTATATCGTTATCGTGACGAGCTTTAAAAAGTGGGACGAAGCCAACAGCACGAATTTCACCTGGTGGCCGACCATGGGCTTCAGCTTCGAAGGGTATGCGCAGGTATTTGAAAAACCGATCGCGAACGCCTATACAGCGATCATGACGGGCTTTTTGAATACGCTGTGGATCATTATCCCGCCGACGCTGTTGGGTCTGTTCACGTCGGCGCTTGCGGCATACGCATTTGCGAAACTGCGTTTCCGCGGTAAGAATGTTCTGTTCGGGATCTTGCTCGCGACGATGATGATCCCGGGCATGGTCACGATGGTTCCCGCATTTACGATTTACGATATCATCGGTTGGCGCGGAACGCCTTTGCCGCTTATGATCCCCGGCATGTTCGGTGCGGCGGCGTGCGTGTTCTATCTTCGTCAGTTCTTTACGGGTATCCCGACGGAAACGCTGGAAGCGGCAAAACTGGACGGACTCGGATATGTCGGGATCTTTTTCTGGATCATGGTCCCGCTGTCCAAACCCGCGCTGATCGCGCAGGGCGTTCTCGGTTTTGTCGGCGGTTACAACGACTACTTCGGACCTTTGCTCTACCTGACGAGCCCCCCGTTGCAGACGCTGCAGATCGCGCTGACAACTTTCGTCAACCAGTATAGTGCAAACTGGCCGTCCATCATGGCGGGCACGCTCGTTGCGCTGCTGCCTACGGTCATCATTTACATTGTGGCGCAGAAATACTTCATCGAGGGTATTGCGGCATCCGGCCTTAAATAAAATTTAGGAGGTATTTATGAAGAAATTCCTGGCTTTGCTTCTCGGCACGGTCATGGTATTCGGCGTACTCGCCGCGGCAGGATGTTCATCCGAAACGGCAGGGTATGACAATGTCAACGTTCCTCTGGAATACTATGAATACAAAGCACCTGCGGAAGGCGAAGAAGAAAAAGCATACGACCGCGAAACAGTGTACCAAAACGATTTGGAAGAACTGGGCGCGGACCCTTCCGCCATCTATATCGAAGAAGGTGATCAGGCTGGCTATTTCTACATGTATGTGACCAGCGATCAGATCGGTGCAAGCGGATATCAGGCGTTCCGCAGCAAAGATCTCAATCAATGGGAATGCATGGGGGTTGCCTATAATCCCGTGAACTATTACGATGCGGAAGGATATACCTTTTCATCTTTTGCGACTTCCAACTTCTGGGCTCCCGAAGTGATCTACGATAAGGATCTCGGGCTGTATATGATGTTTTACAATGCGGCATATCTGTTTAAGAACTTAGATTTCTATATCGACTGTGCGGTCAGCGAGAATCCGCAGGGTCCGTTCACGCAGTATGCGATTTATATTCAGGGCATAGAAGCGGCTGCCGATGCAACGCAAGAAGAGAAAGATCTTCTCGCGTTCTGGCAGGAAAAGCTTGCGCCCGTAGAGGATAACGAAGCGGCAAAAGCGGCAGGATTGGCAGAAGGCTCGTTGTACGTGTATCCCGCGCTCGTGGATTTCCGCGATATGCGCGATCAGAAAGAGGATGAAGACGACGGCGATTATCTTACGAAAGAACCGGGCGACGGCTATATGAAGGTCATCGACGCGAGCCCGTTCATCGATCCCAAGACAGGCGACAAGTATCTGTATTTTGTCCGCGACCTCTACACGGGACACAACGAGTCTTCGATCTGCGTGATGCAGATGGACGAATACTGGCGTCCGCTCCTGGATGCGAACGGAAATTATGCAAATGTGCGCTTGCTTACCGAAACCAATAAACTGGAAATCGGCGGGCAGACGGAGGCTCTCAACGAGGGCAGGGTAAACGAAGCGCCGTTTGTGATTTATAATGAGAGCAACCAAAAATATTATTTGATGTTCTCGGCGAACAGCTTTACGGATAAGATGTATTCGGTGCGCCTTGCCGTCGGCGACAGCCCGAACGGTCCCTTTACCAAGCTTACGCGCGAACAGGGCGGCTGGCTTCTGTATGCCGATCCTTCCTGCTCGTGGATGTCCGGTACGGGGCACAACAGCATCGTCGAAAAGGACGGAAAGCTGTTTATCGTGTACCATGCGCACACGGACCGTGTTACGGGCGGTGAGTGCCCTCGCGCGATCGCTTTCGATTCGCTGGTTTGGGTAACCAATTCGGATAATGAGCAGGTTTTGCACGCGAACGGCGGCAGCTATGCATATATGCCGCAGACGACGGGCGAATGGTCGAACATTGCGCCCGATGCGACAGTCAGTGCGACCAACGTCAAAGAGGGAAGCGACGTGAAATATCTCAACGACGGTGCGGTCGTGTTCCATGATGACGGCGTTGTTTCCGAATTTGTCATGAATGCGGGCACAGCGGAGATCACGCTCACATTCAGCGAATATCGTGAAGTCCGCGCGCTGTTTATTTATAACAGCAGCAATTACGATCTTGCATTTAACCGCATTGAATCTGTCAAATTCAGTTTCAAAGACGACGAAGCGAAAGTGGCGGGAACGGCATACACGTCCAACCTCGATTTCTATTGGGATAAGTATTATACTTCGGACGGCGAATATATTCCCGGAGGCAGTTTCCTCATTGAATTTGCGCCTATGCTCGTGAACAAGATCACGATCACGATCCCGAACGTGAGTTCCGACCACGCGATCTCGGATATCGTGGTGCTGGGTAAATAAGGAGGGGTAATATGAAAACAAGAAAAATACTTTTGGTTTCTCTGATGACTCTCCTTTGTGTCAGCCTTGCGATGTTTATTGTCGCTTGCAGCAAAACCACGGGCGGCAGTTATCAATTTGAAAAATACGAATACAACAACGGAACTTCCGAAAACGGCAATTGGACCGATCTCAAATATCCGGATACGGACATGAACGTCGACGGTTCGGTTACAACGGATGAATACGGTGAAAGTTTCCTGAGCTTTACCGATGTCAACGGCGTAAACATGAAAGTGTATGCGCACATGGGTGAAGAAGGTGTGTTCTTCGGCTTTGTTTCGGACGACAGGAGCGTTTACTACCACGAAGAAGCGGAAGTCTTCAACAACACCAGTGTTGAGATCCAGGTCGCTCCTGCAGATACGGCGACCCTGAATTCCAATGTGATGCAGCTTCGCCTGGGCGCAAACGGTTATGCGGAGCAGTGGATCGGCTTCAAAGCGCAGGATCAAAAATATGACTATACGAGAAAATACATTCCGAGCATGGGCGCGGTTCTCATCAACGGTGAACTCAACACGAGCACATGCAAAGGCTATTCGATGGAGTTGTATTTGCCGTATACCTCGCTCAACCTGAGCGAAAAACCGGAATCGATCGTGTGCGCTCCTTCTTTCAACACGAAGCGTTCGTACACTTCCGGCCCGCGTGCAACGTGGACGATGATGTTGGGATGTAACCTTTCCGAACCTGCAACATGGTACGTGGTCAACGATACGGGCATGACCACCTATACGAGCGGCTTTATCGCAAACGAGGCGGAAAAAGAATATTCGCAGATCGGCACGGGCAACGAATTCTATTTCTTCGATTATCAGTCGTACGATTCTTTCAATCTCGAAACAACGCTTACTGTGAACGAATTCCTCGGAACGGAGAATTTTCCGAAATTCGGTCTGGTCAGCAAGTCCGAAGAGGGGTTGATCGCGTATTATATCGATGCTGCACAGAGAACGGGAACCAATTTCGGTAAAGTGGAAGCGATTCAGTCCACCAACGCGGGAACGACGTGGGGATGGGAAAACGCAGCTTCGACCAGCTTGCCGAATCACTGGGCTTCCGAGTATATCGGGAAGTACGAGTCGATCAAGATGAACCTTGTTTACCTCGACGGCAACCTGTATATGCTCATGGACGGCAAGCTCGTCAATTCCGAGCGCGGAAATTCCGCGATGGCTGACGGAGCGATTCCCGGGTTCATGACTTTCAATACTGCGGCAGATTTTGCGCAAACCTCTCTCGAGACCGATGAAGAGGCGATCCGCGAAGATATGGCGAACATCTTGCCGCAGGAAATGGATATCGACGGCGACCTTTCCGATTGGGACGCTCTCACGACGGTGACGGAAAACGCATTGCACGATCAGGACGAAACGTTTACCCGCAACGAGTGGACGGTGCGTTCCTTCCTCGGCAGTGACGGTCTTTACATCGCATACGATGTCAACCATCTTGTTCAGCCGAGACAGCTCAAATGGGATGACGGCTGGTTCAAAAACACCAACGTAGAGCTCTATGTCGGCGGCGGCGCAGCTCTCAACCAGTTTGCGTTGACTTCGTTCGGTTCGGGCGGCTATATGGACGCTGTGATGACGACGACGGAAATGGAAGATGTGCAGGGTAAATATTACCACACGATTGCGGAGATCTTTATCCCGATGTATAACCTCGAAGCGTATACCGGCGAAGAAGAGATCACTTCCGTAGAAGTCGGTTTTGCGTTCAAGACAGACGACAACGAGAAGGTCGATGCGGAAAACGGCGAGACCATGAACGGCGATAACTGGTGGTATTTCGAAGGGGTTCCCACGACTTACCAGTATACGGTTACGGCGGACGGCATCCAGGCGAATACCGAACCGCCCGCAGGGCAGACTGTTCTTACGCTTGACGGCGATCTTTCCGACTGGACGGCAAAAGGCTATACGGCAACTTCGGTCGGGATGAAGGGCGACACGGCGGCAGACGCCTACAAGAGTGCGACTTTCTACAGCGTTTATACGACAGACGGCCTTTATATCGCGGCGGATGTGTATCACGACGTTTACACGTATGGGCAGAAGGATTGGTTCAATAATTCCAACGTTGAGTTCTTCCTTATGAATAAAAACGGGACGGCTCAGCAAATGTATGTGTATGCCAGCGGCGAAG
The DNA here is from genome assembly GCA_944328495.1 of uncultured Clostridia bacterium. Classification (GTDB taxonomy): domain Bacteria; phylum Bacillota; class Clostridia; order Christensenellales; family Borkfalkiaceae; genus Borkfalkia. The sequence goes on from CALVHR010000006.1 coordinate 15,582, forward strand.
GCTCTTGGGGCAAGAGCGCAAGCTGGATCCAGGCTGCCGGGTCGCAGACAACGAGCGAGGAAGCGGGGCAGGCGAATTACCATACAGTCGTTGAGATTTTGCTTCCCGCGGCAAGCATTCCGGAATATGTTACGGACGGCGTTGTACGTGTTGGTCTCGCTTGGAAGACGAACGGTGACGGATGTACCGGTTCGGGCGCAGGATACAGTACCCCCACCGAATCTTGGTGGGTCCCGTACGGCACCTATCCCAATGATCCCAAGTATATGACTTATGTGAATGCAGACGGCATTCATACGGCAGTCGAATATGAAAATCCTGATGCGACGTTCGGAAAAGATTCCGTAACGGCACAGACGCCCGCGATCACATTGGACGGCGCGTTGAGCGATTGGAGCGGCGTGAAAGCCCTTTCCGTTGTCGGAAGCGGGGAGTTTGCGGGCAAGAGCGCGACTTTCTATGCGGTGCTCACAACGCAGGGGCTGTATCTTGCGGCAGATGTATACCACGCTACATTCAAGGCGGACGGTGACGCATGGCACACCAGCACGAACCTCGAGTTCTTTGTGGGATATCGTACGGGCGGCACGCCTCGTCAGATGTATGTCAGCGCTTACGGCGGCAGCGACTATGCTTTTGCGACCAAGAGCCATGACTTCATTCAGTGCGATTCCGCAACGACGCAGAGTGGTTCGCTCTATCATACGATCGTGGAAGTACTCATTCCGATGCAGAATCTGAATGATTACGATGTCACGATCATGAACGGCACGATCCGCGTCGGAATGGCGTGGAAGACGCCCGGCGATCAGATCAATAACGGAGCGGACGGCAACGGTACCAGCGAATACTGGCTCGTACAGGGCACGCACCAGAACAACGATCATATGTGCTATGTCGATTCGACGGGTATTTACCGCTGGATGGATTACGGCAAAACGGTCAATGCCAATATTACCTTGGACGGCGATCTTACCGACTGGACGGGCGTAAGTTCGTTGAGTGTTGTCGGAAGCGGCGAAGCGGAAGGCAAGAGCGCGACGTTCTACGGCGTTATGACGGATGCGGGGCTGTATCTCGCGGTCGATGCGCATTATGCGATCCATCTCTTTGGTCAGGCAGAATGGCATCAGAATACCAACTTTGAGTTCTTCATGGGCATGGGCGGTGCGCAGAAACAGCTGTACGTCTATGCGACAGGAGCGAATGCATTTGCGGCTTCGGAAACGTATATGCAGATTTCCAGCAAGACGACAGGCACAGAGGGCGCGTATCATACGGTCATCGAAGTGTTCATCCCCACGGCGAACCTCATCGGCGTGCAGGATAACACGGTGCGCGTCGGCGTTGCATGGAAGACGAATGGCGACAACTGCAACAACGGCGCGGCAAACAGCGGCGGTATGGACTCGTACTGGGTGCCTGTCGGAACATGGCCGAGCAACGATGATAAAGCTGTCGTCACGACGACGGGAATATACACCAAATAAACGAGCAAAGTTTTTTGTACAAGTTATTTGCAAAAACGAACGATTCCGATGAGCAAGAGCGCGCCGCGCAGTCGCGCGGCGCGCTCTTCTTACGGAAACAGTGAAAAAAATTTCAGGAAGAGAGAATTTGCAACGGAGAACAATATGAAGATCATTTTTCCCAAGGAAAACGAGCCTGCGGGGCAGGCGGATCCGTACATATTGAAAGCGGAGGGCAAATATTACATATATGCGACTTCCATTCAGGGCGTTCACTTGTATGAGTCGGACAGTCTTTTTGAGGGATGGAAGTATTTGGGATATGCCCTGCAAGAGGCAGGCGCTCACGAATTTTGGGCGCCGTGCGTAATTGAAAAGGACGGAACGTACTACATGTACTATTCTTCCTTTGACGTGAATTGCGACGACGTACATCAGCAGGCGATCAAGGTAGCGACGGCCAAATCGCCGCGCGGCCCGTTCGAATATAAAAAGACTATACTTGCGCCTTTTTCCATCGATCCGCATGTTGTGCGGAACGAAAGCGGTTATTATATTTTTTATTCAATCAACGATTATGATTCGGTCCGTGCAGGAACGTACATTGTAGTGGACAAACTGATCGATATGTTTACGCCCGAGGGCAAACCTGTGGCGGTGGTGCGTCCGACGCTTGACGAAGAGGTGTTCATGCGCGACCGTTTTAAGAAAGGGCAGAATTGGCATACCATTGAGGGGGCGTTTTACTTCCGCAAAGGCGATGATCATTATGTAATGTATTCGGGCAACTGCTATCAAAACGAGTACTATTTTGTCGGCTATTCGTATGCACACAGCACCGAAAACGATCTGAGGAAGATCAAATTTGAAAAACAGCCTTCCCCCGATGTGTATGCGCCGCTCTTGAGTAAGAACGACGAAGAAGAAGGGACTGGACACAACAGTGTTTTGGAAGAGAACGGAAAATATTACGTCGTGTATCATGCGCGCGATATCGGAGACAAAGATCTCCCGGTGGACGCGCGTACCGCGCGCGTCTGCGAAATGCACGTCGACGGCAAAACGCTCACGCTCGATCGGGATTGATCGCGAACAGACGGAACGGGCGGTTTTCAAACCGCCCTTCTTTAAAAGCAGAGCGGGCTTATGCGCACTTTGCAAGGGCCCTGCTCATTTGCGGTAAGGGGAGGAAGATGCGGGAAAAATTTTTGCGTTTTACCGCTTGGATAGCCGCCGCGATCATGATTTTAACGGCGGTGTGCGGGTGCAGGGCGACAGCCGAAGGGGCAGCGCCCGAGCCGCCTGCGATATACGGGACGTATACTTTCGACAAGGATGCGCCCGAAGAGATTCGCATTTCGGCGGATCTGAACGGACAGAAAATCATATCGGTTACGCAGGGAACGAGGCTGCTGGAAAGCGGGACCGATTATACGTATGCAGACAGCGTGATCGTGCTTTCGGAAAGCGTTTTTTCGTCTGCGTCGGCGGGTGAAACGCTGGATTTTACGCTGACGACGGCGGGCGGGAGTGCGTCGTTTACCGTTGCCGTAGCAGGGCAGGAAGAGCTGCCCGAAGAAGAAGGAGACATTGAAGGGATGCAGGCTGTAAGGAAACTTCTGCAATATAAGGAATACAAGACGGGAGAAAACGGTTCGGAATATTTCGAGCCCGAGGCGGCATACCGCAACCGACTGGATACGCTTGCGGCGGATCCGTGCGTGATCTACATCGAAGAGGGCGATCAGGCGGGATATTTTTACATGTATGCGACCAGCGATAAACTGGGTGCAAAGGGATATCTTTGTCATCGAAGCAAAGATTTGCAAAACTGGGAAGAGGTAGGGACGGCGTATGCTCCGACCTATTTCAAAGAGGGAGGCAAAACGTATTCTTCCTTTGCGGTTTCCAACTACTGGGCTCCCGAAGTGATTTACGATAGAGAGCAAAAGCTGTATTATTTGTTTTACAGTGCTTCCTACATCGGCAAAGGGCTGATGTTTTACCTGGATTGTGCGGTGAGCAAAGATCCGCAGGGTCCGTTTGTGCAGTACGCGGTACATATCCGAAATTTACAGCCTTCGGACGGACAGACGGAAAAAGAGCGTGAAAATCTGCGCTTTTGGCAGGGAAAGCTTGCCCCGTACGAAGACGGCGAGGCTGCGGAGGCGCTGGACGAGCAAGAGCTGTTGGTTTTTCCGCCGCTCATCGATTTTCGAAATATGCGTGCACAGAAAGCCGGGGAAACGGATGCCGATTATCTGGGGTTGGCTTCTGCGGACGGCTATATGAAGGTGATTGACGCAAGTCCGTTCGTCGACCCCGTTACGGGCGGCAAATACCTGTATTTTGTGCGGGATCTCGGCGAAAACGGCGGAAACGACGTGGTGTTCAACCGTTCGGCCGTGGCTGTTCTTGCGCTTGATGAAGATTGGCGCCCGAGACTGGACGAAAACAAGAAATACGCGGACGTGCGTTTGCTCACCGATGCGCAGCGCGCCGCAGTAGGCGGCGAAGAGGATGCTTCGCTCGGGGAAGGAAAGGTCAACGAAGGCCCGTTCATGCTTTATAATGAACAGAGCAAAAAATATTATTTGCTCTTTTCCTGCAATTCGTACTGGGAAAAGGCGTATGCGGTACATATAGCCGTGAGTGACAGCCCGACGGGTCCGTTTACAAAACTTGCGCGCGATGAGGGCGGCTGGCTGCTGTATGCCGAGTCAGACTGGTCGTGGATGTCCGGAACCGGGCATAACACGGTTGTAGAGAAGGACGGAAAGCAGTATATTGTCTATCATGCGCACACCGACCGTGAAAAGGGCAATTCGTTGCGGGCGGTAGCAATCGACGAACTTGTTTGGATAAAAAATGCGGACGGGTTGCTTATACCGCATGTCAACGGGCCGAGTTACGGTTATATGCCGCAGACGGCGGGCGAATGGTCGAATATTGCGAGCGAGGCTTCGGTTTCGGCATCAAATGTCCGCTTAGGGAGCGCGGTGCAGGATCTTTGCGACGGCGCTGTGAAATTGCATGACGACGGCGTTCTTTCCGAATGCGTATTCGGGACAGGGGAAGTACAGGTCACAATCACTTTTAAAGATTATCGCCAAGTACGCGCGCTGTTTGTGTTCAACAGCTTTGACAGTGGAAAGGCACTCGACACGATTCAAAGTGCAGAATTTTATTGCCGAGACGAAAAGACAGGTAAAAAATATATTGCATACACAGATACGCTTGCATTCGATCGGAACAGATATAAAAAGGACGGGGAATATATTCCCGGCGGGAGTTTTGCCATCGGTTTTGATACGATCAATGTAAATAAGATCGTGATAAGCCTTGCGGAAGAGAATTACGAACGGGCGATTTCGGAAATCATGATTTTAGGGAAATAAAAGTCAGGTGGAGATATGATGAAGAGATTGATTTGTATTGTTTTGGGTATGTTAGTTGCTTGCACACTCGTTCTCGGAGGATGTGGAGGGAATGAAAATTCGGTGGAGGTTCCGACAGTACCTGCTTCTTATCAATATGATTTGTCATCGAATGAAGATCTTCGCATCGCTGCCGATCTGGGAGGCGGCTTATTGCTTTCGCTGAGCCAGGACGGGAATGTGTTGGAAGAAGGCAACGATTTTACATACGCACAGAACGTGATCGTGATCGATGCCGATTACCTTGCCGATTTTTCGGCGGGCGCAACGCTCTCCTTTCAACTTATCACGACCGGCGGATCGGCTTCATTCACTGTTCAGATTTTGCAAAAAGAAACGGAACCCGAACCTGAAACCAAGCCGGTCCTTTTGAAAGATGAATATGAATTCGATTTGTCTTATCCCGAGGCTGTGAGCTTGTCTGTCGATCTCAAAGGACAAACGATCACGGGACTTATCATGGGAACTACGGCATTGACGGATACGCAGTACAGTTATTCTGCGGGTGTGCTTACGGTCGATATTTCCTGTTTTGAGGGAGCCGCTGCGGGCGAAACATTATTTTTTACGCTCATGACAGCGGGCGGAAGCGCTTCCTTTACCGTAAACATCGTAAAAACATACACGCCCCCTTCTTTTACGGACAGCACGACTGTTCAGTTCTGGGGCTATGGCGACGAAGCCGAGGTCGAAGTGTTTGCTCGCATCGTGGAAGAATTCAATGCGACTGTCGGAAAAGAGAATAACATCACGGTGAAATACACGGTGCAGCCGAAGAGCAGCTATTCTTCGCAGGCGTCGATCGCGCTTTCCAGTTCGAAGACTCCGGACGTCGTGTACGTTGAGGACAGCCTTGTGAAATCCTGGGCGGGCAACGAATATCTGGCGCAGCTGGACGTCAAAAACGAAGACGGTTCGTACATGTATCCTGGGATCGAAGAAGAGTTCCTGACGGAAGGGAAGATCTGGGAGCAGGGCATCCAGCGTTATCGCTATGACGTGGAAAGCGCAACGGTGACGGATACGGCGGCGCTGTGGGCATTGCCGAAAGATATCGGTCCGACGGTCATCTATTATAACAAAAACTACATGGACCAGCTTGATATCACGATCATCAGCGTGCCGGCGGATCAGCTGAAAGCGTTCAACGCGGGCAGCTACGTAGACGGCAACGGCAAGACCAAAGCGCAGTACGGCATCAACGGGACTGTAAAAGAGAAAGGATATTTCCAGCTGGACGGCAAATGGTATTTCAACAACCGCGTGTCGATGAGCTGGGATGAAACGACCGATCTTGCGCGCGCGATGATGGAAAAAGACCTGTGCGATTACGGGTTCTTCACCGAATGGTGGTTCTCGTACGGCTGGTCTGTGGGCGGCGACTGCGTAGAATACGTAACGGATACAGACGGCGACGGGTACTATGACTTTACGCTGAACGATGCGACATACAACTACATCGTCGCGGACGGTGCGCAGCCTTTCACGGTGAACGAGCACACCTATCAGCCGGGACAGATCATTTCCTATCAGGACAAATTCACTGCGGAAACCTACAACAATCCCGACAATGCGACGCAGGCGAATATCCGCACGGAGATCATCAATGCGAAGAACAGCGGACAGCTGAATCAGCTTCCTTCGCAGCTGGATGCGTTCCTGGAATTCTGCGCGTTGACGACGGACACCTCGACGGTAGTCGGGACGAAGTCGGACGGAACGACGAAATACGGCAAAGGCAAAGTATCGATGGGCGCGAGCTCGCTCGGATCGCAGCAGGCGGAAGACCTGTTCGTGAGCGGGGACATCGGTATGTTTGTAGACGGACGCTGGGAGACGACCTTCCTGCGCAGCGAGTCTTCGCTAGCGAAGGGTTCTTGGGACGTGGCGCCTCTGCCCGTATACAAAGAATATGACTCCAACGGCGACATCACGGTGCACGGCGTGCAGGCAGGACACAGCGGGTCGGTCGGACTTGCGATCGCGGAAGGCAGCAAAGTGAAAGCTGCGGCGTGGATGTTCCTGCGCTATGTGGCGGGCGAAGAAGGGCAGACGATGCAGTCCGAAAAGGGCTTCTGCATCCCGAACCAGATCGCTCTTGCAAATTCTGAAGTATTCTTGCAGCCCGATCAGGATCCGAAGAACTCCATCGTATTTGTAGAAGCGGCGGCGTATGAGACCCCCGGTGACTGGTGGTATCTGAAAGACAGCGACTGGATCGACGACTGGGCGAACGATCTGTACTATGAAGTTCGCGAAGGCACGATGACGGTCGACCGACTTTTCATCAACAACGATATGGCTACGCAAGAAATGCTGTACGAATATACGTATTATTCGCCCCGAAACAGGATGTATTGATCAGGGATGATAAATTTTGGGTAAGGAAAGGATGAAAAAATTCATATTTTTTTGGATGAGCCTGCTGACTGTCTGTGTGTTCACGTTCAGCGGATGTACTTCCGAGAGCGTTCCCAACGCCCAGGCGCCAACGGTAGGGGCGGTGTATGAGTATGATGTTGCCGAACCTGCGGATGTCCGCGTTTTGGTAGATCTGAAAGATCAGGCAGTCGGATCGGTCTGGGAAAACGGCGCGATCCTGGAAGCGGGTACGGATTACACTTACGGCGATGGTGTCATCGTGATCGATCAGGGGTATTTTTCGCAAAAACAGGCGGGTGATTCCTGTTGTTTTGTCGTAATGACTTTGGGCGGGAGTGCTTCTTTTACTGTTGAAATAGTCGAAAGAGCGCCAACCGTGATCCCCAAAGCGCCGGTGATAATTTCCGAAGAGATCATATTCGATCTAACCCTGCGCGATGACGTGCGGGTCAATGCAGATCTCGGCGGAGAGGCGATTTCTCTTCTCACACAGGACGGGGAGGCTCTTGAAGGCGGAACTGAATATACATATGCCGATAAAGTGATTGTGCTTGGCAGCGGACTGTTTGCGGCTTGTGCTGCGGGGGACGAGGCAGAATTTACAGTTACGACAGCCGGCGGAAGTGCGGATTTTACAGTGCAGGTCATACAATCGGACGAGTCAATGATCGAGATCCGTTTATCGGAAACCGAAGCTACGCTTACGGTGGGCGATAGACCTTTGACGGTCACAGCGGCGCCGAGTGACGGGATCAGTGTGGTGACGTGGAGCAATTCCAATCCGAAAGCGGTCGACATGAAAGTGAACGCAAACACGGTGACGCTGACGGGAATTTCGGCAGGGACGGCGACGATCGTTGCTTCGCTCGGTACTGTGCGTGCGCGGCTGAGCGTTACGGTCGAGATGCTTTTTTCGTATGAATATGACATTGTTCTTGACGGGGATCTGAGCGATTGGGAGTCTTTGGACGGATATATGCCGCACACGATTTCCATTGAAGGATACTCCGGCGAAGGCGATACATATCCCGAGGATGATGCCAAGAGTGCGACATTTTATGCTGTTTTGACTGAAGAGGGGCTATACGCCGCAGTGGAGTCTTATCACGATCTTCTTTACAATACATCGTTGAACAATTATTATGAGCCGTGGTGGTACAACACGCAGTTTGAGGTTTTTGTCGGAGAGAACGGCGCGATGCATTATTTTGTGTTTGCCGACGCCTATGCACCGGTACAAGGAGACAGTTTGACAGGATGTCAGCTGGGCATGGATAACGGGTACACGGGAATGCAGGCGTATTGGCTGACAAAGGAGTGGGACGGCGGAGCGCGATACAAGACGATCGTCGAAACATTTATACCGTATAATGAAATTTCCGACTGGGTGTTTGACGGAGCAGTGCGGGTAGGGCTCGCATGGAAATCGAAGGACAGCGGAGTTGAAGGGGATACGTATGACGAATGTTCGAACGGCGCGTGTAACGACGGCGGACCCGATCGGCTGTGGATCCCGGCAGGCGCGAGCACAAACGAAGCATTGATGCCCGTTGCGGACGAGCGCGGCGTATGGCTTGTGGAAGAATATTGGACGTGAGTATCCCGTGCCGGCGGTAGGTCCGCGCGGAGAATAATTACCTATGGAGGCAAACATGAAAAAAATTCTGGCACTGCTTCTCGGGGCGGCAATGCTTTTCGGCGTTTTTAGTGCCGTCGGCTGTGCGAGCAAAGTACCGCTCGAATACACCGAGTATAAAGCATCGGGCACGGAAGGTGCGGAGTATGACGAAGAGATCATTTACCAGAACGATTTGAATACGCGCGGCGCCGATCCTTCGGTGATCTATATAGACGAAGGGGAGCAAGCGGGGTATTTTTACATGTATGTTACGGGCATCGGGCGCGGATATGAATGCTTCCGCAGCAAAGATCTGAACACGTGGGAAAAGGTCGGCGTTGCGTACGAATATACCCGATTCGAAGACGGGGATATCCTGTACACGTCGTTTGCCACGTCCAATCATTGGGCGCCCGAAGTTATTTATGACGAAGAGCTGGGCCTGTACATGTTATTTTACAGTGCGGGAAACAATATGTCTTTCTATCTTGACTGCGCGGTCAGCGCTGTTCCGCAGGGGCCGTTTGTGCAGTACGCGAAATACATAGAAGATCTCGAACTTCCCGAAAGCGCGACGCAGGAAGAACGGCAGGAACTGGCATATTGGCAGGAAAAACTTGCGCCATACCGCGACGATGCAAAGGCGGCCGATCTGGACCGCGAGGCGGGTACGGTATATGTATATCCGCCGCTCGTGGATTTCCGCAACATGCGCGCGCAAAAAGAAGGTGAGAGCGAATCCGATTATATTTCCGCGGGCAGTGAAGACGGGTATATGAAAGTGATCGACGCCTGTCCGTTCATCGATCCTGTTTCGGGAGCAAAGTACCTGTATTTTGTGCGCGATCTGGGAGAAAGCGGGGAAACGCAGCATCAATACGCTACGTCGTCGATCGCCGTGATCGCGATGGATGCAAACTGGCGCCCGCTTTTGGACGAAAATGACAATTACGCGAGCGTCAAATTGCTTACCGAGGTCAATCGCAAAAACGTCGGGGACGGGCTGGAAGATTCCAAGATGAACGAAGGCAACGTCAATGAAGGGCCGTACATGCTCTATAACAGCGAGAACGGCAAGTATTATTTGCTGTACTCGTGCAATTCTTATTGGGAGAAGATGTATTCGGTGCGCGTCGCTGTCGGCGACAGTCCGACGGGACCGTTTACAAAACTGATGCGCGACGAGGGTGGTTGGCTTTTGTATGCCGATCCGTCCTGTTCATGGATTTCGGGTACGGGGCATAACAGTGTGGCGGAAAAAGACGGGAAGCAATACATTGTCTATCATGAGCACACCAACCGCGCATCGGGCAGCGGTACGCGCGCAATCGGATTTGACGAGTTGGTTTGGGTGACCAATCAGGACGGATTGCTGATCCCGCACGTGAACGGCGGGAGCTGGTCATACATGCCGCAAACGACGGGCGAATGGTCGAATATTGCGCCCGAAGCGACGGCGAAGGCTTCAAACGTGCAGGAGGGGAGCAGTGCTGCCTATGTAAACGACGGGGCGGTGAAATTCCACGACGACGGGGTTATATCCGAACTCGTTTTGGACGCAGGCGAAGCAGAAATCACGCTGACGTTTGCAGATTACAGAGAAGTACGCGCGCTGTTTGTTTTCAACAGCTATTATTATGAGCAGGCGTTCGGCCGTATTTCGAGCGTGGAATTCACGTGCAAGGACGAGACGGGCAAGAAAGTGATCGCATACACCGAAGCGCTGGATTTTGATTGGGATAGGTATTACGCGGACGATGAATATATTCCCGGCGGCAGTTTTGTGATCGGATTCGAGCCGATGCTCGTAAAAGAGATCGTAATACGCCTGCCGGAAAGCAATGCGGTTCGCGCGATTTCCGATATCGTTGTGCTCGGAAAATAAAGGGGCGCACGGTATCGACGTAAAAATCAAAAGGATAGAAACAGGGAAGAGAGGAGACTAAAAAATGAAACACGTAAAATGCTATGTACCGAATTACCCCCGTCCGCAGTTTGTGCGCGAGGGATGGCTCGATCTGAACGGCGAGTGGGATTTCATGCAGACGGACGATTCTGCCACGGCGCAATATGCCGCAGGATTTTGCGGAAAGCAGAAGATCAGGGTACCGTTTGCAGTGGAGGCGCCTCTGTCGGGGATCGGCGACAAGCATCCGAAGAAGTATCTGTGGTATTGCCGAAAAACGGAGATTCGCGGCGGCGGCAGGGTGCTTTTGAATTTTGAGGGCAGTGACCGCGTGACGGATGTGTGGATCAACGGTGAATATGCGGGAAGTCATACGGGCGGTTATTCGCGTTTTACTTTTGAGATCACCGAGTTTGTGCAAAAGGGCGAAAACACGATCGTCGTGCGCGTGTATGACGATGATTCGCGGGAGTATCCGCGCGGAAAACAGCGCTGGCTCAAAGATAATTTCGGGTGCTGGTACGTGCAGACGAGCGGCATTTACAAACCGGTCTGGCTCGAATACGTTGCAGACGTATATGTTAAATCAATACATCTGACGCCTTCGGCAGAACGCGGAGAGCTGACCGTTACGGTCATTCCCAGCGACAATGAGGAGGGACTGACGGCGGAACTTATCGCAGAACTGGACGGCAAGCGCATGGATTCGTGCGAGCTTCCTTTGTATGTTGCGCCCAATGACCAGATGCAGCAAGATCCTCCCGTCGCGGTGCTCAAACCCGCAACGGTACGGCTGTGGTCTGCGGAAGATCCTGTTTTGTATGACTTTACGGTACGGCTCAAACGCGGCGGGAAAGTCGTGGATGAAGTCGGATCCTATTTTGCTCTTCGCGACGTGGCATGTGTCGGGCGCGACATATGCGTGAACGGCAAACCCGTTTATTTGAAAATGGTTCTTGATCAAGGTTATTGGACAGAAGGCCATCTGACGCCGCCGGATGAAGCGGCGATCCTGTACGATCTTACGTTTATGAAAAAGGCGGGGTTTAACGGTGTCCGCAAGCATCAGAAGACGGAAGACGAACGTTTTTACTACATGGCTGATGTGCTGGGACTGTACGTTTGGTGCGAAATGCCGAGCATGTATGCGTTCAGCGATGAATCACGCCGCAATTTCACCCAGATCTGGTCGGAGATCCTCGCGCAGTTCGGCAATCATCCGTCCGTCATTGCCTGGGTACCGATCAACGAGAGCTGGGGTATTTGGAATGTGCGCGCCAACCGTGCCGAACAATCCTTTGCGACGGCAATGTATTATTTTACCAAAAGCTTTGACCGTACGCGCCTTGCGATCTGTAACGACGGCTGGGAACATACGGAAACGGACGTTCTGACCATTCATATTTACGAGCAGGACGGAGAGCGCCTGAAAGACGGATACAAGACGCTGCGCGAGGCGGCGGAGGGGAGTATTTTGCAAGACCGCAAACCTTTTGCCGAAGGGTACCGTTACGCGGGACAGCCGATTATTTTCAGTGAATTCGGCGGAACGGCGCTCTGTGCAAATCGCGGCGACGGCGAATGGGGATACGGCAACGGCGTAAAGACGGCGCGTGAATTGGAAGAAAAATATGATGAGCTTGTCAGCGCCGTCAAATCATTCGAATATGCGTGCGGCTACTGCTATACGCAGCTGACCGACGTCCAGCAGGAAGTCAACGGCCTGATGAAAGAGGACCGCGAGGTCAAAGTGGACATCGAGGCCATCCGCAAAACGAACGATCGCTGATCGAGTTTAAAAAGCGGCACATCGATCAAGCTATGTGCGCGGAACGCTTTGCGTTCCGCGCACGAAAAAAAATGAAAAAAAATTTGAAATTGTTTGTATTTTTGCTTGCGTTTTCATCGGATATTTGGTATAGTATATAAGCGTTCGAACGGAAGTTTAGCTCAGTTGGGAGAGCATCTGCCTTACAAGCAGGGGGTCATAGGTTCGAGCCCTATAACTTCCACCACATTGAAATTCATCAATACAGTGCGGAATAACATGCGGGAATGGCTCAGGGGTAGAGCGTCACCTTGCCAAGGTGAATGTCGCGAGTTCGAATCTCGTTTCCCGCTCCAGATAAATTTCCGCACTTATTTTTTGGCGCCATAGCCAAGTGGTAAGGCAAGGGTCTGCAAAACCCTGATTCCCCGGTTCAAATCCGGGTGGCGCCTCCAACCGTTCCCCCTGTTCGTTCCCACGCAGCGGACGGGGGGATTTTTTAAACATTTACCGCTCTGTTGATCGTATCGATCCGGGAAAGGGGCGGCGTGGTGCAAAATTAATACGCCGCTGTGGCGAAACTGGCAGACGCAAGGGACTTAAAATTCTCTGTGGATAAGATTTTATACAAAAACTGAATAAATATGCAAAAATGCACGCTTGTGTGGCGGAATCGGCAGACGCAAGGGACTTAAAATCCCTCGATAGCAATATCGTATCGGTTCAAGTCCGATCACAAGCACCAAGTCATAATAGCTTGAACTTCTTTATCGTAAAAAGAATGTTCGGGCTATTTTGCTATATTGAGGAATTTAAAGAATTCCGAACATAAAAATAGCGGGCAGAGCAAAATTCGCTCTGCCCGCCTCGCCGTTTTTATCATCATAGTATTTTTCTTCTACGGCGCAACCTGATCTGATTAGATTACTTTAAACTTTTATACCGCAACTTTCAGCGGTTTCCTCTCGCCGCAACTTATGGCGGCGTTCCCTGTACTTTTTAAAGGGATAAATTATTATTAAGTTTTGTATTCAGTTGTCGATTTGCCGACCATTCGGCATAGTCTTTTTGCCCTTGTTCGGACAGAAGATACTCCCTGACTTGTGGTAACAGAACTCTCGCAAGAGATTCTATCTGATAATCGGGAATATCAAAGTCAGTTTGAATTAGTTTCTTTCTCGCCATTCCCCGTAGTTATGTATTCTGTTCGATACGTTTTCCTCCTTATTAGCGCTTATTCAGTTTTATTTGCTCCATCCAGTTCCCGAACCTTTGAAGGGAGTAGAGCGCTTTACTGCCTTACGTTGCTCGGCAGTTGCCAATGCTTCCCGAAGTTTGTCCGGCGCTTGCTCTCGTAGCTCTCTCAAAGTCTTGGCGTCCTCTTGGAGCGACAGCCTCTCTCGCTCGGTCTTTTGATAGAGCTGAAAGACGTCGTGCTGGTCTTTAATGCTGTATTCAAGCTCTTGTCTGAGCCGTGCGTTGTCAGCGGCAAGTGCAGGTACGTCTTTCTTGTTCGGCTTACGTTTTCCTGCGTTGTATTCCTGTGCAACGTCCGCTGCGGCTTGGAGAGGAGCAACTTCGCGTTGTAATTGCTCACGCTTTTCTTCAAGCTCAAGCATGGCCTGTTCCACGTGGGCTTGGCTTTGCTCTGCGGCTTCTTTTCGTCTTTCTGCCTCGGATGCCTGCAATACGGCGGCGACCGCATCTTCTTTCATCTTTTTGACTTTGTACGACATAGTGTCGAGGTGCTTGGCACTGCTGCCTTCCTTGCCGCGTTGCAAGTTCCATTTCTTGCCCACAACAGAATGAAAGTCTGTCTGCAAGGTTTGCAGCGCCTTGCGGTCAAACAGTTGCTTGGCACAGAGCCTGCCATCTGCAATCGGGATTAAGTTCAGATGCAAATGCGGCGTAGTTTCGTCCATATGGACTACGGCGGAAATAATATTTTCTTCGCCATATCTGTCCGCAAAGAAGCGGGTGCAGTCTGCAAAGAATTTTTCCTGTTCCCGTTCTGATAGACTTCTGAAAAACTCTCTGTCCGAACCCACGACAAACGAACACATCATAACTGCGTCCTTGCGAACTTTCGTAGGCAAGTCAAGTTCCGCTATTCTGTTGTTGATGTGCTGGGTGTAAGAGCATTGCCGCTTAATGACATTGTAGTTGTTCAGAGTGCGAGTGCAGTCTATCTGCGGATTGTTGGCAGGATAGCTCTCATCTCGCTCGTTCTCCTGTTCGACGGGCGCAATGTCCGTCTTGTGATATTTTTCCATGTGACAAACTAAGTAGCTTATTTCATTGTCCTCCTTGATTTTACTGGTTAAAAGCCCTCGGCAGAGCGAACGGTACTTCGCTTGCGAAGTATAGTGAGCTATACTTCTCGTCGAAACAAAAAGTGGTTGCTTGCTGTTTGCTTCCTGAAATATGGCTTTTGCTTTGCCGTAAGTCATCGCTATGTCCGAGCTATTACGGCGGTCTGAGTGTTGCTTGTCTACTCATAATTCACCTCCAAGATTGATTTATTTTTATCTTTGCCCACGCCGAAGAGGTATGGGTGCGATAACTGAAAAAGGGCATAAAAAAGTCGCTGACACTTTTGAAGTAATCACCGACTTGTACCTTATTTAGCAACTTCAAATTGCTCTATGGTGGTCAACCATTCTGTTAAGTTGTCGTTTGATTTTTCCTTGCTCGCCTCTGTCCAGAAAATTGTACGCTGAAAAAACCCTTAACGGCACGTCCAAAAATGCGACTTGAAACGGCTTTGCCTACAAAAAAATTGTACGCTTATAAAGCCTTTCATCGCGCATCTTTTTCGGGTGAAGGGGTAATCTGCTCGCTTTGAAAAAACGGCAGCGCAAAATAACCCCATCTCTGCCCGACGAAAAACTGACCTTAAACGAGGCTTTGCCCCTAAAAAAGCGTATGCTTATAAAGCCCCGTTATGGCTCATCTTCTAGACGGCTCGGGTTGGTTCCCGCCGCGCCTTCTTTCCGCGCGGCAACTTCGGAGCATACAACTCCGCGGCGCAATCTCGTTATGCGCCCTCACTCCCTCAGAGGGGGGTAACGCCATACCTAAATTCAATGTACGGCAAAAGAGTACAGGCAAATTTTACGCCTGTACTCTTGTATTATATCATATTCTATTGTCACAAGTCAATAGAAATAAAAACATTTGTTTGTGATATTTTGTCGAGTTTTCTTATTATTCAGCCATAACGCTTTTAAGCGGCGTTTTGCTTATGCGAAGAGAGAAGAATACCATCGTCAGTTCATAAACTACAACAAAGGCAACCGAAGTAATGAGTAGTGCAATCCAGTCAAAGTTATATTCGGGCATAATCTCTACATCATAGAAAACAAACGTAATGATAAGTTTGAGAAGTGCGTATTGATAGAGTGTTCCGATTATAAAACCAACGCACGCAAACGGGCGGTATGCGCCGAGAATGGTGTTTGAACAAGCCTTATTATCATAGCCAAGAACACGCATCATAGCTATTGTTTTTGAATTGCCTTTGACTACTTCGGAGAGCGACAACAGCAACGACAGTAAGGCGAGTATAAGCCCTATTGTAAACATTATCCCCGCCATAGTTTGGCTCGCTAAGTCTATCATAGACATTGACATTTGCACCAATGAAGAAAAGCAGAATGCCGAAAATGCGATAAAGAATACGAGTATCTTTTTGCTCCTTAGTATTGCCCTTTTTAGGCTTTGCAAAAATGATAACTCTTTTGAACTCTCCTTTGCGTTCTTGATTTTAGCCTGCCTGCGTTCATACATTAAATCTAACGTCGGTCGCTTTAATTTCAAAAAGGCGTACACTATGGCAAACGCACAAAAGGCGAGTGAGGGAAGAATTACCAAACATAGTAAAAGCACAAAGTGGAACTGCACGGCTATATCGGGAAGAATCCCATCCGCGTTCTGAACTTCATAAAAATTAGGAAGATAGGCATATGCCGCGCAAAAACCCACGGCGCACCCCGCAAATACGCTAATACCAAACACCCAGAAATATCTGGCGACAGAGATGTTTGAATATCCCGTTGCCTTTAATATTCCCAGCTCCCTGCCGTGCGTATCTATATAGTTTTTAACGTAGAAGATAAGCAAAATAACTGAGATTATACCCAAACAGCCTCCCGTAATGGCGGCTGTGATTTTACCCATAGAAACTTGCGCCTCATATAGAGTCCTGCCTGCCTCTGACAACTTAGAGCTGTCAATGGCGACTAAGTCGATATTATAATTTAGAAACATAGTGCAGACAAATACGGAGCAACAGGTGACTATTGATATGCTGAAAAGTTTTATAATGTCTTTTGAGCTGATAATCATAATTTACCACCCGATTTCATAAGCCATCTTGCGAACGGGATTGGTTAAAACTTGTGAAACCTTGCCGCTGTTCATTTTAATGATTGTATTTGCCATTTCAGCTATGTTCTGATTGTGCGTGACCATAACGATTGTGAAGCCGCTTTCGCCGTGCAAACGAGATATGTAGTCGAGAACCTGCCTGCCCGTAGCTTCGTCGAGCGCGCCCGTCGGTTCGTCCAAAAATAATACTTTCGGCTTTTTTGCAAGCGCACGGGCAACGGCAACTCTCTGCTGTTCGCCGCCCGAAAGTTCGCTCGGATATTTCTTTACCTTATCTTCAAGCCCGACAGCCTTTATAATCTCGCCGTAATCTCTATTGTTTGCAAGGTCGGCGCCCATTCGTACATTCTTTTCAACTGTAAGATTGGGCAGCAAATAATATTGCTGAAAAATAAAGCCAATATTGTCCTTGCGGAATTTGGTGAGGTCGGAATCCGAAAGCACCGTTATGTCAACACCATCATAGAGGACTTTACCGCTGTCGGGGCGTTCAAGACCCGACAGTACATTTAAAAGGGTGGACTTCCCCGAACCCGACGCGCCGAGAATGACAGCAAAATCACCGTCGGAAATTTTAATGTCTATGCCTTTTAGTACGTACGTACAACTTTGCCCCGAGCCATAAGTTTTTACAATTTGATTTGCCTCAATCATTGACTATCCCACCCCCTTTTATTTGTTTCAATATCGCCGTCAAAACTTCGGTCAGCATTTTTTCGACCTCGGCTTGCGTGAAAGTGCAGGTATTTGTTCCGCACAGCGCGGCAATGCCGTGGGTATATATCCAAAGGTGGTGATAAATTTTTTCCGCCCCTTGTCCATTTACCGAATAGCTATCTTCCACAGATTTAAGAATAGCAGGATAGTTGTCGTCAATTATGGGCAGCACATTGTCCATAGTAGGCTTTTGAGGTTGTTCAGTCATAAAGAGTAATTGAAACAGCTTAGGTTCGCAGATAGCAAATTTCAAGTACTGCATACCAACACCCTTGAAGGCAGGCGTAGACTTTAAACCTTCTTTTATATATGTGGTATAGAGAGCCTTTGCCGCTTTTATTGTACAGGTCATAACTTCTTCCATATTTTCAAATACGGTGAAGATGGGGCAGGCGGAACTGCCCAGCCTTTTACCCAAAGCCCTCGCCGTCAGTTCGGCTGTTCCACTTTCCCTTATAATCTCCAATGCGGCGTTTACTATCTGCTCTCTTGTAAATTTTGCTCTCGGCGGCATTTTTATCACCTCTATTTAGATTATATGTTCTATAACATTTGTTCTATTATAGCTTATAATGCGCCTTTTGTCAATATAATTTTTCAAATCTTTTATCCCGTGTAAATACGATTATCATATTGACTTAATTTAAAAATCGCGTATAATAATATACGAAGTGACAGAATGAGCAGTAAAATTATAGGAGAAAGATTAAGAACCCTGCGCGAAGGCGTAGGCAAAACACAGGCTTTTATAGCAAGCGAGATAGGCACGGTGGCTCAATCTGCTATTTTCCGCTATGAAAACGGACAAAGCGATGTGCCGAATGCTATTTTGTTGTGGTATGCCGACTATTTCGACGTGTCGCTCGACTACATTTTCGGGCGCACGGACAAGCCGCAGGGCAAGCTGTACGACTACAACCCCAAAGCCTTCGACGACGAGAAGATGCAGCAGTTTGTGGAGATGTGTTTCGACCCCAAATCTCCCGCCAACGCCAAACTCAAAGAAGCCGTGCTAAAACTCTTACGGGAGGAACAGAAATAATGAGAGCAGTTATCTACGCTCGCTATTCGAGCGACAACCAGACCGAAGCCTCGATAGAAGGTCAGATACGCGAATGTATGGAGTATGCAACCTATAACGATATTCAGGTTATAGGCAACTACATAGACCGCGCCTTCTCGGCAAAGACAGATCATCGCCCGGAATTTCAGCGTATGATAAAAGACAGTTACAAACACGCCTTCGACTGCATTATCGTCTGGAAGTTGGACAGGTTCTCCCGTAACCGCTACGATTCGGCTCATTATAAAGCACTATTGCGCAAAAATGGAGTTAAGGTCATCTCTGCAAAGGAGACGATTGCCGAAGGCTCCGAGGGCATATTGCTGGAAAGCGTTTTGGAAGGCATGGCGGAATACTATTCAGCCGAGCTTGCCGAAAAGGTAACGCGCGGCATGAAGGAGAATGCCTTAAAAGGCTTGTGGAATGGCGGCAACGTTCCGTTCGGCTATGTTATAAATAATGAGCGCAAGCTCGATATTGACCCGCAAGCTACGCCCGTTGTCCAAGAGATTTTCAAGTTATGCAATGACGGAAAGACCGTAAAGGAAATATATCGCATAATGAACGAGCGCAAAGTAACGCGCTCAAACGGTAAGGCTCTGAGATACAATGCGATTCGCTATATGCTCTCTAACAGAGTTTATATCGGAGAATACCACCACATGGGTGTGGTGATAGCGAACAGCGTACCGCCGCTTGTTTCGGAAGAGTTGTTCAATGCAGTACAGTTGGAACTTGCCAAGAACTCAAAGGCACCAGCAAGGCATACGGCAGATGAGGATTATCTGCTCACCACAAAACTTTTCTGTGGAAGATGCGGAGCAATGATGGTTGCGCAGGCAGGAACAAGCGGCACGAAAGGAATCGTCTATCGCTATTATGCCTGTGTTCGACAGAAAAAGCACCAATGCGAAAAGAAGTCTGTCAGTAAAACAAAGCTGGAAGATTTTATTGTCTATAAGACTATGGAATTCCTAAAAGACGACGACATTATTGAAAGGCTTTCAGCAAAGCTGTACGAGTTGCAGTACACAGAAAGTACTATTCTTCCAAAATTGCAGGAGCAGTTAAAACAAAAGGAAAAAGAGATAGAAAATATCGTCAACGCCGTGCAGAAGGGATACGCGACAGAAACGCTATTGAAACGACTTGATGGGCTGGAAAAGGAAAAGCGTGAGATTAGCGACGCGATTGCTAAGGAGCAACTTAAAGCTCCGATTTTCTCGCAAGACCATTTCAAAATGGCACTTTCCAACTTCCGCAAGATAGACATAACCACACAGGAAGGCAAACGCAAGATTATAGATACATTTATCAACGCAATTTACCTTTATGACGACCACTTAAAAATTATATACAATGCCAACGGTAAAGAGGAAACAATAAGCCTTGCAGAACTCGAAAGTTCAACTTTGTTTTCACGCGGGGCACCAAAAATAGCAAGGAAATTAGTTAAAATTTCCTTGCTATTTTGTTATAAATCAACATTGGGGACAAATTGGGGACAAAAAACGCCCCTTTTTCTGTGATTTTTGCATAAACGCATAAAATATTTATGTTAATTTGAAATTTATGAAAATTTTGGGGACAAGATTAGCTTTATAATAGGGGGGTGTTCGTTTGAACATCCTTTATTTTATGTCGCCGTGCTGATATGTAATTTGAATTTCTGTCCGTTCTCAAGAGACATAATAATATCTTCATTATCTTCCGAAACAGAGCAAACGAAGTAATCATTGAGCATAGCTTTTATCTCTTGTAAAAGTTCTTTTTCGTTAGTGGCATAATTTTTTTTCTTCCATAGATAAGTTACCTCTTTTCATTTTTTCACGGGTATGCGCATTACCTTTGTGTATGTATATTATATCAGTTTAGTTCTATAACTGCAATTTCTGTGTCTGTCGAGTTTTGTCGTATATAGAGAACCTTTGTCGAAAGCACAATCAAACTGATAGTTGATTAGCAATGAACAATTATATATAGAGTTACCAGATACTTTACAATTAAACCGATATCTACATAACAATCTAACAGTTATGTATTCTATGAGGTTTATTGTGAATCAGATATTAAATCGAATCGATGAATTGCGCAGCCAAAGAGGAGTAAGCCAGAACGAACTTGCGAGGTTATTAGGCGTTTCTGCAAACGCTGTATATCATTGGCGTAAAACGGGTGCATTGCCTACTCTTGCTAATATAGAGAAAATATGTGAGGTTTTCGGTATTACCGTAGAACAATTTTTCCATGGATTGGATAACGAGGTGCCTTCCTCTCAGGACGAACGCTTTTTGAACGAGTGGCGATCGCTGTCCAACGAAGAGAAGGTGGCGGTTGTCAATGTAATCAAGGCGTTTCGCGCAATAAAGGAGGCAGAACAATGATAGATATTATCGAGCGCATTCAAGAGCTGATGGATAAAAAAGGCTGGTCGTATTATGAATTGGCTGCCCAGACGGGTATTTCTACAAATTCTGTCTATGATTGGTTCAAAAAGGGAGCAATGCCCTCTATGGGGAATATAGTCAAAGTCTGTAATGCTATGGAAATATCGTTGGAGAGGTTCTTTTGCGGCGATTCCGGGTATCAGATGTCAGAGGAAGAACAGACCATAATGAACGAGTGGTTCGGTCTGTCTGAATTTGAGAAACAGACCATTTTTATGCTGATAGAGTCTTTTCAAGTTTTGAAGAAATCAACATAAAAATAGCCTGCCGAGGTAAAACCTAGGCAGGCGTTTTTGTTATAGCTCATAAATCACTTTTTCAATATCGCCGAAATAAACTTCGTCGGAATATTGCGTGTAACCTCTATCTACTTTGGACGATTTTACGTCTTTGTCGAACTCGTGTCCGTCCCACAGCATTACAAGCTCCAAATTGCAACTGCATTCCTTGCAACGGCTGATAAAGCTGTATCTTAGCTCATGGACGTGCCTGTCAGGGAATACTCTTTTAAGTGTTTCCTGCACGGTCTTGGGAGCTGCGGCTTTTCCTTTCTCAAAGTCTATTAAATCCCAAACCTTTCTGAACATGGGAGATATGGGTATTCTTCTTCTGACGGCGGCATATCCCTTTCACGTCTTGCCCGTCTGACATTCTATGTAGGTATATCCGTCCTTATTTTCTATGGTCATGGACGGCAGTTCGCCTATGCGCATACCTGTATAGAGCAAAATCAAAAGGGAAGAGGTAGCCGACAGGTGTCGGTTTTCCTTTACAAATTCTATTAGTTTTTTCTCCTCGGCTTTGGAAAGAGGCGAACCTTTCTTGACTTCGTAGTGCGGCAATCTGACTTTGATCATCGGGTTTTTGAAATCGTAGTCCTCAACGGCAATCGAGAATACCGCGCCGAGCAGTTGCCTTACTTTGTGTGCCGTTCGGTTTTTATCCTGTTCGACGAGCTGCAACAGGAAGTCCTGAATATCTTTTCTGCCTATGCGGTCTATATGTAATTGACCGAAAGCAGGGCGAATAGTGTTGTTGATAAGCAATAAATAGCTCTTATATGTGCCGTCTTTTAAGGACGGCTTTTTCTCTTTCAGCCAAATATCGAGGTAGTCACTCATCAGCGGCGTCTTGGACGGCTTTTGCGTCGTCTGCTTCAAAAGCGCTGCAATAAACTTCTGCTTCATGATCTGAAAGTCCTTAGATGCAACCTCGATGTCGTATCCGTCTCTTCTGTATCTTGCATGATACATTCCTCTGTGGTAGCGGTACTTGATTATCAGGATAAACAATTAATATATTTCTTTTCAACTTTGAGGCTATTCAAGTTTTAGATCAATGTAATCGTCTTAAATGTGTTAATGCAATTGGTAGGCAATACAAAAGTATTACAGTTTATATACAATAAATTACATCTATTGGACAAGTTAGTGTAATGATTATTACATCGGCGTGATAGAATTTTTATGCAGTCTGAATTAGTTCAAGTGTTTGTGCGTTAGTATGCAAAGAAAAAACACTGATAATATAGAAAAAATTTAACGCATTCAGGTAAATATTCGTATGGATAATTTCAGGGATTTAGGCGGTATTGTGACCGATAATAACAGAGAAATAATAAAAAACAAAATTTTTCGTTCTGATGCGCTTATAAATCTGAGTGATGAGGAACGTAAATATTTGAATAATCTGCACATTGACGAGGTCTTTGACCTCAGAAGCAACGCAGAGCAGATTGCCCGACCCGATGAGCCTATTGCTGTCATTCGTTCGGTGCCAGCCCTGCCTGATATTGGTACGGTTCTTGAACCTGCTGCCCTTGAAGAGCTTGTGATGAAAGCGGATGATGATATGCTCAACAGGTTAATTGATAAAGTACAATCTTTATATGAAGTAATTGCCTTTAAGAACAGCGCATACTCTCAGGTGTTTGACAGTATGAGGCAGGGCAGGACATTTATCTTTCACTGCACGGCAGGCAAGGACAGAACGGGCGTTCTGGCTGCGCTCATACTCATTCTGCTTGGCTGCAGCGAAGAGAAGGCTATAAGCGACTATATGTTGTCTAATCAATACAGACAAAAGATAAACAGTAGGGTCTATGATTTGCTTAAATCAAAGACAGGCGAGCAAAGAGCCGATAAGATAATAAGGTTTTACTGTGTAGAACAGGTGTGTATTGAAAAGACATTGTCGGCGATAAAGGCAAAGTATTCAGACTATGCGGAGTTCTTCTTAAAAGAGTATTCGATAACCGACAAAGAACGCGCTGAGATAACAGAACTATACACACGAAAGATATAACTTTTTTACAGGAAAGACAGATGAGTAGTATTATTTTGCAAAACATAGACAAGGCATACGGAAAGAATGCCCCCGTAATTGAAAATCTCAATCTTGAAATAAAGGACAAGAGCTTTACCGTACTTTTAGGACCTTCGGGTTGCGGCAAATCGACAATACTGAGGATGATAGCGGGACTTGAAGCGCAGACTTCGGGTACGATATTGTTCGATGATGAAGATATGACCAATGTTCCACCTGAAAATCGCGACATAGCATTTGTATTCCAGAATTATGCGCTTTATCCGACCATGACGGTACGCGGAAACATAGAATTCGGACTTAAAAACCGTAAAATACCCAAAGCGGAAATTGCGGCCCGCGTTGAAGAGGTATGCTCATTGCTTGATATCTCCGAATATCTCAACCGCAAACCGCAAAATCTTTCGGGCGGTCAGCGTCAGAGGGTTGCGCTTGCACGCGCAATGGTTAAAAAGCCGGATATATTTCTTATGGACGAGCCTCTTTCCAACCTTGATGCAAAACTTCGCAATCAGATAAGGACGGACCTGATAGCTCTTCACAAAAGGCTCAACACGACATTTGTCTATGTGACGCATGACCAGGTAGAGGCTATGAGCATGGCTACCGACATAGTCCTTCTCAATAAAGGTAAGGTAATGCAGATGTCCTCACCGGCAGAAATGTATAAACAGCCCAGAAACGTGTTCAGTGCAAAATTTATAGGAACGCCTGCCATGAACGTAATATCGTCAGGTAAGAGCAATATATCTGTGCCTCAAGGGTGTGCATATGTAGGGTTCCGTCCCGAGAATGTAATGCTTGAAAAGAAAAATAACGATGACTTCTGTATAAGCTGTGATGTGGCGTCTACCGAAATGCTCGGTGCGGAAACGGTTATAAAGGCGCTCAGCGGCGATGAAATAATTTTCATGCGAGCTTTTACTTCTGCTTGCAGACCTGAAGGCAGACAAAATTTCTATGTCGAAAGAGCAAATCTGTGCTATTTCAATGAGCAAGAGGAACGAATATATGAATAAAACAGCCAGACTTAAACCCCTGCAACCGGGGATGAGAAAGGCAAAGCCCTACCTCTTCATTCTGCCGAGCATGTTATTCTTTGCGGTGTTTGCAATTTATCCGCTCATCTACATAATCGTACTCAGCTTTTTTGACCGCAGCATAATCGGCGATATGACCTTCGTAGGCTTTGAAAATTTTATAAAGCTCTTCAATAATCCCGAGTTTGGTCCGATTATGAAAAATACCGTCGTGTATATGGTCATAGTCGTTCTGCTTACGACGGTTTTTTCAATGCTTGTGGCTCTTTTGTTACAGCGACCTACAAGGCTCAATAAAATTGTTCAGCAAATAGCCTTTTCACCCTATGTAATATCCACCGTATCGGTTGTGTTTGTGTGGATGTGGATGATGGATGCCGATTACGGACTTTTCAACTATATAATCGGTTGGTTCGGACTTGGTGAGGTAAACTGGTTGACCGACCCCAATGTTACGATTTTTTCGATAGCTATCGTATCCGTATGGAAATCGCTTGGCTACAATGCAATTATCATAATTGCCGCGCTGAATGCAATTCCAAAGCATTATTATGAGGCGGCTAAGCTCGATAATTCCTCATCTGTAAAGACATATTTCCGCATAACGTTGCCCATGATTTCGCCCACAGTGTTCTTCCTTGTGCTGATAAACATTATCGGAGCACTCAAGAACTTTGAGACGATAAAACTCATGACGGCAGGTAAATTTGATACGACTACGCTCGTGTATTTTGTGTACCAGAACGCCCGTGAGTATTTCGATTTCGGATATGCGTCCTCAGCAGGCGTCATTCTGATGGTGTTCATAGCAATTATTACGCTTCTATATTTCAAAGTTCTTGCAAAGAAGGTGTATTACAGATGAGTACGAAAGATTTAACCGCAGTAAGAAGAGGAGTAGGTATAAGACCTAAGACATCTGCACGCAGTGCCATCAACATCACAAAAAAAGTTGTAACGGGATTTCTTTACGCTATCGGGATAATATTTCTGCTGTTAGTCTTTCTTGTTCCCGTATATTGGATGGTTCTGACCGCAGTAGAAAGCGCAAATCAGGTAGTGCAGAATCCGCCTCTTTTCTGGGTAAGCGCCCCGCAGTGGGATAACTTTGTAAAGGCGTTTGAAAGTATCGATTTCTGGCACTACACCAAGAACAGTCTGATTGTAACTTTCTCGGTAATGATATTGCAGTTTATAACCGTAATACCTGCCGCATATGCCTTTGCCAGATATCGTTTCAAGGGAAAGAAAATACTATTTTCGATAACGCTTCTTACAATGATGTTGCCTGCCCAGCTGACTTTCCTTCCCGTATATCTGATGTTTGCAAGGCTTAAACTCATAAACAATATTATGACGCTGATACTGCCCTTTGGAGCAAGCGGATTTGGCATATTCATGCTCCGTCAGAGCTTCATGCAGATACCTGAAGAAATTTTAGAGGCGGCTCGGCTTGATAAAGCAAGCGAGTTTACGATTATAAGAAGAATAATGCTCCCTATGGCATTGCCTACCATTGCAATGCTTGCACTGTTTACGTTTATCACTACATGGAACGACTATTACTGGCCGCTTGTTATGACTACTACCGATGAGGTTCAGACATTGCCCGTAGGCATAACGGGATTGCAGAATATTGAAGTGGGAATAACTCAGCACTATGTCATGGCAGGCAACATACTCATGATTTTACCTGTCGTTATAGTGTTCCTCATAGCGCAGAAACAGATAATCAAGGCATTCACCTATACGGGTGAAAAGTAATTTTTAGGTTCATTTTTTTAGGAGGATATAGATTATGAAACATTTTGCAAAAGTAATTGGTACATGTGCTCTTGCGGCAGCTCTGTGTATTGCCGGCGTTGGTTGCGGCGAACCTGAAGATCCTAACGCACCCGTCACAATCGATTTCTGGTACGGCTATACCGGTGCGGTCGATACGGCTAATAAGGCATTGGTCGACGAGTTCAACGAGACGGTTGGCAAGGAAAAGAACATCACCGTTGTGGCAACATCTCAGCCCAGCGTAATCGATACGGCAAATCAGCTCAGTACGGCAATTCAGGGCGTTACTCAGCCCGATGTCGTAGCTCTCGATACCGTATATCTTTACAGATTTCTTGAGGACGGAGTTCTTGAAAGCCTCGATGGGTTTGCCGAGGCAGATAAGGATACATATGACCTTGACGACTTCTATGAGGGGTTTATGGAAGATGCTTACTATGATGGCGAGCTCTATTCAGTGCCTTTCCTCAAGAGTACGCCTGTATTGTATGTGAACAAGGATTTGCTCACGCAGGCAGGTCTTACGACCGATGACCTTGCAACGTGGGACGGATTTTTCGATGCCTGCTCGACAGTTCATACCGAGACGGGTCTGCTTGGCACTATTTCTTTTACGTGGATGTGGCTATATAACAGCATAATGCTCAGCTATGGCACGTCGGTATTCAACGATGAAATGACAAAGACAAATATTGCAAGCGACGCATCAAAGAATATAATCAATAACTACCTTGACCTCAAAGAGGAAGGTGCGGCATCGCTCATAGTTATGGAAAACCATCTTACAACCATAGTAGGCGGTTTCACCCAGAAGAAGATGGGTATGTTCTTCTATTCGACTGGCGGTCTTACAACAATCCAGTCATATGCTCAGAAAGCAGGAATTGAACTTGCGGTATGCCCCATGCCCAAGGGTACTCAGCAGGCAACCGTATCCGGCGGTGCAAACCTCGTTGTCCCCGTAGGCAACAGCAACCGCGAAAAGTCTGCTGCATGGGAATTCATCAAGTTTATGACCAGTAAGGAAAATACCATAGAACTCAGCACGGCTACTGGTTATCTTCCCACAAGGGAAAGCGCAACATCTGACGCTGTAATGACAGAATTCTATTCAAAAAATCCTGCCTTTAAGGTTGCTGCAGACCAGCTTCCCTATGCGAAGGGTAAGAGCGTCCCCGACGGCGAGGCATCAAATTCCGTGCTCAACGCTCTCGATGCTATCTGGGTGTCCGGTGCAGATGTCGATACGACGCTTGCCGATGCAGCAAAAAAGGTCGAAGATTTACTCAAATAATCGGAGGGGCGGATATCGCTTTAGTTAAAATGAAAAATAAGTTGTATATAATATCGGTCGATGCGTTGGAGTCACAGGATATTGAAATTTTAAAGACATTGCCTAATTTTTCCTATATTATGGAGAACGGGGCGGTAGTAACGGGGGTAAGGGAGGTATATCCTACACTTACCAACGTAAACCATGTAAGCATAATAACGGGAGCAACGCCTGCTGTACACGGCGTATTTCATAACCAGCATCCCTATGCGCCCAATGCGGACAGTAACTGGAACGTTATCGGATTTAATTGGATGTGGGAAAGCAGTAACATTCGCTGTGAAACCCTCATTGATGCGGCAAAAAAGGCAGGGCTTAAGACCTGTTGTTGTACGTGGCCGTCTATGGGCGGAACGGGCGGAAATGTAGCGGAATGGAATGTGGCGGAAATCTGGCCCCATCTCTTTCCCAGCGTACGTGAAAGCTATGCGGCAAGCTGTACGCCCAATGCAATGGAACGCTATTATGATAAGTATGTTGCGCCTTTTGACTTTTCCAAGTCTATTGACGTCGACCCTTTCAATGTGGAAATCGTCTGCGATATGATTGAAAATCTCAATCCTGACTTGTTGTTGCATCATATAATTACCCTTGATGCGGTAAGACATAAGAACGGCAATAACAGCGAAAAGGTCAGGCTTGCCCTTGCCCGTGCCGATGGTTTCATAGGAAAGATCATAGAGGCATCAAAGCGCGCGGGAACATTTGAGGAAACAAATTTTGCCATCGTCGGCGACCATGGGCAGATCTGCGTAAAAGAACAGTTCAACATCAATGTCGAACTCAATAAGCGCGGCATACTCGGGCAGAAAGACGGTCTGATTACCGATTATACGGCATACTCGTTTTCCTGCGGTTTCTCGGGGCTTATCATAATGAAAGATGGCGCAACCGAGGAGGATAAAAATCGTGTATACAGGGCGCTTGTCGATATAGCGAATGAATATCCCGACAAGATTGAAAGGATATTTACGCAGGAGGAGGCGGCAGAAGAAGGTCTTGCCGGTCCGTTTGCATTCGTGGTGGAAACCGTGGAGGGCGTATCGCTCGGCAATGCTCTTTCAGGAGAAACAGTCATATCTGTAAATTCTCCCGATTATCATTATTATAAGTCAAATCACGGCTATCACCCTTCAAAAGGACCTAAAACGCTGTTCATTGCCTGCGGTCCGAATATACGTCAGGGGGCGCGCGTAAACGGCGTCAGTATAATGCAGGAATGTCCTACGTTTGCTGAAATTTTAGGGGTAACCGTCAAAGAGGCAAAGCTGCCGCCGATTGATATATTAAAGTGAGGATATGTGTTGGTTCGTCCTCTGTAATTATATGTAAAATTGATGTAACAGCAGTAGGTCGCTTATATGCTCATCTTTATATATAAAACGGCATACTATGGTTAAAAATTGTTTTATTAAGTGATATAATAACGGGCAGGCAATATCTTGTCTGCCCGTTATTATACTTAGTGCGATAATTGCAAAGCTTCAATGAGCTTAAAAATGTTTGTGCTTGAGTTCCATTCCCATATAGAGAAATCAGCATTTTCTCCGTGAGTTTCCCTGAACTGTTTTACTTTTTTCTGAAACACGATTTTAGCATTTGTAGTTGCTTCTTTGTATTTTGGAATAAAAATCTTCTTCAATACAGCGTCGTCCGATTTTTTGTACTCAAATGCATAGCCTTCCTGTTTAAGTAATTTTGTCAGTATTTCGGCGTGGTCTTTTGTTTCAAGATGTTTTTCGCATTGTTGAAAATGAGAAATCAGCCATACTTCAAAAGCCATATTAGAATAAGCTATTTTTACGCCTATCTTTTTTGCTTTATTTAACGCGGGAAGCAATCGCTTGTCTTTATATGTATAATCAATATCAAATACACACCAAATCTGATTGGCTGACGGCAACAGCTTTTCGGCATTGTCTACCAAGCCTATCGGATCGGCATTGACAAATTTGACTTCTACATCGTAAATGCTTTTGCGTGATTTCAGGAGGTTGAAATAGTTAGTTTCAGACTGTTCACCGTTGGTTAGAATTATAAACTTATCCCTTGTCTGTCTTATGTTTGATTTTCTTGCCATTGTTGTACCTCAACCTTCATTCCTTATGTCGGGAAGTTTTGTATAGAAGCCGGCAAGATATTTTTTACTGAACAAATCGCTCTTCCGCACATTTTTATAATCCGAAAGAGATGAAAGCATGCTTATGCCGTAAGCGTTTTTACTTGTGAAGTAAATCTGGTCACGGCGCAGGCCTTCATCCATAAGCATTATGTTGTGTGCTGTACATATAAGTTGTGCGTTTTTAGGGTTAGAATCGATTGAGTTGAACAGCTTGATTATATAGTCGGTTACAAGAAAATGAAGCCTCGAATCTATTTCATCGATAAGAAGTACATACCCGTTATCAAGAGCGGCAAGAATCCAACCCAGGTAGAGCAACATTCTTTCTGTACCTTCGGAGTGGAAACCGCGGTTTTTAAAGAGCATAATACTTTTCTGCCCTTTTATTTTACCTTTTTCGTCATACACATCGAAAGTGGTATCCGCATCTATATTATAAAGGTCGGTGGCTTCCTGTTTTAACTCTCCGACGGATGCGGGGTTGGTTTGCATCTGAGTGTTAAAACGCAAAATATCATTAATATCGTTCATATTGGCTACTTTGTCTTTTACTATCTTAATATCCTTTATGCCAATATCTGCAAGTTTAAGTATTCGTAAGGCCTCTTTACGATATTTTCCGTTATTCACTGTATAAATGTCCAGACTGTTTGCGTTGTTGCTGAATACAATCATTAAGTTTCTGAACCAAGTCATTACATCTGTAATATAAGGAGCTATATCCAAATGGAAATTATTGGCTACGGAAATAAATAACGTGGTGGGTGAAATATTTATAAGGTTCGTCGCCTGCTTATTTAATCCCGTTATCTCTAACGTTTTTCCTTCGCGCTTGAAAACGGACGTAAGACGCTCTGTTCTGCGGTCCAGCCATTCTCTATTTATGGTACCGTGTAAAATGGTAAAGCCGTATCGATAGAATGTATT
Organism: uncultured Clostridia bacterium; assembly: GCA_944328495.1. Taxonomy (GTDB): domain Bacteria; phylum Bacillota; class Clostridia; order Christensenellales; family Borkfalkiaceae; genus Borkfalkia. The sequence goes on from CALVHR010000006.1 coordinate 46,310, forward strand.
ATTCTGAATTATCTCAACTTCAAACAGACTTTCTTCGCTGTCAGCATTTTGTCTGAAAGCAAAAGGTTCGTTAGCTTGCACAATCGGCCAAACAGAAGCTGAGGAGCTGATTACATTACGCATATAGGTAAGAATTTTAAGCACATTAGACTTGCCTGATGCGTTGCTGCCGAAAATAACTGAAGACTTAAGCAGTTCATTTTCTCCTTTTGTCATCAATTTCTCGTCTACGCTAAATGTATTTATTTCGCGAAGTTCGTTGTCGCTTGTTGCCTCCATACTGAGAGTATTTTCATCAAGGAATGAGCGGCAATTTTTAAAGCGGAAATTTACTAACATAATATACCTCGTTACTACTATAGATTTATTGTAATACATTATACGCAAAAAATCAATAGCTTAAACACTAAATTTGCAAAAATAATACAAATTTATATATTAAGCTTATTTAAATATTTAGAAGGCACCAACGATATAGGTTTTATTTCGTGTCATTATCCCGCTAAATGACATAAAATATATTTACATCTAATATTACAAGTCAAGAAATTAAATTAGATGCGGGTACTAAAGCCTGATACCCGATTTTTTTGTGAATTTGAAAAATGTAAATTATGATGATAAGTTTATCTTTGGCAGATATAATAAAAATTCCATGGGACTGAGGAGGGTAGTTTAGTCAAAATCTATATGATTTACTGTTAAAATCCTTAACAATTATGACTTTTTTCGGAAGAATGGCTGCGCTATATATTGTGGACTTTTGGGGACAATAAGAATTAACCACTACATATTGTGGTTAGTCGTTGTGTTTTATGGGGTATATTGTGTATTACGGAAAGTGCAACAGCCTTAAAATCCCTCGGGAGCGATCCCGTATCGGTTCAAATCCGATTACTCGCACCAAACAAAAAGGGAGCCATAGGGCTCCCTTTTTGTTTGGTGTGTGAATTGTTAGAGATAGAGAGATCGCTCCCGAAGCAGGCGGATTTCGTGCCGATAAGATCGTTTTATCGGAAAGAACCTTGAAGAACAGCAAAAAATTGTTGATTTCTATTGTTGATTGATTTATAATGTATGTATATTTATAATGCTAATAGCGCTGTTAGAATGAGAGATGCTTCCGGCGGACAGCAAGACTTCCGTCCCGCAATCGGTACGGGACTAAAAATTCTGACTTCTCTATCAATTTGTCGCGGCGATCGATTTTTCCACAGTCAAAATCAGTGTCGGACTGTACAATCTTTAAGGCAGAGAAATCGCTGTTCTCGACCTATCGATGCTGAGTTTATCTCGGAAGAGGTCTTCGCCGTGAGGTATAAACCCAAAATGAAGCAAAACCAAAACGCAGGAGTAATATGATGCAGGAAAACGAAAAAGCAGTTTTGTTTATCCCTGACGGAGCAGAAAAAACGGAGGCATTTTCCCGTACGACACATCTGTGCGTATCTGCTCATCAGGATGATATTGAATTTATGGCGTACGCGCCCATAGCCGAGTGCTTCGGCAGGTGTGACAAATGGTTTGCCGGCGTCGTCGTGACGGACGGTGCCGGAAGTCCTCGCAGCGGATTGTATGCCGATTACACCGACGAAGATATGAAGGCCGTTCGCATTGAAGAGCAGAAGAAGGCAGCTTTTGTCGGCGAATACAGTTTTCAACTGCTTCTCGGCCATCCTTCCAAACAGGTGAAAGATCGTTCGGACAGCTCGATCGTCAGGGAACTTGCCGATATTTTGCGGGCGGCACATCCGCGCTACGTATACACACACAATCTTGCGGACAAGCATGATACGCACATTGCCACGGCATTGCGTGTGATAGCGGCACTGCGCATGCTTTCTCCCGAAGAGAGGCCCGAAAAGGTGTATGGCTGTGAAGTATGGCGGGATCTCGACTGGATGTGTGACGAAGAAAAGGTTTTTCTCGACTGCGGTGCTCATCCGAATATTGCGCGCTGCCTTTCGGGCGTGTTTGACAGTCAGATCGTCGGAGGCAAGCGTTATGAACTTGCGGCAGAGGGCCGCAGGCTTGCGAACGCGACGTTTTCGGCAAGCCATGCGTGCGATACATACAGCGCGCTCAATTACGCAATGGATCTGACGCCTCTCATGGAGCAGGACACCGATATAACGGCGTACATTACCGGATATATTGACCGTTTTCGTGCAGCCGTGGCGGAAAAACTTGCAGAGTTTTCCCCGAAAGTGTAAGCGCCGCTATTCGGGCAAAGGCCAAGATTGATAAGATTTTTACGGAGAGGAAGAGCTATGAACTATAAAAATACTTTAATGTGGAAAGAGCTGAACGAAGGGCCTGTACTCTTGCATGATCTCGCATCGAAAAATGCGGAAACGCTTTCGGCGATCGCGTCGGCGGTAAAGGGTGCGGATATCGACTGTATTTATACGGCGGCGCGCGGCACGAGCGATCATGCGATGCTTTGGTTTAAGTATCTTGTGGAGAGCACTGTCGGCATTCCTGTCGCGAGCGGTGCGCCCAGCACCGTGACGATGTATGGGGCCAAACTTCGTTTGGGGCGTGCGTTGGTCGTTGGGTGTTCGCAGAGCGGCAAAGCGGCGGACGTGCTGGAAATCGTGCGGCAGGGCAATGCTTGCGGGGCAGTTACCGTGGCGATCACTAACGACGTAACGAGTCCGCTTGCGCGCGAGGCGCGGTTCCATCTGTGCTGCTTTGCGGGAGAGGAGAAGAGCGTTGCCGCAACCAAAACGTTTACCTGTCAGCTTTTCTTGGCGGCGCTGCTCGCCAATTGCCTGGGCGGACCGAAAATCAACGGCACGTTGAGTGAAAAACTGGTGCAGAGTCTGCCCGCCATTGACGCCGCGATCGATGGGATCGCCGGCTCGTTTATCGGCGCGGAGGATTGTTTTGTGCTTGCGCGCGGGCTGATGTCGGCCATAGCGTTCGAGTGCGGGTTGAAATTGCAGGAAACCTGTTATATCCGCGCCCGCGCATATCACAGTTCGGATTTTTATCATGGGCCTATGGCGATGATCGGCAAGGGCACGAAGGTGATCCTGTTTGCTTCTAAGTGCAGTCTTGTGCCCGGCACAGACAGCGTGCACCGTGCCGATTATGTACAATGTGCGCGGAAGATGGAAGAGTTGGGCGCGGATCTTTACATAATTACGGACGACGCGGATGCTTTCGCCGGCATCGCGGCACATGTTGCAGCCGTTCCCGGCGGCGCAAACGAGGCCGAGACGTCTTTTGCCCTTACGCTTGCGGCGCAGATGCTGGCTTGCAAAGTCAGCTGCGGCAGAGGACTTTCTCCCGATACGCCCCGCGCCCTGAAAAAGGTAACGGTCACGCGCTGACTGCGCGCCTGTTTTGAAGCGCGGAAACAGTTTGACGAATTTGTTTTCGGCACCGCCCGAAAGGAATATAAAATATTTGCGTGCCCGTTCAGGTTTGCGGGCACGCTTTGTCGTTTTCTGAAACGATGCGCACATTTCGGTCAAAACATATATGCAAAAGATGAGTCGCGTCCTAAAAAATGTGCAAATCGATAAACAAAAACCGAAAAAAAGAGTATACTAAAAGAGCGGAAGCGATACGATTTTGCAAGGAGGGTAAAGCATGGCCGCACAATATACCCATCAGATCCTCGCCGAACGCATTTTGGAAGCTTTGCCCGAAAACGTGCGCGAGAGCATTGCCGACCCGAACGCTTATTTTATCGGCGCGCAGGGCGGCGACGTCTTTTACTTTCTGCGCGTATTGGACGGAAAGACCGAAAATCTCGGCAAATATATGCATAACGAGGAAATATGCGCGTTTTTCAATGCGCTTTGCCGCGGTGCAGCGGGCAACAAAACAGCAATGTCGTATGCGCTCGGCTACGTGACGCACTATGCGGTCGATATTGTGTTTCATCCTTTTGTGTACGGACAAACCGAATATCGGATCGAAAGGGAACCTTCCCGCCGCGTTCGCTGGCATGCGTATATAGAGAGTGACCTCGACTCATATTTTGTGCAAAAGTATGCGGGGATCCCCGTCAATGAATACGTGTATCCGATTCGGAAAAGGGATCTCGATGCGCGCGCTCTGTATGAGCTGATCCGCGGCGTCTGCCGCGACCGCGGCAGGAAAAATTTCTCCTATTCTTCTTTTTTGCGCTCTCTTTCGCGCTTTTACCTGTTTGAACGCTTGTTTCGGGACAGAAAACTGCGCAAGCGCAAATTTCTGGACAAAGCGGAAAGATTGTTCCATGCGTCGCACACGCTGTCCGTCTTGTGCCGCCGCACGGACATTGACGAAAAATGTCTCAATGCGGAGGGCCGCGAATGGCATAATCCCAGCGAACCGACTTTTTTTTCGCGGGAAGATGCCGATCTTCTTTTTGCGCGCGCCGTCGCGGAGGGAGTGCGCCTTGTCGGCGAATTTTATATTTGCGCGCAGGCGGGCGCCGAATTGCCCGCTTCCGATTTCGGGAAAGGATTTTTATCGGGTACGGACGAGAATCATCCGCTTGTTCGTCCGAAACGCCCGAAAAAGGGAGGGAAAAAGAGAAGATCGAAGGCTTTGCCCGCCATCGAGGATGCGGGCGGAAAGTAAATGGCACACATCCTTGCGCCAAAGGCATTTATGCGGTATATTGGGAGCGGGAGGTGCGAAATGCAGAGGTTTTACGATACCAACATGAAAATCGTCGGATATATTCTTTCGGGTGCGGCGAATCGGCAGACGGCATACGATTCGGACTTTCAGGCGTTGGGGTACTATTACCCGCACAGCGATAAGACGTACGACAAAAACATGACGCTCATCGGCAGGGGGAATCAGCTGGCGTCCTTTTTCGGGAACGCCGCCCAAGAAGAAGCATGATTGCGGCGTGTGCAAAATAAAAGAGACGTACGCAAGAAAACCACAACAAATTCGGAGAGATCTTGTTTGAGTTTTCTTTCCGAATAAGCAAAAAGCCGCGGCGCGCAATTTGCGCGCCGCGGCTTTTTGCTGTTTTGATTTATTGATTATTGCGGATGGCGTCCGCCACGTCCTGCGTAATTTTGTCGAGCTGTTCTTGGGAAGGCTTGTACGCAATGCGGATCGCGGGCAGAAGCGCTTCGCATTTGCTTGCGGAAAGGGCTTCGAATACCTGGTCGGGAGACTGGCCGCCCCATCCGTACGAACCGAACGCCACAAATTTTTTCTTGTTGCCCGTCAGACCTTTGAAATAAGTCAGGAAGGAAGCCACGGAGGGCATCATGTTGTTGTTGAGCGTAGGTGAGCCGACGGCGATGTATTTCGCCGTCATGGCGTCGGAAATGATATCGGAATTGTGGCTGTAATGCAAGTTATAGAGGCGGGGTTTCAGTCCGCAGGCGAGGAACGCATTTTCGATCGCATGCGCCATCGCTTCGGTGGAGTGCCACATTGTATCGTAAACGATGGCGACCGTGTCGTCATATTCGTTTGCGACCCACGATTTATACAGGGCAAGGATCTCGGGGATATGTTTTGTCCAAATAATTCCGTGGCTGGGGCAGATCGTTTCGATGGGAAGGTTTGCACAGGCGGCGAGGGCTTTCCCCGTCTGCATGCCGTAAGGCTGGACGATGTTCGCATAGTATTTGCGCGCCTGAATAAATGCTTCCGGAAGATCGCATTCGGTATCGGTGCGTTCATCGGATGCGTAATGCTGGCCGAACGCATCGTTGGAAAACAGGATGTTATCGGGGGTCATAAACGTGACCATGTTGTCGGGCCAGTGTACCATGGGCGTAGGAACGAACGAGAACGTACGCTTTCCGATGCTGAGCGTTTCGCCCGCTTTGACGCCGATGTATCCGAGATCGCCGTAGTATGCGGTCAGATCTTTCACGCCCGCGCCTGCGGCGGTGTAGACTTTTGCATGTTTGGCGACTTTCAAAACGGCGGGCAGACAGCCGCTGTGATCGGGTTCTGCATGGTTGGAAATGATCACGTCGATCTTTGCGGGATCGATCACCGATGCGATTCGGGAAAGCATTTCGCTTTCGAACCCTTCTTTTACCGTATCGATGAGCGTTATTTTGTCGTCGATGATAAGATATGCGTTGTAGGATGAACCTTTTTCGGTTTCATAACCGTGGAAATTGCGCAGGTTCCAGTCAATGGCGCCCACCCAATAGACGCCTTCGCGAATCTTCATTGCGTTCATGATAATATACTCCTTTCCTTATTATTATAATAGGCAGTGCGTTGCTTTTCAGATAAGATATCGCTAATATTATAAACAGAAAGTAGGCAAAGGGCAAGGATTTTGGGCAGGGAAAGCCAAAAAAACAAAAATAGCGGGATTTTTCGGGCAAAATGCGGCACAAGTGAAGAAAAATGTACTTTCGGCGATAAAAATAATTGACAAGGCAAAAACTTTATGATAGACTTTAAGAACACACCGCCCGGGTGTGATTTTTTTGCATGGAGTTTTTTTAAAATGGCTGCTATAAACAGAACAAAAGTCACTTTCGAGTGCACCGAATGCAAGCACAGGAATTATGACAGTATGAAAAATAAGAAAAACGATCCGGAAAGATTGCAGCTCAACAAGTATTGCCCTTTCTGCAAAAAGCATACTGCGCATAAAGAATCCAAATAATCGCATAAGGGGAGGCGCCGTGCAAGAATGTGCGGCACAGGCAGGCCTTTGTGCGAAAGCGCGGCCTGCGCGAAAATTTTTGAGAGGTTAAAATGAAAGCAAAAACCGCTGTCAAAAAGCCCAACATCTTTGTGAGAATGGGCAGAAAGCTGAAAGAAGTTTTCTCGGAGCTGAAAAAAGTAACCTGGCCGTCGTTCGGCAAAGTCGTAAAATCGACGGGCGTGGTCATCGCGGTCGTCGTGATCTTTTTGATCGTATTTACGGCTATCAATTACGGCTTGAACGCGCTTTTGGGACTGATTTCGAACCTCGGCGCATAAAGCATAAAGGAGAGAGGAGAGTATGGAAAATTCTCTCGAAAGCCAGGCAAAGTGGTACGTCCTGCATACCTATTCGGGGTATGAAGCGATGGTCAAAGACAGCCTGGAGCGTCTGATCGAAAACAACAATCTGCAAGACAACATATTCGATCTGAAAATTCCGATGGAGCAGACCATCGAAGAAAAGAACGGCAAAAAGAAGGTCGTTGAACGCAAACTTCTTCCTTGCTATGTCTTTATCAAGATGATCTATTCCAACCAGGTATGGTATTTGGTGACGAACACGCGCGGCGTGACCGGCTTCGTGGGCCCGCAGGGCAGGCCCCTGCCGCTCAAAGACGAAGAGGTGCGCAAGATGCAGCTCGAATCGGTCGCGATCGACGCCGACTTTGCGGTGGGTGACGACGTGAGCATCGATGCGGGTCCGCTTGCGGGATTCGTCGGCAAAATCAAGGAGCTCAACGACTCGGCGCAGAAGGCGAAAGTCAACGTGCTCATGTTCGGCAGGAATACCGACGTGGAAGTGGAATATGTGCAGATCCGCAAGCTCAATCTTACGGAACCTGCGCCGACCGAACAAAAGGACGAATAAGGGACAACCCCTTTTTCGAATAAAGTGGGAGAAGCGCAAATTTTTACAGGCGCTTTGCTAAAACCACAATCTCAGGAGGAGAACTTATGGCTAAGAAGATCACTGCGGTCGTCAAATTGCAGCTGCCCGCAGGCAAAGCTACCCCGGGCCCGCCCGTCGGTTCCACACTCGGTCCGCACGGCATCAACATTCCTGGCTTCACCAAGGAATTCAATGCGAAAACCGCCGATCAGGCAGGGTTGATCATTCCCGTGGTCATCACCATCTACCAGGATCGTTCCTTTACTTTTATTCTGAAAACGCCGCCCGTGCCCGTGCTCATCAAGAAAGCGTGCAAGATCGAGAGCGGAAGCGCAAAACCCAACCGCGATAAGGTTGCGAAGCTCACCGCCGCGCAGGTCGAAGAGATCGCGAAGCTGAAAATGCCCGACCTCAACACGACTTCGCTCGATTCCGCGAAGAGCATGGTCAAAGGCACTGCCCGCAGCATGGGCGTGACCGTCGAAGAGTAATTTAAGGAGAATGTGGGAGAGATCACATCTCGCACGCACCACAAGGAGGTAAAATAAATGAAATACGGGAAAAAATATGCCGACAGCTTAAAGGCATACGATCGTTCCAAATTATACGACGTCGACGAGGCGATGAATATTGTCGTCGAAACGGCAAAAGCAAAATTTGATGAGACCATCGAATTGCACGTGCGCCTCGGCGTCGATCCCCGTCAGGCGGATCAGCAGGTCCGCGGCGTTCTCGTTCTTCCTAACGGCACGGGCAAAAGCAAGAAAGTTTTGGTCATTGCCAAGGGTGAACGTGCAGACATCGCACAGCAGGCTGGTGCCGATTATGTCGGCGCGGAAGAAATGATCCAGAAGATCCAGACGGAGAACTGGTTTGATTTCGACGTCGTAATCACAACGCCCGACATGATGGGCGTCGTCGGCCGCATCGGTAAAGTGCTCGGTCCGAAGGGCTTGATGCCGAACCCGAAGTCCGGCACGGTGACGATGGATGTCGCGAAAGCGATCGCGGAAGTCAAAGCCGGTAAAGTGGAATATCGTCTGGACAAAACGGCGATCATTCACTGCCCGATCGGCAAGAAGAGCTTCGGCAAAGAAAAACTTGCGGAAAACTTCACCGCGCTCATGGACGCGATCGTGAAAGCGAAACCGGCTGCGGCGAAAGGCCAGTATATCAAGAGCGTTGCGGTATCCAGCACGATGGGCCCCGGCGTGAAGGTAAACTTCGCGAAATTGTAATTTACAGCAAAAAACAGTTGACAGATCGCCTTGACGGCGGTATAATGTACAGGAAAATTTCATAGTACCGCAGAAAGCAGGCACCGTTTCGGTTTAATTGCGTCGCAGCCCGCCGAGGTAAATACGTTCGACTGTTTACAGAGTAACATCAGTCCTTGTATCCTCGCGGTACAAGGACTTTTTTATGCGTGAAAACGCACAGGGAGACGATGCAGAGCGTGCGAAAGCGAGCGAACATCGTTGTCGCCCTGAAATCGCAAGAAATCGCAGGCGACAGCTCGCCGAGATTTCTGCGAGAAAAAATATTTATAGGAGGTAAAAAATGTCGGCTAATTTAGAGGCAAAGAAGCAGGTAGTCGAGGAGATCAAAGCGAAGATCCAGAACAGCAAGTCGGTCATATTCGTCGATTATAAGGGTTTGACCGTTGCGGAAGTTTCCGATCTGCGCAACAAGTTCCGTGCCGCAGGTGTCGAGTACAAAGTTTATAAAAATACGCTCGTGCGCAAGGCAATGAACGAACTCGGCGTGACTGCTTTTGATAACGATCTCAACGGCCCGACTGCTACCGCGTTCAGCCCGGATGAAACGGCTGCCGCAAAGATATTTGCGGATGCGGTGAAAGCGTTGCCCGAAAAGATCATTCCGAAGAGCGCATATGTCGACGGCGCGTATGTAGATGTAAACGGGATCAAAGCTCTCGCGACGATGCCTTCGAAAGAAGAACTCATTGCGAAGATGCTCGGTTCGATGCAGGCTCCGATCGCGAATTTCGCGGGAGTGCTTTCCGCGATGCTCAGGGGTGTCGTCATCGCGCTCAATGCGATTGCGGAAAAGAAAGGCGCATAAAGCGTTTTTTGGTGAGTGCGGCATGAGCCGCCGCCCGTCCGCCGCGGCGTAAAAGAAAGCGGAAAATAATTAAAAAAGAATTCGGAGGAATATTAAAATGGCTGATATCGCTAAGTTTATCGAAGAGATCAAAGGTATGACGGTTGTTGAGCTCAACGAGCTCGTGAAGGCTTTGGAAGAGGAATTCGGTGTGAGCGCTGCTGCTCCCGTAGCAGTTGCTGCCGCTCCCGCTGCAGGCGCTGCTGCAGAACCTGTTGAAGAGAAGACGGAGTTCAACGTCAAACTCAAAGACATCGGCGCAAAGAAAATCGAAGTTATCAAGGCTGTTCGCGAATTCACGTCTTTGGGTCTTGCGGAAGCGAAAGCTCTCGTGGAAGGCCTCGGCATGATCAAAGAAGGCGTCAACAAAGAAGAAGCGGAAAAGATCGCTGCCCGCATGAAAGAAGCAGGCGCGGAAGTTACCATCGACTAATTGCTCTGTCTTTGAAAGAAAGTGATCGAAAACAGGCGGCATAATTGCGTGCCGCCTGTTTTTCCGTTTTGCGTAAGGGCCGGCGGAATAGTGCGGAAGCGGTCCGTACAAAATAGTATAGAGCCGGATTTGGCGTGTTCGCGCAACAAGGGCGCCCTTGTTGCCGTTTTCCGTAAGGAAAACGGCAATGTGATTTATCGGCAAATAGGTTGCAGCGGCACGATCGGCAAGCGTGCCGATCAGCGTGGAAACAAGAGGAAAATTATTTGTTTACGAAAATCAAAAACAAATTTTTAAATATTGAGAAGAAAAGATTTTGGGAAATCTTCTCGTTGGTCGCGGCGGTATTTTTGACATTGGTCATGTTTTTTAATCCGACGGACGATTTGGGAGATGTCTTTTACGTCTGGCTGATCCCGACATTTTTGTTGTTGGCGATCGCTTGTTTTCGAAAGTTTCATATATTTGATATTTATGCGGAGGCAAAAAAATCCGAATATGTCATAGCGGGGATATTTGCGGCACTGTTTCTGATCATGAGTCCTTTGAGTGAGGTGGTGCGGCTCGGGTGCCTTACGATGGCGGGCAAGAGCATATTCCGCTGTATCTTCGTTCCGTTTGCATATTTGTATTTTGTCGCCGCGTTGGGGGCGCTGTACGGCGTTTTGCTGTTTGCGCTTCGATATGTTCGCGAAGGCGGGCAAGAAGAAAAAGACGGAAACAAAAAAACTTTTTGGGTATGTTTTGCGGCGATCGCGGCGGTTTCCGCTTGTTTTGCGGCGGCCGGATATCCTGCCGTTCTCAACAGCGACAGCGTCGGGATTTGGAATTATAATTCCGATTGGCACACCATCGGTTTTGTGGCGTTTACCAAATTGTGCATGACGATCTGGTATAATCCTTTTTCGATCATCATTGCGCAGACAGCCATTTGGATCCTGACCAATTTTCTTATTTTAAAAACATTGCGCGAATATAAGGGCGATCGTGCGATGGTCTTGTACACGGTATTGATGCTGACAGTCGGGCTGGGTGTGATCAAATATCTGTCGACGGTATACAAAGACGTTGTGTTCAGCATGTTCATGCTGGGGTATTCGGTTTCGGCGTATCGTCTGACGAAAAAGGTGAACGGCAAAAATCTTGCGCTTTTGGCCGTGTATGCGTCGATGGCGTCGGTCACGCGGCACATGGCGGTATATGTGATCGCCGTAAGCACGCTTGCGCTTGCGATCGTGTATTTTGTGCGGCGCCATCCGAAAATCGCCGTTCGGATATGCGCTTGCTGTATGGTGCCGGCCATTCTTGTCTTTGCGGCGACGCGCATATACATTGTTGCGGCAGATGCGGAAAAAAGTCCGTCTTATGTGACATATACTATTCCGCTGTATATGCTCGGTGCGTATGCGGCGTCGGGACTTGATATGTCCGAGCAGACGGTTGCGACGATGGAAAAGATCATGCCCGTCGAAGAGTGGGCGGAAGGATATGAGAAAGATCCTTACTATGCGGATGAGAACACACGCTGGTGGGGAAGCGTCGGCTGGAGAATCCTTGAGTTTGACAAACTTGGGTTGCAGGGCGAAGTCATCCGCGCCAATCTTGAATTTTTTGGCAAGGCGCCTGTTTTATATCTGAAAACTTTGTTTGACGTCAACTCCCTGGTATGGGAGATGAGCCGTGCCGAGGGCACGTACAACGAGACGGTCATTGTCGATTTCGAGACACGCGACTGGGAGCTGAGCGAAGCATCGCAGAGGTACCCGCAGTGGTATCCTTCCGATCCGAATGCTTTGAACAAGCTTTTGACGCCGATCGCGGAAAGTATCTATAACATACCGGTATGGCGCATCCTCGCGTATCGGGCGGGGATCCACAATTGGATGATCTTGTTTGCCTGCGTGGTGACATGGAGGCGCAACAAAGGGTTATTGCTTTTGGCTTTGCCGTTTTTGCTGTACGGTTGCAGCTTGTTGATATCTCTTCCCGCACAAGACGTGCGTTATTCATTCCCGTTTGTGGAATTTTCTGTTCTGTTTACCGTTCTCGTGTTTTTCAAGGACAAAAAAGCGAAGCACGAGCAGGAAATCGCCGCGGCGGCGGAGATATGTTACGAAGGAGAAAAGAGTGATGGACAAAATTGCGGTTCTGATCCCGTGCTATAATGAGAGCATGACGATCGAGAAGGTTGTAAAGGATTTTCGCCGTGTTCTGCCGGAAGCGGTCATCTATGTGTATGACAACAATTCGACGGATGGGACCGCGCAGATCGCGGAGGAAGCAGGTGCTGTGGTGCGGCATGAATTTCGCCAAGGCAAGGGCAACGTGATCCGCCGCATGTTTCGCGAGATCGATGCCGAGTGTTATATTATGGTAGACGGCGACGATACCTATCCTGCGGAAGCGGCGCCTGAAATGGTGCGGCTTGTCCGGGAACACAACAGCGACATGGTCGTCGGGGATCGTCTTTCTTCCACATATTTTACCGAAAACAAGCGGCAGTTCCACAATTTCGGGAACAGACTGGTGCGCGCGTTGGTCGGGAAGCTTTTCAAAACTCCCGTAAAGGACATCATGACCGGTTACCGTGCGTTCAGTTATACTTTTGTAAAGACGTTCCCGGTCATGTCGCACGGATTTGAGATCGAAACGGAAATGACCATTCATGCTTGCGACAAAAATATGCAGATCGATAATTATGTGATCGAATACCGCGATCGCCCCGAAGGGAGCGTGTCCAAGCTCAATACCATTTCGGACGGTTTTAAGGTGCTGCGCACCATTTTGTCCCTTTGCAGGAACTATCGTCCCATGCTCTTTTTTGGAATTTTTGCCCTTGTCTTTTTTCTGCTTTCTGCAGGTTTTTTCATTCCTGTTCTTGTCGAATATTTGCAGAACGGCTTGGTACTTCGTTTTCCGACGCTTTTTGTCTGCTGTACGGGATTGGTCGTGGCGCTTCTGTTTTTCTTTGTCGGGATGATGCTGAGCACCGTCCGTCAGAAAGACAAGCGCGATTTTGAAATCTTTTACGTGCTCATTCAGTCTGATTACGAGCGTAAGAAAAATGAAAATCGATAAACATCTCATCAAACAGCTTTTTGTGTTCGGTATTGTCGGAGTCATATGTTTTTTTGTGGATTACGGCTTTTTGCTTCTATTCACCGAAGTATGCAAATTGCACGTTTTGCTGTCCACGTTGCTGGCGTTTGTGATCGCGAACATTGTCAATTACTTTCTGAGCATGAAATTCGTGTTCGAACGCAAGGAAAATTTTAACCGCTTAGCCGAATTTTTGATTTTTTTCTTGTTCAGCGTTATCGGACTCGGACTTACGGAGCTGATCATGTGGCTCGGTACGGGAGTTCTTGCCTGGGATTATCGTCTTGTCAAGATCGGAGCGACCGTGATCGTGATGGTATTCAATTTCATCACAAAAAAACTGACCATCTCCAAAAGCTGAAAATGCCGCCCGCCGTTTTAGAACGGCGGGCGGCTTCTTTCGGAGAAAAAATTTTGGAGGCGCGCCGCAAATACTTGACATTCCGTAATTCCGGTATTAAAATAATAGTAATGAGATTCTGTGTATCATATTGATTTTAAAAGTACGGCAGGACGAAATAAAAAATGTATGGAGGGTAGTTGTTATGAAGATCCGTAAGCTTGTATGTGCGGCGGTGGCCGCGGCTGTCCTCGGCACGGCGGTGCTGTTTTCGGGGTGCGACCTGTTCAAGTCTTTGGAAGACGAGTGCCTGGAAAAGGCCGCGGGGCTGTGGGGCGTGCTTGACGTCGGCGCAGAGCAGACCATTGCGCCGGATGCGTCCGTTTCCAATCCCGCGTCGTTCCTTTCCGTTTCGCAATTCATGAAGATCGAAGACCACACCGTCACCATGTACGAAGGCACCGACCCGCAGTCGCTGAAAACCGTATGGTCGGGCACGTTAAAAAAGGATGTTGCAAGCAGCGGCAGCGTGCGCTTCGATATCGAAGGCGCGGAGAATTATGTCGAGATCACGATCAGCCCCAAGCTCAATTACAGCATTTCGTCGCAGGAGCAGGATCCGATCGATACGTCCGCGTCGCTGATGTCGATCGAATTGCACCGCGGAACGGAAGGGTCGTTTGTCGATGAGAAGCACGTCCTTTACCGCGTGACCGATACTGATGACGTCGCTTCGTATGCGCTGAGCAGCACGCTCGCGTACATCGAGCCCGAGATCTGGGCGGAGCAGGGGGCGATCACCTTTTACGGGACCTTGACTTCGTTTTCCGTCGGAGAACCCTCCGTTGCCAACGGACTTTTAAATTGCGGCTCGATGTGCGTCGTGTATGCCGATAAGCAGACGCCGGGGATCTGCGTGCTGGTAAAATTAGGCGGAGGCCCGGACCCTCGGGAAGATACCATAACGTATACCCCCGAAGAATGCATGCTCGTGTATTTGCCGTACGAGGGGATCTCGCTCGACGTTTGGGCAAAATAAAAACAGAACCGGATAAAAACAGAACGAAACGGGGGAGGACAAGCGTCCTCCCCCGTATGTTTGCAAAGCGCCGCGCCCGCGGAATATCCGCGGGGGCTTGCGTTATTTGGCAAAAAAGGCGCAAAAAAATTTATTTTTTGCGTTATTTTGTTTGACAACCATTGGCCGATATGGTATTATATTTAGGCTGTGTAATAGGGTTGAGGTATGAAGTTACTTCAATCGCTTTGGGTTGCGAGGATAAATACAGCACAATCGCGCCCTTTGCGAAGATAATTTATACCGACAAATGTGGGGGCTTGACCCCTGCGACTAACCGGAGTACAGCCATTCAATATTTATATCGAATGGCATTTATTTTTCTGCGACACTCCGACACACACGGCTACGTTGACAGAAAGTTAGTATAAAAAACGGAGGAATCAACAAATGGCAGGACAGAAAATCAGGATCAAACTCGCCGCATACGACCATGAGCTGGTGGATTTGGCGGCGCAGCGTATTGTCGATACGATGCAGAAATCGGGCGCGAAGATCAGCGGCCCCATCCCTCTGCCCACCGAAAAGGAGATCGTCACCATTCTCCGCTCGCCGCACAAGGACAAGGACAGCCGCGAGCAGTTCGAGATCCGCACGCACAAGAGGATCATCGACATCTACAGCCCCAATGCGAAGCTGTTGGACAGCGTTCACCTTCCCGCGGGCGTAGACATCAAAATCAAACTGTAAAAAATTTTTGAAATAAATCGCTCGCGCAAGGAAAATCACACTTTTCCGCGGCGCACCCCGATTTGCAAAAACTTTTGCTTTTGCAGGAAAGGTGAACGCGCCGCACATCAAAAAGTGTGCCCTGAAAAAGTGCGGCGCGGAGGAAAACTCCGGGCGACAGCGGCTGTGCCGCGTGCGGCGGGGTTGTCCTCAAAATCACGAAAAAAAGTTTTATCGGCTTAAAACTTTTTTTGTGAACGGAATGACAAGAAATACTTTGTAAATTCAAGGTATTCGCAATAAAAAATTTAAGGAGTGAACTTTATCAATGAATAAAGCAATCATCGGACGCAAAGTCGGAATGACGCAGATTTTCACGCCGGAAGGGAAAGTGATCCCGGTGACGGTCGTGGAAGCAGGTCCCTGCCCCGTGGTGCAGATCAAGACGGTGGAAAAAGACGGTTACGCCGCTTTAAAGCTGGGTTTTGACGAAACGACGGAAAAGAGGATCAACAAGCCTGAACTGGGTCAGTTCAAGAAAGCGGGCGTGAAGCCGCAGAAAGTGCTCAAAGAGTTCCGCCTGGCGGATCTGAGCGCATACGAAGTGGGCAAGGACGTCACGGTGGAGACCTTCAAAGCGGGCGACAAAGTGGACGTTGTCGGCACGAGCAAGGGCCACGGTTTTTCGGGCGTCATCAAAAGATGGAACCAGCGCCGTCTGAAAGAGACGCACGGTGTCGGCCCTGTGCACAGGGAAGTGGGTTCCATGGGCGCGAACTCGACGCCGAGCAGGGTATTCAAGCAGAAGCACATGCCCGGACAGTACGGTCATGAGAGAGTCACCGTGCAGAACCTGGAAGTGGTAAAGGTTGACGCGGCGAGAAACGCATTGCTCATCAAAGGCGCGATCCCCGGCCCGAAGGGCAGCATCGTCACTGTGAGCGACAGTGTCAAAGCGAAATAAGGAGATAAGAAGATATGCCTACCGTAAAAGTATATAAAATGGACGGGTCGGTCGCGGGCGAAATGCAGCTCTCCGACAAGATCTTCAACGCGGAATACAACGAGCCCCTGATCCATCAGGCGGTCGTGACGCGTTTGGCGAACGAAAGACAGGGCACGAAAGGCACGCTCACGAGGACGGAAGTCCGCGGCGGCGGTGCGAAGCCTTGGCGCCAGAAGGGTACGGGCCGTGCTCGTCAGGGATCCATTCGCGCACCGCAGTGGACGAAGGGCGGCGTGGTATTCGCACCCAAGAGCAGGGATTTCTCCAAAAAGATGAACGTGGAAGCCAAGCGCGGGGCGCTGTTCTCGGCGCTTTCCAAGAAAGTGGCGGACGGCGAGCTTTTGGTCGTAGACAAGCTGGAAGTGAGCGCGCCCAAGACCAAAGAGATGGTCAAATTCCTTGCGGCGCTCGGTCTTGACAAGCGCACGGTGCTCGTCATGGATAACGACGATATCAACGTTATTCTTGCGAGCCGCAACATTGAAAAACTCAGCACCCTCCCCGTCGCGCAGATCAGCACCTATGAAGTGGTTGCGAACAGCAAAGTCGTGCTTACGAAGGGCGCGGTAGAAAAAATCCAGGAGGTCTACGGAGCGTAATGAGAGCGGAAGACATTATCATTAAGCCCATCCTCACCGAGAAAGGGTACGACGGAATCGCGTCGAAGAAGTACACCTTCAAAGTGGCGAAGGGAGCGAACAAAACGGAGATCAAACTCGCGGTCGAAAAGCTCTTCGGGGTCGAAGTGGAAAGCGTAAACACGTGCAACGTGCGCGGCAAGCTGAAAAGGATGGGCAGGAACGAAGGCCTTACATCCTCCTATAAGAAAGCGGTCGTTCAGCTGAAAGCGGACAGCAAACCCATCGAGTATTTCAACTCGCTGTCGTAACCTGAGAATCGGAGGATTTTGAAAAATGGCTATTAAGAGATATAAACCGACGTCCGCGTCGCGCCGTTTCATGACGGTGCATACCTACGAGGAGATCACGGAGACCAAGCCGGAGAGAAGCCTTGTCGAGGATATGCGCAAGAGCGGCGGCCGCAACAATGCGGGCAAGATCACGGTGCGTCACATCGGCGGCGGAAACCGCAGGAAATACCGCATCATCGACTTCAAGCGGAACAAGGATGACATCCCCGCGAAAGTCAAGAGCATTCAGTACGATCCGAACCGCAGTGCGAACATCGCATTGCTCGTGTACGCGGACGGCGAAAAGAGATACATCCTCGCGCCTGTGGGGCTGAACGTGGGCGACACCGTGATGAGCGGTGCGAACGCGGACATCAAGGCCGGCAACTGCCTGCCGTTCGAGAACATTCCCGTCGGTACGATGGTGCACAACATCGAGTTCAAGCCGGGCAAAGGCGGCCAGATCGCCCGCGCGGCAGGGATCTCCGCGCAGCTGATGGCGAAAGAGGGCGCGTATGCGACTCTGAAAATGCCCAGCGGCGAGATGCGTCTGGTGCCGGTCGGATGCCGTGCGACCATCGGTCAGGTCGGCAACGTCGAGCATGAGATCATTCGCGTCGGAAAAGCGGGCAAAACGCGCCACATGGGCATTCGTCCTACGGTCCGCGGCGCGGTCATGAACCCGAACGATCACCCGCACGGCGGCGGCGAAGGCAAGAGCCCTGTCGGGCATGCAGGCCCGATGACGCCTTGGGGCAAACCCGCCCTCGGCTACAAGACGAGAAAGAAGAAGAATGTTACGAGCAAGTTCATTCTTAAACGCATCAATTAAGGGAGGATCACTTAAATGAGCAGAAGCGTAAAGAAAGGCCCCTACGTTGAAGCGCGGCTCCTGAAAAGGGTCGAAGAGCTCAACGCGGCAAACGATAAAAAAGTTCTCAAAACCTGGTCGAGAGCGAGCACGATCTTCCCCCAGATGGTAGGTCACACGATCGCCGTTCATGACGGCAGGAAGCACGTTCCCGTGTACATCACGGAGGACATGGTCGGCTGCAAACTCGGCGAGTTTGCGCCCACCAGAACCTTCAAAGGGCATTCCGGCGGCAAGACCGCAGGGAAGAAGTAAAGGAGGTCGCATAAACAATGGCTAAGAATACCCGTGAAAAGACCAAAAGGATCGCGGAGAACAAGGACAAACGTCCGTATGCGACCGCAAGGCACATTCGCATGTCGCCGTACAAAGTGCGCAGGGCGCTCGCCCTTATCCGCGGCAAGAGCGTGAACGAAGCGGCGGCGATCCTCGAATACGCCACCGTTATCTCGGCGGAACCCGTTAAGAAGGTGCTCCTTTCCGCGGCGGCGAACGCGGAACACAACTTCGGCATGGACAGGGGCGACCTCGTCGTCGCGGAAGCGTATGCCGATCAGGGCCCCTCGCTGAAACGCATGAATCCCGTGTCGAAGGGCAGGGCGCATGCAATTCTCAAGAGGACCAGCCACATCACGGTCATCCTCGACGTACAGAGCAAGTAAGGAGTAATCGCAATGGGACAGAAAGTTAATCCGCACGGTTTGAGAGTCGGCGTTATCAAGAGCTGGGACACCCAGTGGTATGCCGACAAAAAGGAATTCGCGAAGAATATCAAGGAAGACTACGATATCCGCAAATTCATCAAAGATAAATACTATGCCGCAGCGATCAGCAGGATCGCGATCGAGCGTGCCGCGAACAGAGTCGTGGTTACCGTTTATACGGGCAAACCCGGCGTTCTGATCGGCAAGGCGGGCTCGGAGATCGAGGTCATCAAGAAAGACCTTGCGAAGCTTACGCGCGGCAAGAACATCGTGATCAACGTGACCGAAGTCCGTAAACCCGATTCGGACGCGCAGCTCGTTGCCGAAGGCGTTGCGCAGCAGCTGGAGAAGCGTATGAGCTTCCGCCGCGCGATGAAGCAGGCGATCGGCAGGGCGATGCGTTCGGGCGTAAAGGGCGTCAAGATGATGGTTTCGGGCCGCTTGGACGGCGCTGAAATCGCGCGCTGTGAGCAGTACCACGAGGGCAGCATCCCTCTGCAGACGCTCCGCGCCGACATCGATTACGGTTTCGCCGAAGCGCATACGACGTTCGGCATGATCGGCGTCAAAGTCTGGATCTACAAAGGCGAGGTCCTCAAAGCGAAGACGCGTGAAGGAGGCGAGCAGTAATGTTAATTCCGAAGAGAGTAAAGAGAAGAAGACAGCATCGCGGGACCATCAAAGGCGAAGCGCACAAGGGCAACAAGGTTGCTTACGGCGAATACGGCCTGGTCGCGGTTGAGGGCGCGAGGATCACCTCCCGTCAGATCGAAGCCGCACGTATTGCGATGACGCGTTTCATTAAACGTGGCGGGCAGGTCTGGATCGACATTTTCCCGCACAAACCGATCACGCGCCACCCCGCTGAATCCCGTATGGGTTCCGGTAAAGGTGCCGTGGAATACTGGGTCGCCGTCGTGAAGCCGGGCAGGGTCATGTTCGAAATGGCGGGCGTTCCCGAGGAAGTCGCGCGTGAGGCGATGCGCCTTGCGGGTCACAAACTTCCCGTCAAGACCAAATTCATGATCAAAGGCAATCCCAACCCCGTTACGGGCGAAATGCCCGAAGGCGGCGAAAAAATAACAGAAGGCGGTGAAGGTTAATGAAAGGGAAAGAACTTCACAACATGACGGACGAAGAGCTCCGCGTCAAGCTGGGTGAGCTGAAAACCGAGCTTTTCAACCTGCGTTTCCGTCATGCGTCGGGTCAGCTTGAAAATCCGATGACGATCGTGACCTGCAAAAAGGATATCGCGCGCGTCAACACGGTCATCCGCGAACGGGAACTGAAAGCGAAGGCGTAAGGAAGGGTAACGAAACATGGAAAGAAATCTCAGAAAAGAAAGAGTCGGGCTTGTCGTATCCGACAAAATGGACAAAACCGTGGTTGTCGCGATCGTCGACAAGAGCAAGCACCCTCTGTATAAAAAGACCATCACCAAGACCAAGAAGGTCAAGGCGCACGACGAGGCGAACGATTGCGTCGTCGGTGACAAGGTGCGCATCGTAGAGACCAGGAAGCTCAGCAAAGACAAATGCTGGCGCGTTGCCGAGATCGTCGAAAAGGCGAAGTAAGAAATTAAGGAGAGAAAAGCCATATGATACAACCGCAGACAAGGCTTAAAGCGGCCGACAATTCGGGCGCGAAAGAGCTCATGTGCATCAAAGTATTGGGCGGTTCGTTCCGGAAAAGCGGCAACATCGGCGACGTGATCATCGCGAGCGTAAAGACCGCAACGCCGGGCGGCGCCGTTAAAAAGGGCGAAGTCGTCAAGGCTGTTATCGTGCGTACGAGCAAGGGCATCCGCAGGGCGGACGGCACCTACATTCGTTTCGACGACAATGCAGCAGTAATCATAGACAACCAGAAGCAGCCGAGGGGAACCCGTATTTTTGGGCCCATCGCACGTGAACTGAGGGATAAGGACTACATGCGTATCATTTCCCTCGCTCCCGAAGTGCTGTAAGGAGGGCATCATGAACGTAAAATTAAACGATACGGTCGTCGTACTCACGGGTAAAGACAAGGGCAAGACGGGCAAAGTGGTGAACACTTCCCCCAAATCGGGCCGCGTCACCGTGCAGGGCGTGAACCTCCAGAAGAAACATCAGAAAGCGAGAAAGGCGAACGCTGTTTCGCAGATCATCGAGCGTGAAGGCGCGATCGACGCGTCCAACGTAATGGTCATCTGTGACAAATGCGGCAAAGCCACGCGCGTAAAGCATACGTTCATCGAACAGGACGGCAAGATGAAGAAAGTCCGCGTCTGCAAGTGCGGCGCCGTTCTCGACAAGACGTACAAGAAGCAGGCGAAAGCTGCTGCCAAAGCTGCGGAAGAAGCTCCCAAGAAGAGGACGCGCAAACGCACGGCGAAGGCAGAAGCGGCCGAAGAGAACAAGGACTGAGGCGAGGTAATACCAAATGGCAGAAAAAGCATATAAAAACAGAGTAAAAGAGCAGTACGAAACCGAAGTAGTGCCTTACCTCGTCAAAAAGTTCGGTTATAAGAACGTGAACGAGGTCCCCAAGCTCGTGAAGATCGTGATCAACGCGGGACTTGGCGACATCAAGGACAATGCAAAGAGTGTGCAGGTCGCCCATGATGAATTGAAGGCGATCGCCGGCCAGAAGCCCGTCATCACGAAGGCGAAGAAGTCTGTCGCGAACTTCAAAGTCCGCGAAGGGATGAACGTCGGGCTGAAAGTTACTCTCCGCCAGAACAGGATGTACGAGTTCTATGACAAATTCGTATCCATCGCACTTCCGCGCGTGCGCGACTTCCGCGGTGTATCCGCGAATTCGTTCGACGGCCGCGGCAACTATGCGATGGGCGTCAAGGAACAGCTCATCTTCCCCGAAATTTCTTACGACCAGGTCGAAAAGATCCGGGGCTTCGATATCTGCTTCGTCACGACGGCAAAGACGGACGAAGAGGCGAAAGAACTTCTCGCGGCAATGGGAATGCCCTTTAAAAAATAAGGAGAGAACGGACAAATGGCTAAAAAATCGATGATCAATAAACAGCAGAGAACGCCGAAATTTTCCACGAGGGCGTACACGCGTTGCAGCATTTGCGGGCGTCCGCACGCAGTTCTGCGCAAATACGGTATCTGCCGTATTTGCTTCCGCAACCTCGCGTACAAGGGGCAGATCCCCGGCGTGAAAAAGGCGAGCTGGTAAGGAGGCGCATCATGACAGATCCTATCGCAGATATGCTTACAAGAATCCGAAACGCCATCACCGCGCATCATGATACCGTCGAAATTCCCGGTTCCAACATGAAACGCGCGATCGCTGCCATTCTTCTGGAAGAAGGGTATGTGAAGAACGTTGAAAACGTCGACGACGGGCTTTCGGGCAAGATCGTTGTAACGCTCAAATATGCCGACGGCAACAAGTCGGTAATTTCGGGGCTGAAGAGGGTTTCCAAACCCGGCCTGCGCACCTATTCGGGCGCGGAAAAAATGCCCAAAGTCTTGGGAGGCTTGGGAACGGCGATCGTTTCCACTTCCAAGGGAATAATGACGGACAAACAGGCGAAAGCTGCCAACATCGGCGGCGAAGTGCTCTGCTTTGTCTGGTAAGGAGGCACGCGAATGTCGAGAATAGGTAGAATGCCTGTCGCGCTTCCCGCGGGTGTCACGGTTGACGTCAAAGACGGAAAAATGACCGTAAAAGGGCCCAAGGGCACGTTGGAACAGGATATTGATACGAGGATCGCGATCGCGGTAGAGAACGGGCATGCCGTTCTGACCCGTGCGAACGATTCCAAAGAACTCAGGGCGAAGCACGGGCTGTACAGGGCGCTGTTGCACAACATGGTTACGGGCGTGACGGCCGGATTTTCCAAAGGGCTCGTGATCAACGGCGTCGGTTACAAAGTTGCCAAACAGGGCAACAAGATCGTGCTCAACGTCGGATATTCGCATCCCGTCGAATTCCCCGAAAGCGATGGCATCAAACTGGATTGCCCTACGCAGACGGAAATTACCGTTTCGGGTATCGACAAGGTGAAAGTCGGCCAGGTTGCCGCGAACATCCGCTCCATCCGCGAACCGGAACCCTACCACGGGTACGGCATCCGTTACAAGGACGAAGTGATCGAGCGCAAGGAAGGCAAGACGGCCGGTAAATAAAGGAGCGTAAATCATGATTTCGAAAATAGATAAAAACGCAGACAGAGTGCAGCGTCACGCGCGCGTCCGCAAAAAGATCTCGGGCACGGCGCAGACTCCCAGGTTCAACGTTTACAGGAGCCTCAATCACATTTACGTTCAGGTTATCGATGACGTCAAGGGCGTGACCCTCGTATCGGCGTCCACCATGGAAAAGGCGGTCAAGGAAAAGATCTCCGGCCTGACCAAGACGGAAGCGGCGAAAGTTGTCGGTGCGGAAGCGGCGAAGAAAGCGCTTGCAGCCGGCATTGAGACGGTCGTTTTCGACAGGGGCGGATACATCTATACGGGCCGCGTAAAGAGTGTTGCCGACGGCGCAAGAGAAGCCGGACTTAAATTCTGATAGGAGAAGAGCAGAATGGCAAGAGAAGACAGAAAGCCTCAGAGGAGGCAGGAAGAAAACGACGGTTTCATTAAAAAGCTGATCCAGGTGAACCGCGTCACGAAGGTCGTCAAGGGCGGCCGCAACATGCGTTTCGCGGCGCTCGTCGTTGTCGGTGACGGCAAGGGCAGAGTGGGCGTCGGCTCGGGCAAGGCGAACGAAGTTCCCGAAGCGATCGAGAAGGCTACCGCGCAGGCAAAGCGCAACCTGATCACCGTTCCGATGGTGGCAGCGAGCATTCCGCACGAAGTGTACGGCAAGTTCGGCAGGGGTTTTGTTTACCTCATGCCCGCTTCCGAAGGTACGGGCGTGATTGCGGGCGGTCCGGTGCGTGCGGTCATGGAATGTGCGGGCATCAAGGATATCCGTACGAAATCGCACGGTACGAGCAACCCGGTCAACTGCGTGAAAGCGACGATCGCGGGACTTGCTGAGCTGAAAACGGCGGAGCAGGTCGCGGCACTTCGCGGCAAGGCCGTGGAAGAGATCGTAGGCTGAGGAGGAAAGGACAATGGCACAGATCAAAGTTACGCTCGTAAAGAGCACCATCGGCAGCACGCAGACCCAGAAAGACACGGTTGCGGCGCTCGGTCTGAAAAAGATCCGTTCCTTCCGCGTGCACGAAGACACCCCCGCAACGATGGGGCAGATCAAAAAAGTTTCTCACCTTGTCAAGGTCGAGAAAATCTAAGGAGCTTGGTATTATGAGAATTGATACGATACAGCCCGCGATGGGTGCGAACACGCCTGCCAAGCGTCTGGGCAGAGGGATCGGTTCCGGTCTCGGCAAGACGAGCGGCAAGGGCCACAAAGGTCAGTGGGCGCGTTCGGGCGGCGGCGTGCGTCCCGGATTCGAGGGCGGCCAGACGCCTCTGCACAGGAGACTTCCCAAACGCGGATTCAACAACAAATTCCGCAAAGAATATGTCATTGTGAACCTTTCCGCGCTCGCGAACGTCGAGGCTGGCACGGTGGTCGACTATGAATTTGTTCTTGCGAACAAACTCGCAAAGCAGGTCAAAGACAACAGCGGCCTGAAGGTGCTTGGCACGGGCGAGATCAAAAACGCTCTTACCGTGAAGGCGGCGAAATTCTCCGCTTCCGCAAAAGAAGCGATCGAAAAAGCCGGCGGCACCGCAGAGACCCTTTGATCCCTGCAGGACGCGGTTCAGGCTCGCAGCTCTCGATGAGGGCGGAATAACCTCAATATAGGAGAACAAGATGTTCGAAACTTTAAAAAATGCTTTTAAAGTTAAGGAGATCCGCAAAAAGATCTTCATAACTCTGCTGCTCCTGCTTGTATACAGAATCGGCTGCTACATTCCCGTTCCGGGATTGGACAGCGAGCAGTTTACGGGCATTGTGGAAGGCAACAATTTCCTCAGCTTGATGAGCGCCGTTACGGGCGGAGCGCTTGCAAACGGCACGCTCTTTGCACTCGGTATCGGGCCGTACATCAACGCGTCCATTATCATACAGCTTTTGACCGTGGGTATCCCCGCGCTCGAACGCCTCTCCAAACAGGGAGAAGAAGGCAAGAAAAAGATCGCGCAGATCACGCGCTATCTGACTCTCTTGCTGGCGATCGTGCAATCCATCGGCGTGATCATCAACTTCGGCAACGAAGGTGCGATCCGCACGTCCTTTTTCTGGGATCAGGAATGGCTTGCATATATCTTCATGGTCATTGTTTATTCGGCAGGCGCAATGCTCACCATGTGGTTGGGCGAGCGCATTACCGAATACGGTGTCGGAAACGGTATTTCCCTCATCATCTTCGTGGGTATTATTTCCACGGCAGGGCAGACGCTTATCATCACTCCGATCCAAACGATGGTCGAGAGCGGATTTGATGTGAGCACGCTCGTGTCCATCATCGTCTTCTGCGTGATCGCGGTCGTCATTTTTGCGGCGATCGTGGCGGTCGACCTTGCAGAGCGCCGCATTCCGGTGCAGTATGCAAAGCAGGTCAAGGGCAGAAAGATGTACGGCGGTCAGGCTACGGTCATCCCCATCAAAATTTCCGGAAGCGGCGTTATGCCTCTGATCTTCGCGTTCGCGATCATCAGTCTTCCCGACCTGATCATGGGTCTGTTCTGGCCGGACAGCAGTGCGTACAGCTGGTACAGCCAGTATATCAGCGGCGGTTCGGGCCCTTGGGCATGGGCGTATATTCTCGTTCTTTGCCTCTTGATCTTCGCGTTCTCGTTCTTCTACGCGCAGATCCAGTTCAATCCCGAAGACGTTTCCAAGAGCATTCAGCAGAACGGCGGATTTATCCCCGGCATCCGTCCGGGCAGGCCTACGGCGGACTATCTCAAAAAGATCTCCAACCGTATCACACTGTTCGGTGCGATCTTCCTTTCGTTGGTCGCGTTCGTTCCTTCGTTCGCGTTCAGTTTTGCGGGAAGCAATTTTGTGAACGTGTTCTCTACAACGGGTATCCTGATCGTCGTATCGGTTGCGCTCGAGCTTGACAAGCAGCTCCAGTCGCAGCTGATGATGAAGAACTATAAAGGTTTCCTGAAATAAAAAACAACGTTGCGGCGCCTGCGGCGCGGGCGCCGCGCAATAGAATCCATACAGCGAGGTTCTCATGAACATCATTCTTTTGGGTGCGCCCGGTGCGGGCAAAGGCACGCAGGCGACGCGCATTTCCGAGAAATTCCATCTTCCGCACATCTCTACCGGAGACATTTTCCGCGACAACATCAAGCGCGGTACGGAGATCGGGCTTCTTGCGAAGTCGTATACGGACAAGGGCCAGCTGGTTCCCGACGAAGTGACCTGCAAGATCGTGGAAGGGCGTCTGGAAGCGGATGACTGCAAAAACGGTTATCTTCTGGACGGATTTCCCCGCAACCTGTTTCAGGCGGAGGAGCTTGACAAATTCTCCAAAGTGGATGCGGTGATCAACATCGACATCGATCTTTCCCTTTTGATGGACAGATTGTGCGGCCGCAGGGTGTGCAAAGAATGCGGCGAGAGCTATCACGTAAATTTTCTGGGCGGCAAGACGACTTGCGAAAAATGCGGCGGCGAGCTGTATCAGAGAAAGGACGACAACGAAGAAACGGTGGGCAACCGTCTGCGCGTGTACAACGACCAGACAGCTCCGCTCATTGAGTATTATTCGAAAAAGGGCGTCCTGATCAATATTGACGGCGTCGGCGCGATCGACGAAGTATTTTCGAGGATCTGCGACGCGCTGAAAAAGTAAGCGGGCAAACCATGATCACAGTAAAAACGGAGCAGGAAATCGATCTTATGCGCGAGCCTTGCGCGATCGTGCGCGATACGCTTGCGTATATCGGTACGAAAGTAAAGCCGGGCATAACGACCCGAGAGCTTGATCGGTATGCGGAAGAATACATTCGTGCGCGGGGCGCAATCCCGTCCTGTTTGGGTTATTGCGGGTATCCCGCTTCGATCTGCGCATCGGTCAACGAAGTGATCGTGCACGGTATTCCCGGGGAGCGCTTTTTGCATGAGGGCGATATCATCAGCATCGACCTGTGTGCCTATAAAAACGGATTTCACGGCGACGGAGCGCGTACCTTTGCGGTCGGAGAGATCTCCGACGAAAAGAAAAAGCTGATCCGCGTCACGGAAGAGTGTTTCCGGAAGGCGATCGAAAACCTGCGGGCGGGCACGCCGCTGTACGATATCGGCGCGGCGGTGCAAAAGCATGCGGAAGAGAACGGCTTTTCGGTGGTGCGCGAATATGTCGGACACGGGATCGGCAGGGAGATGCATGAAGATCCGTCCGTTCCCAATTACGGCAAGCGCGGCACAGGCGTGCGGCTTCGTGCGGGTACGGTGCTGTGCATCGAGCCGATGATCCTTGCGGGCAAGCGTGAATCGCGGGTGCTGGCAGACGGTTGGACGGCGGTGACGGCGGACGGAAAGCCCGCGGCGCATTATGAAAATACCGTGGTCATCCGTGACGACGGCGTCGAGATCCTGACGTTATGATGCAGGGAAAGCCATGAAAGTACAAGAACCCGAACTCGGAGGCGCAGCAGAGAGCCTCGTCGGAAGAGATAAAGGCAGGCTGTATCTGATCGTCGGCATGCGCGGGGAAACGCTGCTGCTTGCGGACGGCAAGTATAGGGCGGCGGAGAACCCGAAGCCGAAGAACAGAAAGCACGTCCGTTTGCTTCCCCGGTTTTATCCGGAGATCGCGGGGCGGATCGGGCAAGGCAAAGACGAAAACAGCGAGATCCGCGCGGCGCTCAAAGCGTTGGCGCAGGAGCGCGGGAACACCGCGCAAAGTAATCCGGGAGGAATAGATCTGTGTCAAAAGACGATGTAATCGAAGCCGAAGGCAAGATCGTGGAGGCGCTGCCGAACGCGACGTTCAAGGTAGAGCTTTCCAACGGGCACGTGATCACCGCGTATATATCGGGGAAACTGCGCATGAATTACATTCGCATCATTCCCGGGGACATGGTGAAGTTGGAAATGAGTCCGTACGATCTGACGAAAGGCAGGATCACCTGGCGCAGCAAGGGCTGAACGGGAAAGCGGAAAAAAGCACTGTTTTTTAAAGCCGTCGCGGCAGCGCGGCGCGGAGGGGCGGGCAGATTTTTGCCTGCACACAATCGAGTGCCCCGGCGGGGCGAAGAAATTTTCGGAGGAATAAGAAAATGAAAGTAAGACCGTCTGTCAAACCGATGTGCGACAAGTGCAAAGTTATCAGAAGGAACGGCAAAGTCATGGTAATCTGCTCCAAGAACAAGAGCCATAAACAGCGCCAGGGTTAAACGTGAAAACAATCTCGCGCGGTGTGCATTCCGTGTCATTCCAAGTTTTGCGGGAGAGCGCGCGCGGACGAAATAGATAGAGAACAATCAAATTAAAAATCCAAACGGAGGTCAAGAAGACAAATGGCACGTATTGCCGGTGTAGATTTACCCAGAGAGAAGCGGGTAGAGATCGGGCTTACCTATATCTACGGAATCGGGCTGACCACGTCGAAGAAGATCCTTGCGGCGACGGGCATCAATCCCGATACGCGCGTAAAAGATCTCGACGAGAACGACGTTTCCAAACTGAGAGAATATATTGATCACAATCTTCACGTGGAAGGCGAACTTCGCGGAGAAGTCAATCTGAACATCAAGCGTTTGATGGAGATCGGTTGCTATCGCGGCATCCGTCACAGAAAGGGACTGCCCGTCCGCGGACAGAGCTCGAAGAGAAACGCGCGCACGAGGAAAGGACCCCGCCGCACGGTCGCGAAGAAAAAGAAATAATTGAAGGAGGATAAGACAAATGGCAGCAACGAAAAAAGCTACGCAGGTGCGTCGCCGCAAAGAGCTGAAAAAGGTCGATAAAGGCCAGGCGCATATCCAGTCCTCGTTCAACAACACTTTGGTGACGATCACGGATATGAGCGGCAACGCGATTTCATGGTCGAGTGCAGGCAGCCTCGGCTTTAAAGGATCGAGAAAGGGAACCCCGTTCGCAGCGCAGATGGCTGCGGATACGGCGGCAAAAGCGGCGAAAGAGCACGGGCTCCGTTCGGTGGAAGTGTACGTAAAAGGCCCCGGCGCGGGCAGGGAATCGGCGATCCGCGCGCTCGCGGCGGCAGATTTGGAAGTCACGATGATCACCGACGTTTCGCCCATTCCGCACAACGGATGCAGGCCCCCGAAGCGCCGCAGAGTATAATAAAAGGAGAGCAGATCAATGGCAACATACAGAGATTCGAAATGCCGTCTTTGCCGCAGAGAAGGCGCAAAGCTCTTTTTGAAGGGCGACAGATGTTATTCGGGGAAATGCGCTTTTGAGAAGCGTCCCACGGCCCCCGGCGCACACGGCGCAGGGCGCAAAAAAGTTTCCGAATACGGCTTGCAGCTTCGTGAAAAGCAGAAGACCAAGCGTATTTACGGCGTACAGGAAGGCCAGTTCCGCAAATATTATGAAATGGCTGACCGCATGAAAGGGATCACGGGTGAAAACATGCTTTCCCTTTTGGAACGCCGTCTTGACAACGTGATCTATCGCATGGGTATCGGCGGATCCCGCGCGCAGGCGCGCCAGCTCGTCAACCATGCACATTTCTCCGTCAACGGCAGGACGGTCAACATCCCGTCCTATATCGTGAAGGCGGGCGATGTGATCGCGGTGAAAGAGAACAGGAAAAAAGACAAATACTTCGAGCAGATCAAAACGATGAAGGTCGGAAACATGCCCAAATGGCTTGAATTCGATCCCGAGAAATTGGAAGGAAAGGTTCTCGCGCTTCCCGTTCGGGAAGACATTGACAGTCAGATTGCTGAGCATATGATTGTCGAGCTGTATTCCAAGTAATCGGCTGAGCCGAAGCAAGGAGGTAAAAACGCATGATCGAAATGGATATGCCCAAAATCGAGGTAGAGGAGAACGAGGCGAAAAGTTACGCCAAGATCACTGTCGAACCGCTCGAAAAGGGCTTCGGTCTTACGATCGGGAACTGTTTGAGAAGGATCCTGCTTTCCGCTCTTCCGGGCGCTGCGGTGCAGGGCATTCGCTTTTATCCGGACGGGTTGGTGCGGCATGAATTTTCCGCGATCCCTGGCGTCAAGGAAGACGTGCCCGAGATCATCCTCAATCTCAAACTTCTCGCTATACAGACGGCTACAACCGATAAAGATTACGTAAAGACGCTGCACATCTGCAAAGAAGGCCCTGCGGACATTACGGGCGCCGATCTCGAACAGGATGCGGAAGTGGAGGTCATCAACAAAGACCAGCACATCTGCACCGTTGACGAGGGCTCGAAGATCGATATGGAGATCACCGTCGGGCGCGGCAGGGGCTACAAGGGTGCGGGATCGCTGAAAAATTATCCGATCGGATACATTCCCATCGATTCCATCTACACCCCCGTCAAAAAGGTAAATTACAACGTGGAAAGCACGCGTGTAGGGCAGAGCATCGACTATGACAAGCTCGTCATGGAAGTCTGGACGAACGGCGCGTTTTCCGCGAAGGAGATCGTTTCGCTTGCGGCGAAGATCATGCAGGATCACATCGGGCTGTTCGTCAACCTGAGCGATTCCATCAAGGGCATGGATATTCTCGTCAAGAACGAAGACGACAAACAGCAGCAGGTTCTCGCGATGGCGATCGAGGATATGGATCTTTCCGTCCGCTCGTACAACTGCCTGAAACGTGCAAACATCCACACCGTAGAAGATTTGACCAAAAAGACCGAGGAAGAAATGCTCAAGGTTCGTAACCTCGGCAGAAAGTCGCTGGACGAAGTCATTCAGAAACTGGAATCCTACGGACTTTCATTAGAAAAAAAGGAGGACTAATACAATGCCGGGAAAATTGGGCAGGACCAGTGAGCAGAGGATCGCCATTTTGAGAAACCAGGCGTCCAGCCTTCTCTGGTACGGAAAAATAGAAACGACGAAAGCCCGCGCAAAGGAGTTGCAGGCGTACGTCGAGAAGATCATTACGGCGGCGATCAACACCTATGACGACACGATCGAAAGCAGCAAAGTTGTCACCGAAAAGACGGGCAAGAAGGAAAAGGAAGTGACGGTCACGGTCGTCAAAGACGGCCCGAAGAAGCTCGCGGCGCGCCGCAGGATCATGAGCAAACTGTATGATTTGCAGGAGATCAAGGGCTTCAACGAGAGCAAGTCGGCGTACAAGCAGAGGACGGGCGACATCGCGCATCCCCTGATCGAGAAACTCTTCAACGAGATCGCTCCCAAATATGCGCAGCGCAACGATGAAAAGAACTGCGCAGGCGGCTATACCCGCATCATCAGCCTCGGCGAGCGCCGCGGCGATGCATCGGAAGTCGCGATCATCGAACTCGTATAACGAGGATACCGCAAATGTCGGCAGAAGATGAATTGTCAAACTAAGTGCAACACTTGACAAGATTTTGTTCAAACAAATCTTGTGGTGTTTGGAAATGTAA
>CALVHR010000007.1 GCA_944328495.1 uncultured Clostridia bacterium
ATCATTATAAATTACTTCTATCATTCGCAGATAAAGCAATCTGCTAAAAAATAATCGCAGTACCCGTCAAAACCCTTTTGAAACGAAAAATTGAATTTGGTGGTGTAGCAATACTTGATAAAAAGTGTCCATAAAAATATGTGACAGTGATCCCCTCCAACTCTTCCGCCGTAAGCACGGCATCGCTCCCCGCGCCGTTCAAATTGGCAGGATCGAGTATCCAAGCGCGAAATACCGCGTCCGGAAAATGCTCTTCGTCCACCGTCACCGTCTGAACCGTCCGCTCCTGCGCGGAACATTGCACGGCACGGCTTGCCGCAGGCCTCCCGAAAAGAAAGAATATTGCCGCACCCGTACACGCCAGCAAAAGTATACCGATTCTCCAAAATATCGTCTTGCTCATACCCGTAGTCTGTTTTTTTGCGCCCGAATCCATACATCGCCCTGCGCCGCATTTCCCCGCCTTTGCAAATCTTTTATCATTTCAGCATAATATGTCTTTCGCACTGTTGAGTGCGTTGAAAAGCCGCGGCATTCCCATATACGGCATCGCGTGCACAAGCGCACATATGACCTCTTCTTTCGTGTTCCCGACTTTCAAAGCGCCCGCAACATGCGACCGTACCTGCATTTCCACGCCGCCCATCGCGGCAAGCAGAACAACGATCAGAAGTTCGCGCGTCTTTGTATCCATCCCGCCGCGCGAAGCAAAATCGCCGAAACACAGTCCGGTCAGATACTTCGGGACCGCGTCCGCAAACCCCTCGGGCAGCCAAGAGTAACGATTTTTGATCTCTTGCCCGTATATAGGTTCCTGCAGCCCTTTCCCTGCCGAAAGGCGGGTCTCTTCCGTCACGCGCTCCTCGCTTTCAAGCGGCATGGCGATCCCGTGTTCCGAAAAAACTTCATCCATGACGGCAATCGCGTTCAAAGTCATCGGAAATCCGATAAACGGCGCGCACTGATACACCGCTTCCCGCACCTCTTTTGCCTCGATCCCGATGCGCAGGCATGCCCCGATATGCGCCTTCAACTGCGGAAGCGCCTGCTTTGACGTCAAGACCGTGATCGCCACAAGCTCGCGCACCCGATCGTCCAGCGAACCCGTATAACACACTTCCCCGAAAATAAAACGCTGTAAGATTCGCATAAATTCGGGATCGTTCCCTTCATTCGAAACAGGTTTCCCGCCAAACAGCTTTTCGAATTTTTCTTCACACCGCTCGATCCTGTCCATTTTTTTCTATCTCCTTTTACCGGATTTCAAAGTCCGCATCCGCCGCGATATTTTGCTATGCGCCCGATCCGATACATTTTTATTATAGCACAGCACGACTGCCCTGTAAAATGCTTATTCCGCATCGACCGCAATGCGCTCCCGTTATGCGCCCGCCATACAAAATACGGCAAAAACGCTCGATCCGCCCCCTTCTTACACGATAGGCGGATGCTCCCGCTCGCCGGCCGCAATTTTGCAGCCGCACGCATCGCAAAACGTTCGTTCCAAACATAAAAGTCTCCGATGCGAAAAAGCATCGGAGACTTTTGCCGTCTTCTGAAAGCTGCGGGCGTCTGCCCGAAAACATCGGATCCCGTCAAGCCTTGGGAACGATCAGCTCCATGTCCGAATCGGGATAGGAACAGCAGGGATGAAAATATCCGAACTTTTTATCCGCAAGGCGGCGCTTGTCGGCTCCCGCAATGGAAAAAGTTCCCGAGACGAGCTTGCTGTGACAGAACCCGCATCCGCCTGCGCGGCACTTGGACGGAACACGCAGTCCGGCACGTTCCAAAGCCGTAAGAACGGTCTCTTTTGCCTGCGCCTTGACGGTATATGTTTCGAATCCGATATGCACGGTCAGCGTATATTCCGCATCCTTCACATCGCGTTCGCCCACGCAGTTCGCTTCTT
The DNA here is from genome assembly GCA_944328495.1 of uncultured Clostridia bacterium. Taxonomy (GTDB): domain Bacteria; phylum Bacillota; class Clostridia; order Christensenellales; family Borkfalkiaceae; genus Borkfalkia. Next base: position 1,913 of record CALVHR010000007.1, read on the forward strand.
TTTTCACGCGCTTGATGGGAAGGTTGAAGGCCTTGAGCTCTTTGTCCGCAAACGCATACATTGCTCCGGGCCCGCACATCATGACGGTAAAATCGCCCGAAACATATTTCCCGATCAGGTCCGCCGTGATAAATCCATGCTCGTATCCCGCTTTTTCCTCATTGCTCAAAACATATACGACTTTGATCTTATCCGATACGAGCGAATCCAGTTCCTTGCGGAAAATAATGTCCTCTTCCGTCTTTGCTCCGTAGAGAATGGTCAGTGAAAAATCTTCCGTTCCGTCGGTGATCGCCTGCGCCATGCTGTAAAAAGGCGTAATGCCGCTGCCGCCCGCAAGCGCAAGCACCTGCTTGCTGTCTTTGAGCGGTTCATAGCAGAACTCGCCCGAAGGATCGCCGATCGTAAACATGTCGCCGATCTTTGCTTCATCGAAAAGATAACCGCTGAAATATCCGCATTTTTTAACGGTAACGCTTATTTTTTTCGAAAGCCCTGCTTTGGGCGCAGAAGAAATCGCATACGGCCGCGCCACGAGGCTTTCGCCTTCTTTACATCCGAGCGTAATATACTGCCCTGCACGAAAATACAGAGGACGTTCCGTTTCAAAATGGTACGTTTTGGTGTCAGGCGTGTTCAGATCGATCCCGACGAGCTTCGCGCTCTGGTAGCCGGGATGTAAGATCTTAGCCGTCTCATTCACGCGATAGGTCTTGGGCAACGCCTCCGCCGACCCCTCTTCCAGTTTTTTGCGGCGATTGGGTACGAGCTTTTTGAAGCGCAGAAGATCCATGAATCCGAAAATCTGTTTCTTAAATACGAATGCCATAATTTCAGCCCTCCCTCTTTATATCGCCGACCGTCTGACGCCCGACGATCTCGCCTGAAAAATATGCGCTCGAATACCCCGAAAGGCGCATGGAATAGCCGCCCGCAAAGCGCAGGCCGCGTACTTTGTGATCTTCCGCCATCATCTGCAGACGAGGCATCAAACCATCCCAATACTGCGATTCATAACCGTAAATGACGCCTTCCGGATGCCCGCAGTAATGCGCATATGTCATCGGAGTCGCCACCGAGATCTCCTCGATACTGTCGCGCAGTTTCGCGCCCGTATCCTGCTCGAAACGTTCGATCATCTTGTTCGCGACATAATTCTTCGTTTTATAGTAATCTTCCGGCTTTACATTGCCCCAATCGTCCGACATGTACAACGTCGTGAAATACATCATGCATGTGCCTTCGGGAGAACATTCGGGATACGCACGGTTCAGACATACCGTCGCCTGCGCGTTGTTGTCCTTGATCGTCCGCATCTTGTCGTACTGCGCGGCCGTATCCATCGTGTCGTACAGAAAATAATTGTGATTTTCCACGCCGAGTTCGTCCGCACTCTTGTTGAGCCCCAAGAACATCGTAAAGCCCCTGCCCGCAAATTTGCGCGCGTTCGTCGCCCGCACTTCCGCTTCCGGCACTTTATCCATCATCCTGCCGAATACAAGGTGCGGCGCACAGTTCGCAACCACATGCCGCGTCGCGATCTGCGTTCCGTCGTCAAGAACTACTCCGGCGACCCCGCCGTCCTTTTCGTCCGTCACGATCTTCACCGCTTCGGTGTTGAACAACACATCCCCGCCCAACTCGCGGATACGCTCCACAAATGCCAGCGAAATTTCATGCGAACGCATCTTCGGCATGCTCGCACCGCGTTTCATATAACGGTTCACCATCGACGCATAGTGCACAAAACTCAGATCGTCGCAATGCGCACCAAGATAACACCAGTACGCATTGAGAATGTCCTGCGCCTTCTTCGGCATCTTCAGCGCTTTGAGAACTTCATTCACCGAATACGACCCGGCACGCACAAAATTGCCGTATTTCCCGACCATGATCTTGGAATCCGTTTTCCCGTTGACAGAAGAACTGTATGCCTGCGCAAGACGCACCTCTTCCGCAAGATCAAAAAACTTCGTCACGGATTCACGGCTTCCCGGTACATATTGCTCTACTTTGTCGATAAAAGCCTGTACCCCGAACGGCAACGTCGCATCCAGCTTCTCCGCACGGGAAATCACCCGGTATGCCTCGGGAATCTGCATCCATTCGATCTTGTCCGTTACGCCCAGCTGATCAAACAGTTCGCGCAAATCTCCCGCATTGTCCGCCGTCCCGAAATCGTTGAGTTCGTGCAATGACGCTTCAAACTCAAACCTGCCGCGACGGAAACTCGTCGCAAATCCGCCGGGAAGATTGTGCTTTTCCACCAACAGCACGCGCGCTCCGCCTTGCAACAGCCGCACCGCTGCCGTCAGCCCGCCGTTTCCCGCGCCGATCACGACCGCATCGTATTTTTTCATGACTGCCTCCTTTATTTTCTGCGGCTCTGTGCCGCCTCTTTCCTCTTTTATTCTTTGCGCACGTTCCGCACCAATCCTGCATATACATCATGCAATATCTTGCGGACCCGCTCTTCCGTAAACCGCGCCGTTCCCGTCGCGATCATCGTTGCGATCCCATGCGAAAGCATCCACATCTCTTCATACACGTTTTGTGCATCCTGCCCGGAAATATGCTCCGTCTGCTCGATCACATCCAGCACAAACGGCATCTCTTTGTGCGCCGTCAGAATGTCTCCGCCGCCTTCACTCATGAACAGCAGCTTGAAAAATTCTTTCTCTTCCGCCGCAAATCGAATATAGTTCAGCCCCACCGCTAAATACGGCGATGCATCCTCCCGCGGACTGCGAAGATATTCCCCGAACCGCTCGAGCGCCTCTTCCCGCACGATCCCGCGCACTTCTTCCATGTTTTCACATATCCAGAATATCGGCTGCGTCGAACAATGCAGTTTCCCTGCCAGCGCCTTCGCCGTCAGCCCCGCCGCACCTTTCGTCCGCACAAGTTCCGCCGCACACCTTTTTATGTCCTCTCTTGTCACCTTTGCTTTGGGCGGCATCCTCTCTTCTCCCGTACGAAAAGATTATATAACATACGTTATATTACGTACATTATATAACAAAAGTTTGCCGTTGTCAAGACTTTTACGAAATTTGTAAAAAAACATTGTAAATTTTCCCGCTCTTCTGTATAATAAAAGTATATCTCGCCGATTGGCCTGACGGCGCACGGCGCCGCACAGCCGCAAAGGAAAAATATGAAAAAAAACTGCACTTACATCGTGACCGGATGCACGGGTTTCGTGGGAAACGTGCTGACGAAAAAACTATTGAACGAGGGTTGCGACGTTGTCGGACTGGCACGAAGCGAACGTAAAGCAGAAACTGTTTTCGGCGCAAAAAAACCGCGGCTCATATACGGCGACGTCACAAATTTCGAAACCGTCGCCGCACTTTTTAACGGAGACGGTCCGTTTATCGTCATACACACGGTGGCAAAAGTCACGATCGGAGAAGGTTCGGAAAAAGAATTGTACGACGTGACCGTAGGCGGCACGCGCAACGTGATCGACGCGTGCTGTACGCATAACGCCAAACTTCTCCACATTTCGTCAACGGAAGCGCTGCCGCGCGGCCTCTCGCTCAAAGAAGACCTGAGCAATTACCGTCCCGACCCTCTTCGCTCCCGCAAGGGGTATCCGCGCGTCAAAGCGGAAGCGGATGCGGAAGTTTTTCGGGCCGTGCGTGAACGCGGACTGGATGCATCCGTACTGCTTTTTGCCAGCGTGATCGGCCCGGGCGATTACGGAAACGGCCACATGGCGCAGATGTTCATCGATTTTTTGGAGGGACGCCTCCCCGCTTCCGTGCGCGCAGGGTACAATGATTTCGACATCCGCGACGTCGCAAACGTTCTTCCCGCAATCGTGGAGCGCGCCGCAAAAGGAGAAAGTTACATATTCGCAAACCGACCCGACCGCATCGATGAAATCCTCGGCTACGCCGCAGAACATACCGGAAAAAAACCTCTGCCCGCTCTCCCGCTTTGGACAGCTTATCTCGGCCTTCCGTTTTTGTATCTGTATGCGAAATTGCGCAGAAAACGCCCCCTGTACACGCGCGCGGCTCTTGCCGCCCTGCGCGAAAACACCGATTTTCCTCTCCGCAAGACAAAAGAAACCTTCGGCTTTTCCCCCAGGCCGCTGCGTCAGACCGTCGCCGACGAGATCGACTTCCTCATTCAAACAGGAAAGGCAAAACCATGAACATTCTGCTGATTTATTATACGGGTACCTACAATACGCGCTACCTGAGCTGCCGCGCCGAAGAGGCGCTTGCCGCCCGCGGTCATACCGTGACGCGCGTCGAGATACGCCGCGGCACGCCCGTCGCCGATACGCAAGGATTTGACCTGATCGGGTTCGGCTATCCGATCTACGGCTTCAATTCCCCTCTTCCCTTCAACCGCTATGTAAAAAAGCTCAACATCGCGCGGGGACAAAAATTCTTTATTTATAAAAACAGCGGCGAAACGTTTGCCGTAAACAACGCTTCCAGCCGCATTTTTTTGCGGCGCATGCACAAAAAAGGCGCAATTTTTGCGGGCGAATACCATTTTGTGATGCCATACAATATCCATTTCGCCTACGACAGGCCGTTCGTGCGCGAAATTTTGGAAAAGGACGAAAAGCTGATGCGCATCATGATCCATCGGCTGGAAACGGGTTCCGCACCGAAAATTCAAAGCAATTTTTGGTATAATGTTGCTTCCGCGGCCGTTTCCGTACAAAAAATCGGCGGCGCGGTCAATTCCTTTTTCTATCGCGCAGACATGCACAAATGCGTGCAATGCATGCGCTGCGTGCGCGACTGTCCCGAAAACAATATACGTTTCGAAAAAGGAAAAATCCGTTTCGGGCACCGCTGCGACATGTGCATGCGCTGTTCTTTCTTTTGCCCGACGGATGCCATAAAAATAGGTTTTTTACAGGGCTGGAAAGTCAACGGCGATTACCGCTTGGCCGAGATCGCAAACGATCCCCTGCCCGAAAAGCCGTATATCGATGAAAACAGCCGCGGCTTTTTCAAATGCTTTATCCGCACCTTTCGAGAAATCGATGAACAGTATGCCGCGCTCTTTCCCGCGCAAAACAAAGATGTAAAGTCGGCCGAAACGGATGAACACGGCGGGCAAAATACCCAATAAAAGACAAAGCGGGGCTTCCTGACAGGAAGCCCCGCTTTGTCTTTTATTTTTCTTTTCTCGATTTACGCCCGAAAACATTTCATTTTACGATCTCGAATTTTCCGTCTTTGCAACGCACCAAGCCTTGCAGGCGGATATCACGCGAAGAAGCGCCCACTTCGATCCCGTAAATCCCGTCTTCGCAAACCCAGCCGCGAACGGATGTCGAATAGTAGGAAAACGCCCGTTCATCGAGTACGACGGAAACGTCTTTCTTTTCGCCGCCCTCCGTCTTGACCTTGGCAAAACCTCTCAGTTCGCGGACAGGACGATAGGCATACGAATTATAAGGACGCACATAGACCTGCGCAACTTCCTTTCCTGCCCTCGCGGAACGATTGGTTATACTGAACGACACCTCCACCGAACGTTCTTTTACTTGCAGCGAAAGATCGCCGTATTTAAATTCGGAATAGCTCAGTCCGTGCCCGAACGGGAAATTTACGTCCAGACCGTGCTTGTCATAATGGCGGTATCCGACGTCCAATCCTTCGGAATAGCGCGCCACAAGCGGATCGCTGTACGAACGATATGTGGGGGCATCCTCGATCTTGCAAAGAAATGTTTCCGAAAGTTTGCCGCTCGGATTGACTTCGCCTGTCAGAACGCGCGCGATCGCCTCGCCGCCGCGCTCCCCGCAAAATCCCGCAAGCACGATCGCCGCAACTTTATCCTTCCATGCGCTCACATCCACCGCACTTCCCGCAAATATCACGACGACCGTGTTCGGATTGAGTTCCGCCGTGCGCAAAATCATCTCTTCCTGCACCGGGGTCAGCCGCACACTCATCCTGTCCGCGCCCTCGCGCTCGATCGTAGACCCTGTACCCACACACACGACATTTACATCGCTCGTCAAAATCGAATCGTACAGTTCTCGCTTGTCGCTGTACTCCTGCAAAGCATATTCCCAAAACGCGCGATGATAGCGCACTTCGCCTTTCATTTTCGCACGCAGGCACTTCGCAAGGTCATAACGCTCGCCGATCCACTGCACACAGGCCGATCCGCCTCCGCCGACCCTGCCGTACTGCGACGGCGCGGCACACTCCCCGCTGACTGTCACGCTCTGCTTCTTCTTCAGCGGAAGGACCCCCTCGTTTTTCAAAAGCACGATCCCTTCTTCGGCGATCTGCTGCGCCACGTCCAAGCGCCTTTCCACCGTTGTCGCCGCCTTCTTGCCGCGGGACATCTTTTTCACGCGCGCGATAAAATCCAGCATGCGCTGTGCACATGCGTCCAGCTCTTCGTCCGTCAGCCGCCCCGCACGATAGTCTTCGCAAAGCTTCTCGTATCGGCCTTGATCAAACGGCATTTCCAAATCCAGCCCTGCCTTTGCCGACGCCGCACGGTCATGCACCGCGCCCCAGTCGGACATGATCACTCCGTCAAACCCGAATTCGCCCCGCAAAACATCAAAGCCGCATTTGTTTTCCGAACCGTATACACCGTTCACGCGATTATAACAGCACATTGCCGAAACAGGCTTCGCACGGCATGCTATCTCAAACGGTACATAATACAGTTCCCGCAATGTACGGTCATCCACTTCGCTCGACTGTTCCAAACGATTGTATTCCTGATTGTTTGCAAGAAAATGCTTCAGACATGCCCCTACGCCGCCCGATTGCAAACCATCGATGTATTCATACGCAAGCGTCCCCGCAAGCAGCGGATCTTCCGAAAAATATTCAAAATTACGCCCGTTGAGCGGATTGCGCTTTATATTTACCCCCGGCGCCAGAAGGACATCCACTTCCGCATCCAGACAATCGTCCGCAAGCGATTTCCCCATTTTGCGCGCGAGAGAACGGTTCCATGTGTTTGCCAGACACTGGATCGCAGGATACGCCACCGCCGGCAAATCCCTTTTCCACACACCGTTTTCGTCAAATTCCGATTTCCGTACTCCGACCGGTCCGTCCGATACCGTGATCTGAGGGATCTTTCCGCCCAGATCCGCCGTATGCCAGCCGTCCTGCCCGCAAATCAACCGCAGCTTTTCTTCCGCCGTCAAATCTTTTGCCGTCAGCATTTTCTTCCTCCACCGCTTATTCTTTTTCCAAATTTTGTACGATCGCACGCGCGATGAGCATTGCTCCGATATTGCCCGGATGCACCCTGTCCCACGATATGCTCAGGCCCGAACTCCACTTCATATATTCGTCAAACACGGGCTGCAATTCGAGCACGTGCACACCGCATGCGCGCGCCGTACGGCGCGCGATGTCCGCGTACCGCAGAGTCATTCGCAACATTTCGTCACTCTTGTTGCGTTCGATAAAATAAGGCGTCATCAGCGTGAAATCTTTACACGCCTTCCCCTTTTCGCAGATCGATTTGATGTTCCTTTCGTATTCCTCTTCATACACCAACGGCTTTTCGGGATCCAGTTTATCGAAATGCCTCCACACGTCGTTGATGCCGATCAGACAAAACAGCACGTCGGGCGAATAGGCCGAAACATCGCGGTCCCAGCGCGCAAGCAAATCGCGCGAGTTGTCACCGCTGATGCCTGCATTGACTACCCGAAGACGTTTTTGCGGATAAAATGCCGCCAACGCATCGTGAACCAATCGGACATATCCGCTTCCCAGCTTATTCCAGTCCGCGCTCTTGTTCGCGTCTGTCACCGAATCGCCCGCAAAGACGATCGTCGCCTCATCCTGTAACCTCATGTTCCGCCTCCAAATTCATAAAATACGCCGCCCTGTGAAAACTCTCGCAAAAAGTCGGCCCCAACGCATACAAAAGCTGCCGCCCGTCCGCTTTTTTATCCAGCCGGAATGCATTCAATTTTATCTTTCTCATGTCCGATACGCCAAGCGCCGCAAACGAAATTTGAATGCGCACGCGATACCCCGCTTGCGTCCGCTCCGCCTTCGCTTCGAACGCAGGGGCAATTTTGTAAATCTGCGGCGTTTTTCCGTCCGCATTGCATATGTCCGCAAAAAAACGTATCCCGTACGGCGATACTTCCATCTCTTTGTATCGGACCGGATCACCGTCGGGCGACAAAAATATTTCTACCGCATCGGCCTGCCAGATATCTTCATTGTCTTCACGAAAGGGGCTGATAACATCCTCGTCTCGCACCGAGAAGAAAAAAATCAATCCCGCTTCATTCGCTTCAAATCGAAAAGTACATTCTCTATTTTCCGCACCGCTTACATTCTCGCGAAGAAAATATTCCTTCCTTTCGCAAATGCGCATCGCTCAATACCTCGTCACCGCCTCCGACATCCGATCCATAACCGAAAGCATGTCGTCTACCAGCTTGAACTGCGTATGCGCGCGATCCAGATTCTGTTTGGGCCGATGCGTGCGGAAATATACGTCCCCTTCCAGATAATCGGTCAGAAAACGCATGCCGCATTCATACGTCATCAGCACCGCGCCAACCGGAAGCATCTTCCGCTCTTCCTCCGTGATCGACTCGCCCACAGCCGAAAGATATCCTTTCAAATAAGTTTCGTACAGATCAAAACGGAAATTAACTTTGGATAGATCGGGTTCGTCTTCCGCCGCGGGATTGCACCCGAATCGAATGCTGTCTCCGAAATCATAGCACAAAGAACCCGGCATGACCGTGTCCAAATCAATGACCGCCAGCCCTTTTCCCGTCGCATCGTCCAGCATGACATTGTTGAGCTTCGTGTCGTTGTGGGTCACGCGCAGCGGAATTTTGCCGGTTGCGATCTTGTCCACGATCTCACCGCACAAGTTTTTATGCGCGATCACCCAATCGATCTCTTTCTGCACTTCCGCTTTTCTGCCGAAAGCATCCGCTTTCACCGCTTTCATGAAATTTTCAAACCGGACTTTGGTGTTGTGAAAATTCGGAAGCACCTCATACAGCTGTGAAGCATCAAAATCCGCCAAAAGATTTGCAAAGTTTCCGAATGCCACCGCGCTCTCGTAAAAATCGCGCGGATCACGCACAATTTGATACGTTGTGGCATTTTCAATGAATACGTATACGCGAAAATAATTCGCCCCATCAAAATAATAGCTCCCGCCTTCCTTCGTCGGCACAACATTTAAACATTCGCGCATGGGATCGCCGCCGCGCTTTTCCACGCTTTTGCGGCAAAATGCCGTGACCAACTCGATGTTGCGCATCAGTTTGTCCACTTCCGTAAACAGACGGTTGTTGATGCGCTGCAATATGTAGCGCACCTCCTTCCCCCCGTCATTGACGGTCAGTTTAAAAGTATCGTTGATATGTCCCTCTCCGTACCGAACGCAGTCGACAAAATCACCGTCGATCGCAAATTGCTTGTAAATTTCCTGAAATTCAAATTCCTGCTCCATCCCTTTTATCTCCGTTCACGATTCGTACAGTGATCAATCCGTTGCCGTTGGCAGGCAGGCGGTCTTTGACAGGCAGCTTCGGGCCGCAGGAATTGCTACCTACGCCGCTCATGCCGTAATCGAGCGTAAAATATGTCCCGTCCGACGCGGGCAGCTCGTCGTCATGCTTTGCCGACGCCAACGTCTCCTGCGAATATCCGATCGCACAGAACGATTGCATCCCCGTTGCATAAACCGTCGTTTTTCCGTCCGACAAAGATGCAAAATCCGACCCGAAATGGCTTCCCGATTCCTGCGGCTTGATGTATCCGTGTTCATATTGCGACGCAACATCGCCCGCAAAAATATCCTTATACGCGCCCAAGTGCTTATCAATGTAACTCTCGCCCGGCCCGTACGCACAGTAGCGCAGAGCGGAAAATTCCGACGGAAGTTTCATGCAAAGCCCGAACCGCGGCACATAATCGCCATAATGCCCGCACTGCCATTCCGCTTCCGCATTCAAGCCGTCATCCCCGAACGTATAGCGCATCGTATACGTTAACAGGGGCGCTTTCCCGCCGTAAACAAACCTGCCGCGAACGACCACCGCATTGCCTTCCGCTTCAATGGTACGCGCCTCGTTTTCCGCCTCGCGGTACATGGGATCGACGCTCCAATCGTTATCCGTCGGCGCACGGAAGATCGAAAGCCGTACTCCGCCGAAATTTTTGCCGCCGATGCACATTTTTGCGATCTCGCCCGTCACTTTGTCAAAAACAAACTCCGCTTTTCCCGACTTTACGCGCACCCCTCGTCCTTCCGAACGGAATGCAGGCTCTCCCTCCACCTTCTCAGGCTCGAACACCTCTTCGAAAAACGCTTCGAACGCAAGCTCTTCCCCCGCAGGCACGCCCCATTTTTCCTCTTCCGTAAAAAATCGGACTATGATCGTCTGCGCACTCTTGCAAGGCACTTCCGCACTCTCCCGAGCGCCCAGCGCCAGCGTAAATTCTTCGCTTCCCTGTTCCTTGCCATAGTTTTTATAGGTAAAAACAAGTTTGCCTGCAATCGGTTCAAAATAATTTTTATTGAATACCGCGACGCCGCCTTCCGTCTTTTCAAAAACAAGCGGCTGGTACGCTTTCTTCATTTCAAGCGTACCGCTCTTGATCTTGCGGTCAGGAGTGACTATGCCGTCCACGCAGAAATTTTTATCGTGCTGACGCTCGCCGAAATCCCCGCCATAACGGTACGGTGCACCGCGGTACGATATGCCGTGATCCGCCCATTCCCAAATGCAGCCGCCCATGAAGCGTTCGTCCGATTCCATGAGATCCCAATATTCTTTCAGCCCGCCGGGGCCGTTGCCCATCGCGTGCGCATATTCGCACAAAATAAGCGGCCTCTTTTCACGCGTATCCGTAAGATATTCGTCCCGCATCCATTCCACCGAAGGATACATGCGGCTCACTATGTCCACGACGTCCGAGTAATATTCCGCATCCCGTGCGGGACGCTCGACATAGATCGCCGACTCGTAGTGCACGGGGCGGCTGTCCCTCTTTTTGACTTCGCGGCTCGCCGCAGCAATATTTTTTCCGTATCCCGATTCGTTGCCCAGCGACCAGATCACGACGCTCGGACGGTTTTTATTGACTTCGACATTTGCGACCTGACGATCGATATAGGTCTGCAAAAAGCGCTCGTCGTCAGACAAAAGACCAAAACGCCGCTCCCGAGACAACCCTTTCGTTTCGTCGCCCAACTCAACCACGCCATGCGTTTCCAAGTCCGATTCTGCAATGACGTACAGTCCGTATCGGTCACACAGCTTGTAAAATTCAGGCGCATTGGGGTAATGCGACGTGCGCACCGCATTCACGTTCAGCCGCTTCATCAGCCGAAGATCGTTATCCATGTCTTCGTACGATACCGCAGCACCCTTTTCGGGATGAAAATCATGGCGGTTCACGCCGTAAAATTTGATCGGCTTACCGTTCAAAAGAAAACGCCTGTCTTGCACACAGACTGTGCGGACGCCGATCTCTTCAAAAATCTTTTCCCCTGCACATCCGATCTCCATTCCGTACAGATACGGCGATTCCGCGCTCCACAACCGTACGTCCTTCACCTCAAAATGAACGATCTCACCCGGCTTTACGATCTTCGTCTCACCGCAAAGCGTTACCTTCGCTTCCGCGCCGCCCTCGCGATAAATAAAATCCACCGTTGCGTCCTTTTCGAATACGCTCGTCTCGATTTTATAATCGATAAGATGCCCTGCGGGACGCGACAAAAGGTATACGTCACGGAAAATCCCCGTAAAACGCCACTTGTCCTGATCCTCAAAATAGGTACCCACGCTCCACTTCTGCACCACGACATCCAGGCGGTTCTGCTCACCGTCAATATATTCCGTGATGTCAAACTCGCTCATGCGGTGCGAAATTTGGGAAAACCCGACAAACTTTCCGTTCACATACACATAAAAACAAGAATCCACACCCTCGAACACAAGGTACAGCCTTTCCCCTTTCGGTGCTCGAAAAATTCGGCTGTAATGATACGTCGGATTTTTGACGGGAACATACGGCGGATCATACGGGATGGGATAGCGCGTGTTTAAATACTGAAACCCGTCGAGTCCTGCATATTGTACACAGGACGGCACCGCGATCCTGCCCGATAAATCCTGCGTACAAAAATCATCCGAAATATCTTCGATCTTCTCATAAGCGCAAAACGCCCATTCCCCGTTCAAAGAAACAAAACGATCGCTTTCCTCCCGTCTTCCGTTCTTTTGCTTCGCTCCGAACGGTATGTAATAGCTGCGCGCAGCGCACAGCCCGTATGTTTCCAGTCCTTCACTCAGATTCTTGATCATAACTTCCTCTCAATACTCGCATTTTAACAATTTGTACAGCTTTTTTCCCGTACGCAAACAGTATAGCAAAACTTTTTTTGTCCGTCAATAAAACGTTAAAAATAACTGATTTTTTTGACGAAATTAAAATCACTGATCTTGTGCGGTACGTTTTTCAAAAACAATGCCTGTAAAAAGCCGCGCGCCGAAGCGCGCGGCTAAGTGCCATTCGGATTGTTATTTGCTTTACAAATAAATTTTTACACAGCAAAGCGCAGATATGCCCCGGGCAGCCATTCGCCCTTTACAAAATCCCTGCCTCGGAAGATAACTTCGCCTTCATATACATATACGAGCCAGCCCTGATGCGAATTGGATGTATCCGAATATTCATCGCCGATATACGCAGTCCCTGCCGTCTGTAAAATATGATTATGCTGTTCGGTAGATGCAAAATATGTTACACGGTATGCAGTCAGCTCTTTATGATTGTGACCGTTGAGCATGAACGCCTGCGGATGTTCGTCCATGATCTTTTTCAGGCGCACCTCGCCCCAAGTCTCGTCTCCTGTTAAAACATGGTTCCAGCCCTGCCCGGGAAGCGTTCCCGCCGTCGTGTCCGTCATCGGCTGATGCAGATACACAAACACGGGCGTCGACGGATCCTCCGCCGCAATGCGATCCAGTTCGCTTTCCAGCCAATCCAGCTGATCTTGTCTCAATTCCGTGCTGACTTTATCGCCGTACGAGCCCTGACTTCCCAACACGATCTGCCAGACTCCGCCTGTCTTCACGCTGTACCATACCGTTCCGCCCGTAAGCCCCATAAGGTCCTGATACGGCTTTACGACGGTCGCCCAGTCGCCCGGATTGTTGTTTTTATACAGATCATGATTGCCGAGAGCATAGTATACTTCGCCCAATCCTTCCACACTGCCGACAAGCTGTTCGATATAATTCCATTCAACGACGGGGCCGATCGTGCCGTCTTCCGCATCGGGAGCCGTCCCGTCGATGCAATCGCCCGCAATGATGATATTTCCGCCCGGAATAAGAGATGCAATATCCGTCAACGCCGCCGTAAAACTTACCGTATTGGCGGGCTGCGTAGGAGAAACGTGCGTATCGCTCAGTACCGCAAACGCCGCAATTTCTGCGCCCGGCGCTTTATAGCCGCATCCCTCGGGAAGATCCAGGCGGTAATACGTATTCCCCTGCCCGTTTACGTTTTTGCCGTAAAAACGGATATTGGTCGCACCTTCGGGGATCATCACGTTTTCAAGCCCGTAAAATTGCATGCGGCTGCCCGTAACGCGCTGGGTCGCGATCGCGGCATATCCTGCAAGAACACCGCTTTCGTTTGCCCAGTATGCGACCACTTCGTCCGCATTGTATTTGTTGGGCGCAAACATCAACGTCAGACCGCCGCTCGCCGTCCCGTTTGCGAAACTGTCGGGATTATAACTTACCGCAGAGGGCGCTGCTGCTTCTGCAACCACACCGCCTGCGACGGTAAATTCTGCTTTTGCGACGGGCGTATACCCTTCCGAAAACAGAACCAGTTCATAATCGCCCGCATCCAACGATTTGATGTACAGTTCCTCTTGCAGGCTGTATCCCACGCCGCAGACATACCCGCGCCAACAGCAAGTGTATTTGTATGTATTGTTTACGTAATCGGAACCATATGTGCGGTCTTCTTCACCGTTCGATGTATACAGTGCATACCACATCTTATTACTGACGGTAACATCTGCAAAGAATCGGAATATCACGTCCTCATTCTGCTTATACACCGTTTTATTGGTGTAGATCGCATCATCTACAACAGATACAGAAACGCTTGCGCGGGGCGATCCCGCCCCCTGCGCAAACAAAGCGATCGTATACTCTCCGACCCCGAGATCAGCCGCTGGAAGCGTATACCGCACTCCTGCGTTTTCCGCCGCATAGACATTGTACTCTTTCAGGGGAGTCTCATAGCTCGTATCGCTCTTCAAGTATACCCCCACCCAGGCATCTTCGTCCTGCGCCCCGGCCGTAATATAAATTTTCTGCGTATCGCTGCGGTAAATGTCGCCGTCCGTACGAATATACCAGCTTTCCGCCGTACTGACGGGCGTCTGCGCCGCGCTTTCGCCAGACTCGATATCGTCAGACATATCCGGAACCGACGTTTCTGTCTTGCCTTGCAAATTGCTTTCTACCTCTTGCAAATTCAGCGAATTTTTACTGTCTTCTAAGCTTCCCGCGCTCGCATTTCCCGTTGCCGCCGTGCTTGCGGAACAACCCGCAAGCACGACAGGACATACCATTGTCAATGCCATAAATACTGAACAAAACAACTTCAAAGTCTTTTTCATTTTTTCACCTGTCAGCGATCTTTTCTGCGTTTCAAAGCCGTAACCGCTGCGGCCGCCGCAAGAATGCCCGCCGCTGCGATCATCGCTCCTCCAAACGTCACGGCACTGCCGCAGCCGCCTTCATCCTCTGCCACGTAATCGGGATCCTCCGCGCCGCAAACCGTGCACACGCCGTTTTCGTATTTATGCCCCGTTGCAGGCACAACCATGTTTTCCGCCGAAGTAGCGTTCTGCGCATCCGGATCGGACCAACAGCCGCCGCATTCTTCGCAGGTGTAATATGCACCGTTACCTGCTTCCGTGCAGGTCGGGGCTTTCGCATCCACTTTTACGACCGTATGTCCGTGCGCTTCAACAATCTCTGTCTTGGTCGAAGTATACGTTTCACCGTCAAATGTGACTGTCGCAGTATAAACCTTCACGCCCGTTTCCGTGCAGGTCGCTTCTTTCGTTACGGCGCTCGTGATCTCTGCCGTCACATCTTCGGTGTGCGTGCATCCGTCATTCGTGCAGACAAACGTCGCTTTTGCGCCTGTATACCCTTCCCACGACCATGTCGGCTCGCCGTATACGTGCACCGTCATTTCGATCTCTTCCGTCTTGGTATCCGTATATTCTTCTTCGCCGAATGTGACTGTCGCCGTGTAGGTGCGCACGCCTTTTTCGTAGCAGGTCGCCTCTTTCGTCACTTCGCTCGTGATCTCCGCCGTCACATCTTCGGTGTGCGTGCATCCGTCATTCGTGCAAGCAAACGTCGCTTTTGCGCTCTCGTATCCCGTCCACGTCCATGTCGGCTCGCCGTATACGTGTCCGATCGCTGGAATCACAACGTTTTCAAGTTCCTCGCTCCCATCTTCGTCCGCAAAATTCTTACTGCAGCGAGAGCAGGACCAGTATTCTACATTTCCGTTTTCTTCGCAAGTTGCCGCTACCGCATCGTGATGCGTCAAATCATGTCCCAACGCCGCCAGCGTCTCTTCTTTCGTTGTCGTGTATTGTTTTTCGTCAATCGTTGCCTTTGCCGTATACGTCTTCACGCCCGTTTCCGTGCAGGTCGCTTCTTTCGTTACGGCGCTCGTGATCTCAGCAGTCACTTCTTCGGTGTGCGCGCATCCGCCATTCGTGCAGGCAAACGTCGCTTTTGCACTCTCGTATCCCGTCCATGCCCATGTCGGCTCGCCGTATACGTGCACCGTCATTTCGATCTCTTCCGTCTTGGTATCCGTATATTCTTCTTCGCCGAATGTGACTGTCGCCGTGTAGGTGCGCACGCCTTTTTCGTAGCAGGTCGCCTCTTTCGTCACTTCGCTCGTGATCTCCGCCGTCACCTCTTCGCTGTGCGTACATCCACCATTCGTACAGGCAAACGTCGCTTTCGCGCCAGTATACCCTTCCCACGACCACTCGGGATCGCCGTATACGTGCGCCGTCATCGCGATCACTTCTGTTTTTGTATCGGTAAATTGCTCATCTCCGAACGTTACTGTCGCCGTATAGGTGCGCACGCCCTCTTCATAGCAGGTCGGCTGCTTCGTCACTTCGCTCGTGATCGACTCGCCCTCCGCTTTTACCGTCTGCACGTCGCCGCAATAACTGCACTTGAAAGACGCCGTCGCCGATGTATAGCCGTCCCAAATCCATGTCACTTCACTGTAATCGTGCGTCAATGCAGGGATTTCTTTGACAACCATGTTTCCGTGCTCACAGGAATACCATCCTTCGCCGGGAACATTGCACGCAGGCGGCGTGATGGTATCCGACAAAGTTTCATAAACACATGCATGGAAGGTGATCTCTTTTACGAAATCAACGCCCAGCGCCGTTACAGTATAACGTACGACATAATCCCCATGGACATCGGCCGGCACGATCTTGCCGCCTTCCACTGCGGTCAGCTCTCCGCCCAATACGCCCCATTTCACGTCGGTGACCGCAACCGCTTCCGTATTTGCATAGGTCGTATATGTAAGCGTCGGGACAGTCACTTCCGTGCCTAATTCAACGTCACCGATCGCCTGTGCATCCGCAAACGTCGGGATCTGCTTGCCCTGCGAATAGAAATACGGCTCGTATTCGATCGTTTCTTCCGCAACCGATACGGAATCGGGCTGCTCTCCCGTTTCACTGATATCATACAGCATAAACTGAGTATTCCCCGTCACTTCCACTGAAATCGTATAGCCGTTTTCAAAAGAAAGTTTAGGCAGGTTGTAATCTTTTCCGCCTTCGCCGTACACAGCCGTGCTGGGAACAAACGTTGCGGGGTCGTCGCAGAAAGATGCAATAATATGTCTGTTCCCGTTATCTCTCACCACAACGACGTTCAGACTGCCGTCAAGCTGCCATTCCAGGCTCAGAACCCCTGGCGCGCGCTGATTTGAATCGTTCCAATTGTTTAAGAAAGGCTTACATTGCAAGAACCAGTTGTCGCCCACTTGGCCTTCTTCTTTGTTATGAGAATTTCCCAATTTATATGATGTATAACTACCATTGGATGCTCGCACGAGCTGCTGCGCATCCACACCTTCTCT
Source organism: uncultured Clostridia bacterium (assembly GCA_944328495.1). Lineage (GTDB taxonomy): Bacteria > Bacillota > Clostridia > Christensenellales > Borkfalkiaceae > Borkfalkia. The sequence continues at coordinate 19,111 of CALVHR010000007.1, forward strand.
GCCCGGATAGTTATATTTCACATAGGCAGTCGTCTGATACGGGCCCTGCCAAATCACCTGGAAAGAATTTTCGGGATTTCCCAGCTCTGCAACCGTAAAGGTGACAACACCTGATACATTCCAATCTTCACCGGGTGCCGCCCATTCCAATGTCGTCGAGCCCGTAAATACGCCCACGACGTCGATCGTATAATTCTGCGTCGAATCCTGCGCCGTGAACAGCATGCCCTGTTCGCCGAGCGGCGTTCCCGTCGCCACCTCTTTGTATTGCGTTGCCGTTTCCACCGTCGCACCGCTTACCGAAACAAGATCGGACGTTTCCAGAGCACTCTCAGGAAATTCGCGTGCAAGAAACGTGATATCTTTATAATACTGCGTTTCATTTGCAGTGACTGCATAACGCACCGTATATTCGCCCAATTTATCGGGGATAAACTTTCCGCCTTCTACTTTTGTAAACGACTGCTCCCCGTCAAATTTATAAGATATATCGGTGACGGTCTGCGGCTCTGTCTGCGCGGGCGTCGTATATGTCGCCACGGGAAGCGTCAGCTCTTTCCCGACAGGACTCACCGCAACGGACGAACCGTCCACGGAAATGGTCGGCACGTTCTGCCATCTGGTATAGAACGTGGGAACTTCTTCAAGCGTTTGAGTGTCCAAAGTGTACGATGTACCGTTTGTATATGCATCGCGGATGCCGCCTGAAGCAATTGAAGAAACCAAAAAATCGAGTGTTCTATCTTTTTCGTTCTCTGTAACAGCAAAGCTGATCGTATATCCATCTTTGAAAGAATCCAATCGCGGCAGATTCGGCGTATCGCCTTCTTTTACATCCGTGATCGGCGCATATGTTTCGGGGTCTTCTGCAAAAGATGCAATGACTTTTTTGTATGGCGCCCCCCAATTGGTATTCGCCATAAGAATCACGTTCAATGCATTCTCTTCTGTCATTTCTAAGCCGAAATAGGTTGTTGTGCGGCGTGGACTGGCTTGCGTCCCCGCTTCATCATAGCGCCCTGCTTCAGGGAAATAATAGTGCTGAGCCTTTTCATAGCGCCATTTCTGCCCTTCCTCGCCTGTCGTTGAATTATAGCCTGCCCCATTATAAATAGAGCGACTACGATATAAGGTTTGCCCTTCCCATTCGAATTCCACAGACGCAAGCATACCCCATCCGCCTTGAAACAAAACGTCAAAAGTTTCTTTGGGATTACTTACCGACGCAACCGTAATGACAACAGAACGATACCGACCACCACCAAACGATTCACCGGGAAATGCAAGTTTCATACCTGTCGACCCCATAAAGATACCGTTCAGCGACACGGTATACCCCGTCGGACTATCCGCCTTTGTCGATTCAATGTACAATCCCGTATCACCGACTGATGTTCCGGCAGGCGTACCGTCTGACCCATCATTTTTCATAACATACTGTTGAGGCGCTTCTTTTACCTGCGCGTCGCCTGTCACAGTTACCAAATCGGAAATTTCAAATGTTTCCGCATTCGCCCTGATGAAAAGCACGCCGAACAGACACGATACCGCCATGACCATAGTCAATGCGATCGCCAACAGCTTTCTTTTCAATATTGCAGTTGTGTTCATCATAACCCTCCTGATTTTTTCAAAATACAGCAAATATTATACGTTTCGTTTACCCGTACCCATTTATCCGCTTGTAATTTGCCATATTTATTAAATTTAGTTATAGTATAAACCCCTTTTGCACCTTTGTAAATGGACGCGTTTAATCACTTTTATGGAATTTTATGCTTGAATTTTAAAAAATAATTATGTTTGATTATTCTATAATTTGCATTCTCCGAGATAGCATAAAAAACCGAAAAATCAATGCTGTCAGCATGCAAAAAATTTTTTTGTAAACAAATACATGGAAAAATCTTAACCGAATTTACATCAAAAAAAGCTTTTTTGTTCTGTTCCGACCTTACAAAAGTACTTTTAAATTGCTTGTTATTTGACAAAAAAGGCAATTTCATTTATAATAGAATCGATATAAGGAGAATCCCATGAACATCGATGAATTCGAAAAATCGGTCGATACGCTGACAGTAACAAATGACTTTGCAAACACCCCGTGGATCAGCAACGAGATCGGCGTTGAACATTACGGATACGAAAACACAAAGAGTGACAAGCCGTTTGTTTTTTCAAAGGGATACCCTACGTTTCGCCTGCATTACATCGTACGCGGGAAGCTGTTGCTGTCCGTTCACGGCAAAAATATTCATCTGAAAACCGGACAATGTTTTTTGCTCCGTCCGGACGTGAATATAGGCTACAAAACCGACCCTTTACAACCGGCAAGCTTTTATTGGGTATCCATGAGCGGCAACAGCTGTAAAACGATTTTATCGCAACTGGATTTTACCGAGAACAATTCGTTTGTTTCCGTCGCCCGCCCTTATCGCAGTGCTCTCCGCCGCGCCTTCTTTGCAAACTTCCGCGAAGGCGAAGACATCAAAAGCATACGCGATTGTTTGTTTTTAGAAAATTTTTTGCGCATCTATCAATGCCTGTTCCTTTCGCTGCACATGAACAACAAAGCTTCCGGGCAAAAAAATACGGGAGCCAAGCAAATTTCATACGTCGAAAAAGCCGTCAAATATATCAATGAACATTTCAACGATCCTGAACTTACCATCAAAGAAATCGCACGGACAATGTTTCTTCATGAAAATTATCTCTCCCATATCTTCAGCGAAGCTATGGGACAATCTTTTCGTGAATTTTTAACGCAAAAGCGCATCGAACGGAGTATCATCCTGATGCAAAAAGGAATGACCTCCGTAAAAAATATTTCGAAGGAAATCGGTTTTTCGGACGCTCTGTATTTTTCGAAAGTGTTCAAAAAATACAACGGCATTTCCCCGACGGAACATCTGAAAAAGCTGAAAACGACTACTCCCCTTAACAATACATCTGAAACGTAACAGCAGCCCGAAAAAAGCCGTTTGGATTTTTTCGGACACAAACCGCCACTTAAAAACGCCGCCCGTACGCTTATCGCGTACGGGCGGCTTGCTTTAATTTTCGGCATCGGCAATCGGCATTTCGGTCATGCGCAAATTCGTACTGCCATACGGTTGAAACCGTTTTTTTATTGAACAACCGAGCGGTTTGCGGCTCTTTGGAGTTTCTCGACAGACATTCGGCTGCCCCAAAGCCGTACCCCAATCGATCGGACATACATCCGCCTCTATGACAACGGGCGGCGCGTTCGTCTGAAACGCTTCGTCGAACTGCAATTCCGTCACGCGGAAATCTTCGCCGCAAAACGCATACCCCCACTCCTCGGTCGGGTAGATATGGTAGTCACAGTACGGGAATTTGCGCTCGACGCCGTCCTTACTGTATTCATGCATTTCCCACCGTTCGCCGACAGGCAGGGAATATACAAGCGGACCGCGTTCGAGAACATACATACCGCGCGGGCGCGATACGAGTTTTGCCTCAAAAGCAAAACGCAGCTCCAACTGCTCTTTTCCGCTCCAATGTCTTCGCAAAATCAGCCATCCGTTCTCCGCAAGCACGGGAATGCCGTCCAGCTTGCATTCCTTCGCCGAGGCAGGAATGCGGATCTTTAATGCAAAATCTCCCTCGCCTTCCACATGCAGGCGAACCGTGTCACGAAAAGGATATTTCGTATCCACCGTAACGCATACAGGCACGTTTCCCAGCCGCACCCGCACGCTCGAAGGAGAAATCGCCGCACAAACAAGCGTATCATCCCCCTCGAGCATGAACAGCGAGAGCGCAAACTTCGGCCAGCCTTGCCCGAAATTTGCGGTACAGCAACCGAAATTGGGTTCGAGCCCGAACACGTTCGCGTCCGGAGAGTTTGTATTGAATACACAAGGTTCGTTCTGTACCGTGCAGGCGATCTGATTCACTTGCTGATCATATTGATGCGTCCACATATCGGGCGAAATTGCCGCCGGCAACGCATTGAACGCCAGTTTTTCAAGCCGATCGCCCCATACGGCATTGCCGCTGAGCGCCAAAAGCCATTCGTACGAATACATTGCTTCGACGACACCGCAAAGTTCGCTGCCGTGAATGGGGCTCGTTCCCGAAAGACATTCGTCACCGTTGAAATGCCCTACCGCCGTACCGTGGTATTTTTGCAAGAGCCCAAACATTCGCTCCGCAATGGCGTCGGACACGGGCGCATCCCTGCGGTTTATGACCCGACGGTACAACGATTCCGACTTCAGACTCATTGCAGCATTCACGACATGTGCGTACATCGTCCATTTTTTATCGACTTTTTTCCAAAGCGCGCCCGCACGCGCAAAATCCGTCCCCGAAATTTTCAGGATCCGCGCAAGCTCTAAAAGCCACGGCTCGGGGCGCCTCTCATACAGCCAAAGTACGGAAACAAGGCATTCATACCAGCGCGCGGCAGCCCAGCCGGTCGGCGCAAACGCGCGCACATGATCGCGGTACTGCCGAAGGGCACGATAAACGCTCTCCTCTACGCGCTCGTCCCCAGAACATTCATACCAGACGATGAGAACTTTCAGAATGAGAAACAGCGCCCACACGTCATACGTCTTGCGCTCTTGATCCGTACACGGACAGATCCAGCCGTCGGCGCACTGCTGCTGCAATATCTTGTCGATGTACCGCTTCGCGCGCGCGATCATGCCCTCGTCTTTTAAAAGATATGCAAGCGGGATAAATCCGTCCAGCCAGTACGGGACCCGCTCCCAGCCTTCCTTTTCGCCGCCGATCCATTTGCTGTCCCGCACGTCCGGCCACACGCGATCGAGATTGCCGCACAGCCCAGCCGCCTGAATCTCCAATTGACGTTTCAGCCAGCCCTGCGGCTCGATCTCTTTTACCGTCAGTTTCTTCATCTGTTTTCTCCGATCCACCGTATCTCCATGGGCGCAAGAGATATTTTCTTCTCTCTGCCGTCCGCATCATAAAACACCGTTTCCTGCGCGGTAGCAAGATTATTTACGAGCGCATACTTTCCGCTTTCCTCGTAATAATGGCAATCCACCTTGGAATTTGTGCTGAAAATCTTGCATACGTACTCTTCTTTTTTGCTCACCCACAGCAATGCGCGGTAAAGTAAGCGCGCATTTTCAAAAGAATACGGCAAGCCCGTAATATAAAAACTCCTGCCTGCGCCGTACTCGTTTACCGCCGCTTTGACTTCGCCCACGTTCACTTTGCGCGTAAAGCGGTCGGAAAAATCGATCTTCAATACCTGCGCTTTTTCCAACGCATACACGTTCTTTTTGTCTTCGCCGTAATCGGGCACGGGCGTATCTTCAAAAATGAAATGCGCCTTGATCGCGTTAATGTTATATTTGTCGGTGTTGAGTGAAAGTCCCTTTTCTTCGTCCACCCCCAGTACGTCCGCAAGCTGGAAAAACCTTCCGTTTTTCGCGCACGCAGTCGGTTCGCCTACACCGATGAATCCGCCGCCGCGCGCCACAAACGCACGCACTTTCTCCTGCAGCTCTTCGTCCAGCCAATTTTCCCCGCCCGACCATGCCGTGTACGCATCGCCCGCGTTGATCACTGCATCCAAAGCATCCAATGCGCCCGCCTTTACGTCCTCGAAGCTGATGAACGACACGTCCACGGGAAGCCCCGACAACGCTTCCAAAATACCTTGGTACGAATATGCTTGCTGATACCACAGCTCGTGCGCCGTCATGAAGCACTGCCAACTGCGTATCTTGCCCCAGCTGTTGAGCATCCCTACTTTCAGCGCATTGAACGGCTTTTTGCCTTTCACGCTGTCGTAAATCTCGCGGAATTCATCGCAGATCTCTCCCGCGCGCGCAATAAATTTCGGAAACTTCGCCGCAAGAGACAAATACCCGCCAAAACCGATGCGATCCAAAGGACTGCGCATCATGGCACGCCGCGCCGTCATCCAGTTTTTATTCAGTTCCGCAACCGCATTTTCTTCGTTCCCGTCAAAAAATGTATCGGGGAAGAAATACGGAAGCATCCTGCCTTCCACATACCGAAGCCCCGGCATATCCGACAGCATTCGCACCGTCACGCCGCCCCCGACGCTGCCGACCACCGCATCCAGCCCGATACTCGGGAAATATTTTCCGTACGGCTCCGTGCCGATCCATGAATCGCCCAGAAACATCATCGCTTCCCTGCCGTACGAATGCACGATCTCCACAAGCTCTTTCACTGTCTCGGCAACATAACGCTGTATGAAATCCATGTAATCCGAAAAAGCTTTTTTCGGTACGCGGTGCGGGGAGTTGTAATACCCCTCGTCCACAAAGTCTTCCGCCGTTAACTTGTAGCCGTATGCCTTTTCGAAATCGTCCAGCGCGCGCGGACTGACCGAAGTGTTGTAACCGAACCAGTCTACGATCTTTTCTTTCCCCTCTTCATTGAACACGAGAAAGAAATGATACAAAAAGGTCGTGAACCGTACCACATTGATATCCGGATGCGTTTCCAGCCAGATTTTCAGTGATGCCTTGATGTGCTCGCGCGTCAAGGGATAGCGCGGGTCGTACGGGCTGTGTTTGTCCGTGTTCCAGCCATTGGTGATGTAATTATACATCTGGGTCGAATCCCAAACGTTGTGCGCGAGAAAGGATACCGTATATTCGTGATACGGATGTGCGTTTTTGACAAGAACGCTCACGCCATTTTCTTCCAAAACCCAATCGGAATGTACTTTCCCCGAGGTGCGGTCATATACCTGCCACCACCGCAGCGCGTCCGCCGAAACGTCGGGCTTCACCTGCTCGGCAAAATACCCCTTTGCAGGCTCGATTCTCACCGCATTTCCGACGGCCGTGACGCGATCGCTCAAAAGAAAGAAATGCTGCAATTCTTCGGGATGTGATTTTGCCCACGCCACGTCACCGCGCGCCACGAAATAAGTTTCATACACTTTGTCCGCAAGTTCGCGGGGATTTTCGGGAAGCTTTGTGCCGTCGCAGTCGCGCACGGCATCCGCGCCCCACTTTTTCAGGATCTCTTTTGTTCCTTCCACATAACTGCTGTCCGTAGGGATCGTCACTCTTCCTGTCTTTTTCATACTTCCGCCTCGTTGATTTTACGTATTTCTTCGATCGGCGCCTTGGGCGTGCGATCTTCTTTCAAAAGTCCGTTCACTTCCTGCTGCACGTCGGTCAGCTGGGTGTAACAATACCCGACAACCGGCATTTTCTTTGCCGCTTCAAACAGCGAACGCAAGCGGGCAAGGTATTCTTCCGCGCTGTTCACCGCGCTGCCATACCCCCACGCTTCGCCATGCGCATCCGCCTTGAACGCCGTGCCCCCAAATTCGGACAACACGATCGGCTGCCCCGCATATTCCCAGCCCTGCGCCATTGCAAACTGCACGCCCGTGCGCGCATCGCCGCCGATAATTTTTTCGCGGTCCGCATACATCGAATACAGCTTTTTCCCATCCTGTGTATATTGGTGAAGGGTTAAAATATCCGTTTGCGTGTGCGCCCAACCGTCGTTCCCGATCACGGGGCGCCGCGCATCGTATGCTTTGGTCAAATAGTACAGCGCCGATACATAGTTTTGTGTGCGTTCCTTTTCCATAAGATCCAAAACGCCCCAACTCTCATTAAAGCAAACCCACGCGATCACGCTCGGATGATTGTAGTTCTGACGTATGATCTCCTGCCACTGCGCCGCCGTTTTTTCAATGCTCTTTTCGCTATAATAATAGCTCGACGGCATTTCGCACCATACGCCCAACCCCATGATGTCCGCATAGTACATGTACCGCTCATCTTCGATCTTTTCGTGCTTGCGCACCGCATTGAAACCCATTTCCTTGGTCAGACGGATATCCTCGATGATCGCCTCTTCACTCGGCGGCGTGAAACCCGATTCCGGCCAATATCCCTGATCCAAAACCATTTTCAGATATTTGGGGATCATACAATGCGTGAACTGACCGTCTCGCACCGAAAAGTCCGCCATTCCGAAATAAGAGCCGACCCGATCGGTCACCTTCGCCCGCTTTTCCACCGTGAATTGCACATCGTACATCGACGGCCAGTCCATATAGGAAATTCCCACAATGTCGGCACTCTTGTCCGATGCTAAACGCACGCGGACGCGCTGTTCCGCCCCGATCGCCGCAACCTTCCCTGCCGCAACTTCCTTCCCCGCATACTCGATCCGATATCCGATCGATACATCGGGCGCGGGATGTGTTACAGTAAAGGTAAATTCCACTTCACCGTCGTTGGGATAAGGCGTGATACGAACATATTCCAGACGGTCTTCTTCCGCATATTCCATCCATACGCTCTTCCAAATGCCCGTCATCTGCACATAATGACAGCCGTGATTATGATCTTCCCAACGCTGTTTCCCGCGGATAAGCGAAGGATCGTTTGCGTCGTCACAACGCACAACAAGTACGTTTTCCCCGCCGTGCAGGAAATCGGTCAGATCGAATGAAAAGCGCGCATATGCACCTTCATGCACCCCCACCTTTTTCCCGTTGACATAAACCGTGGTAAGATAGTCAGCGCCGTCAATATTGAGTATGTTGCGCTTGCCTGCGCGTTTTTTCAGCTTGCAGGCATACCAGACCGTACCGTGCGGAGTCTCGTCGCCGATCCCGCTCAGCTTTGTTTCATAGGTGAACGGAACGCGAATGCGGCGAGGAAGCTCGCCGGCAAGCGCCTGTTTTTTTGTCACTTCTTCGCCAAATGCGAATGCCCACTCTCCGTCCAACAAAAGCCAATCCGCCCGCACAAATTGCGGGCGGGGATAATCTTTGATATAACACTTCGCGTGTTTCATGACTAGATCATTTTCTCCTTGTCGATGTAAACCATTTGTCCCGGCACGATCCACACGTCGCAGCTGCGCGGCGCCAGTTTCCCTTCAAATACCAGACGAAGTTTTGTGGGATATTCTCTGTCCATGTTCACAAACGTGAAAACGGGATCACCGTCTTTGTCCTTCCAGCGCGTGACAGCCACGGACGTTTCATGAACAATGACGCGTATCTCGCGCAATGTATCGTCTTTGCCGAACACAGGGAATCCGCCCTGCGGCAAACCGAAGTACCGCACGCTTTCAAACGTACAAGCGGAAAGCTTTTCCGCAAAGAATTTTAAAAACACGCGGTCCTCATACGAAATACTGTCGAACGTGCGCGTGCGCTTACCGAACATGTCAATAGGGTTTTCGCGGTAGTTTCCGTCCAGCGTTCCCTGATAGAAAGAAAACCAGTGGAAACCCGTCGCCCCGTGCGCAATTGCCGAATAGATCTGCCAGCGAATATCGTCCTGCGTCGGAACACGATACGCCCAATGCCCTACCGAAAGCAGAGATACAAACAGCCTCACGCCCGTGCGTCTTGCCGCTTCACCGAAAATCTTGAAATTTATTATATGACAATTTTGGTAATAATCCCGATCAAAATACGCGCACTGACCGTAGCTGTCAAAGGAAATCAGCTTTGCTCCCGTGCGGCGGATAAAATCGACGAGAAGTTCGGTATATTCCTCGGGCGTGCGGGCATCCACAACATCCTCAAACCCCGCCCAATACGGGAACATATTCAAAAACGGAGTCAGATGCGGCGCCGCTTCGCGCACAATTATAAATGCATTCACCGCATACTCCCATGTATGCTTGTCCGGCTCGTCTCCGACATGGAAGCCGAACACCGCAGGATGCGATCCGAAATCCGAAACCGCCTCCGCAACACCTTTGCGAAAGGATTCTTCCCCCACTTCTTTAAGTTTATGGTAGCGAGTGCGCGCGTCGCACACGATCGCGCGCATCCCCGCCTTTTCACACTCGTCCAAAAGGCGAAGCATCCTCGATTTATCATGACGCGCGGGATCGTACTCGAAGGTCATGGGCAACGTGATGCCCGCATCTTTCCATTCCCGCACCGCTTCCGCTTCGTCCTTAAACCCTGTCGGCTGATAATTCCAAAAACTGATATCGTAACGCATATTACACTCTCTCAAAATACGGTAGGACTGCCAAAGGTGCAGACACTCGCACCGTTTGCCCCCCTCCAAATACTTCGCCCGTAGGCTTATATAGCCATTTGCATCCCGCCGGCAATGCAACATCGCGCATCCGCGCGCCCTGTTCCAAAACAGGCGCAACCAACACCTTTTCCCCCAGCATGAACTGATCTTTTATCTTTTCGAATCCTTGCTCGGGAAATTCATATTCCATATGCCGCATGAGCGGATCGCCCGTCAACGCACATTCTTCCAGCAGGTCTTTAAAGTAATCCGCATAACTTTGCCGAAGGTCCAGACAGCTCTTGACCACTTTACGAGCCGTTTCGCTCCCCTTGTTCCAGATCGCATAGGAAAATTGTATCATCGTCATAAGCGCGGCACACTCGCAGGAGCGTATAAGAAATTCATCGTTCTGTACGGAACCTTTTCCGAAATCCGATTCCTGTCCGCCCCCGACCATATCGGGGCAACAGTACGTATATCCCGTGATGCCCGCCTGCAACATATTCGGAATCAGAGAACGGATCCCTTTCTTGCCCGTCCAGCTGTTATTCTTGTCGCTCAAACGCTGAACGATCGGATATCCGCCCATCCCGACACAAGCACGCAGTTCCGAATACTTAAACTTCGAAGCAAATTGCGCCCACAGCGCACTTTGATCGTTTGGCGTCGCTTTGCGGAATGTTCTGTCGTCATAGTCGTAATAGAGAGGATCGCCCGCATCGAATTTAAAACCGTCCACTCCGTAAACACGCATGAGCGCGTTCAGCTTCTTTTCCATCCAATCCTGCGCGGACGGTGAACTCATGTCCAAAACAGCACTCCTGCCGCTCCACCAACGCCGTATCGCGACCGCTTCAAACCGATCGCGCACCAATGCGCCTTTTTCCAGATATGTAAAGTCGGGTACGTCTTCGTCCACAAACGGGCACACCCAAAGTATAACACGAAAACCGAGTCTGTGCAAGTTATTTATCATCTCCGCGGGATCCGAAAACTTGGAGGGGTCAAACTCCCAGTCGCCATATGCGCGCATCCAACCGTCATCCAGAATCAGCGTCCCGACGGGCAATCCGCTCTCTACAATGCTCTCCGCATATGCCTCCACTTTTTTCTGATCAATGCCGCGAAGCATCTCCACCCAGGAATTATACTGCGGCAAAAGCACCATGTCTTTCGGTACGGTACCTCCCTTCGGAAAATGCTTTTGCACAGCCGCACGATATGCCCCCTTCAGCGTCCCGTGCCCGTCGGAAATATCCGCTTCTCCGTCCAATGAAGATACGCGAATGGAACAATCCCCTTCATAACGCAGAGCACAACCTTTTTCGGCATAAATGTACCGCCCTTCGTTGCTTACATAAAGAGCGTTATACTGATTGTCAGTGCTGTTAAAAATGCCGTTCATGTCTTCGTAAAATGCAACGCCTTCGCAAAGGGGCATTTCGCCCCCTTGCGCGACGGCACCGCCCCACCAGCATTCGCCTTTCAGGCAGTCCAAATAGTAAATCACAATAACCTCCGAAAATTATCCGCGTAAAGAATCAATAAAATCCGTCAAGCCGCCGCCTTCATGATCACAGGTCGCCTGTACCGTTTCTGCATCGATCTCAAACTGATCGAGCATTTCGTTCAGTAAAGTCGTGTTGCCCGGATAATAGGTCGTAAAATTGGATAAGATCATGTAACGCAAGCAGACGCTCTCTTTCAAAACACGATTATACATCGTTTCATAAAGAACCGGATCCGTATCTTTGAGAGGCTGGTAAGCATCCTGCGCCTTTTCCAGCAGATCGAGCGCCTGTTCCAGAACTCGTTTGGGCCAATATTTTACAAGATCGCCGGGAGCCTGATAACAGAGCAAATGATACCCTTCCGTCAGCGTTTCATCCATCATGTTGACGTTCGAACGCATCAGATTGATATATTGCCACATATATTCCGCGCCGTCTTTGTAATAGTGTTCCATAAAATCATCCATCAGCGCGCCGACGTCCGCATTGACATCCCACATCAATTTTGCATTCAGATACGTGTCCAGATCAGTCAGCGAACGAAGCGATGACCCTGTCGTGTTCTCGCGGGTGAGATTGATAACCCCGACCTCTTTATAAAGCTGCAAGTTCTTCTGCAAAGAATCAAAATTGTCATAGAAGAAATAATATGCACTGAAATTCGTGTTGTAGTCCCAGACAAACAAATTGTCGGTGATGCTGTCCCAGCCTTGCAGATAATCATAGATTTTTTGATTATACGAACAGTCAGGATCGGACCAGGCATGCTTATAACATACCGGATTTAACGGAGTGAAACGAATGTACAGATCGTCCACCGGGCGGCAAGACTCGTCCAGAATCGCACCGGTCGACGTATTTACCGGCGGAATGATGCTGCCGCTTGCGGTATACGCGAACATCGAATACATCAGATTCCTCGAAGAGATCTCGGGATCTTTTTCCGTTTCAGTCACGACACGGTTCATGAAGCGGATAATGTATCCGCTCAGTCCGTATTGGCTCTGTTCTGCCATGCACGCATCACAGGTGCAATACCCCGCGCCGTCGTTTTCGCCCAGCGATACGATCTTCCCGTACGGATTTTCTTTGATGATGGTTTTCAAATTCGCAACAAACGTTTCAAAAATGCCGTCTGCCGTAAAGCAGAGCTGACTCGCCGAAAACCAGTCCGGATGATAATTCTGCGGATCGTCAGGATTGTTGTATTTTTCTTTGGGAATAATTTCATAGTAAGAATGCGCACTGCCGATCCAATCGCGCGTCGTTCCGTAATCGAATTCCGCCGCCTGCGTACTCGCGCCCAGACGCAAGGACACCGCATACTCGGCGTTGTACGTTGCCAAACCGTCAAAACCGCGTTCCTGGAAATCGGGCGCATCCGTGATGTCAAAGTCGATCAGCATGGATTTTTCTGCGGTTGCAATATAAATTTCATCCGTCGCATACACTTCGTAATCAAATTCGTACTTTAAAAATTCCTGCACCGAATAAATGGTACCCGTGCCGTTATAACCGCCCATCACGACCGTATTTCCGAAACGTTTGATCTTGAAACCGTCCTCATTGAGCTCGACGGCATCCATAACGACCCCCGACCCTTTCAGAATGCTCGTATTGCCGACCGAAAGCACTTTTTTGCTCTCATCCAGTCCCGCACCGTCATCCTTTTCGATCGCGATCTTCGCTCCCGTCGCCGCCTCGAATTGCTTTTGCAAAAGTTCGGATGCGTATTCTTCGGTCGGATCCGCTTCGGCAGGGATGACAATGGAATATTCCGTGCTACCGTTTTCAGCAAGCACTATATCTGTTTCTGTATTTCCGCCTTCGTTTTCACCCTTTTTCCCGCACGCCGCAAACGACGCACAGAAACTGAGCACCAGCGCAAACACTGCTATATATTTCAGCATTCTTTTCATCTTTCACCTCATTCGACAACGACCGTGACCGTTTTGACCGTCGCATTGTAATCCGCATCGATCGCATAATAGACAACGGTGTATTTGCCTGCCGCAGACGGCGTAAATTCTTCGATGGTATTTTCCGCCGTCACTTCACCCAGCTTCATCGCAGACGTATCCGGCTGTATGACTATGATAAACAGCCGAGGCGCCGTATCGCGGTCATCCTGTACGATCGCCGAAGGAATGGAAACGGCTTTGCCTGCCTTCCCCGTACGATCAGAAGAATCGGACAGAACCAACGTGGGCGCCGTCGTATCCGCCGCCGATACCGAATAGGAAGAGGTGAACGTATTGCCGCTCGCATCCTTAGCCGTGTAGCGCACGTAATAATTTCCGTATTGCTCCACAACAAAACTCATACCTGCTTGCAACGGCTCATAGTTGTAGATTACCGTTCCGTTCGGAGCCTGCACCATGACGGTCATGGAAACGTACGGCGAAAGCGTATCATACCCGTTTGCCATCGGTACCGATATCCGTTGTCCGACAAAAACATCTGTGGGGAAACTTTCACTCAATACGATCTGCGGCGCTGACGTATCCACAAAGTTTTTTAAATTCCCGTCACCGTCAAACGTTACATTGAACGCCTGGCTGCAAAGCGACAGAATTTTGATCGAAGCGACGGAGCCGTATTCCTCGTCCGCTTCCTTGCTGCCGACGCCTTCAAACGCGCAGTCAAAATATACTTTTCCGCTGGGGAAACCTTTCCAAGTTGTCCCGTCAATGTTTTCTTTCACCGTAAAGACCGCGTTGTTGTTCACATCATATATAACGCCGTCGCGATATGTGATCGTAATATTTGCCGAGCGCAATTGATCCCCGTACATGGTGCCGAACACGCCTTCCAACGAGTATTTGACGCCGTCGTTGGATGAAATGAAGGAATATTTTACTTTGTACTCTGCAGCGGTCGCCGTCGGAATGCTCTCGATCCAAAGATCAAACCCGATCGAAGAATCGTAACTGTCCCGCAGCGAAAATCGCAGCTGCGAGAAATTTTTACTTCCGCGATCCACCGCAAATGTGATCGTGAACCCGTCCGCACGCAGAGGATTGACAAAGCCAAAGCCCTGCTCGCCCGTCGCGCCCTCTTTTGAATCGATCTTGAATACACCTTTATCCGCGGACGTATGATTGATTTCCAGTCCCTCGTCCAAAATAAAGTAGTTGTCCAGCTGATACGAACCGTCATCGACATAATCATCGGCATAACGGTCGGGTTTTTCCCAAATATCCGCTGTATATGTTTTCAGGCTAACATCATCCGCTTTATAAGTAATGGTGACGGTCTCCCCGAACTTTTCAAGATCAGGCGTAAACACGTCTCCGTCCGCATACGTCTCGCTCGTTCCGTTCCCCGTAATCTCCACGGTCACGTCTTTGCGGGTGCCGACGCCCGGAATGCTCTCGTAATCGTACGCCTTATATTCGGGAAGGATGGTCTGCACACCGTCAAACAGGCGGCGGAGCTCCTGCACGCTCCCTTTCTCCACAATGCCGTTTTCAGAATACTGCACGGTATAGACGAGCGTCTCCGAATGTTTAAATCCAAGATAATCGGTCACGGTGTAAACGACGCGGTATTCCCCCGCAAAGAGCGGCGTGAACGTGCCGTCTTCGATCGTCACTTCTTCGGCGGTATACCCCGCGCGGATCACTTTGACCTCTTCGGATACGATCACCGCGCCTTCCGTCAAAGTATAGACCGCTTCGGGAATGTACACCTTCTCACCGACCGAGACCTGCGTCTTGTCCGCCTCCGCCGTAATGGCAACGGTCGGAACGGCCTTATTGGCAAGAATTTTCAGAGTTGTCTGCACAGCATTGCCCGCGCCGTCCGTTCCGCGGTAGACCGCCGTATAATATCCCGCCTTCGAAGGAGTAAAACTGCCGCTGCTCACATCCACCGAATTGCCGTCGGGATCGGTGACAGCTACCGAACAAACAAGGGAGCCCGAAACGACATCAAGGCAATAATATTCGGGAAGAGTATATTTTGTCCCCACAACCGCAGCGGGAGCATTTTCGCCCTCCACTTCGCTGCCGAACATAATGACAGGCGCATCGGTATCTTCGACCGCCGTCCCGCACATCGGCGTGTTGAATACATTGAGGATCATATAGCTCGGCTCGCTCGCGCGATGCTGTTTGGACGCAAACGAAATTTTAACGCGGCCGCTCGTAAATCCCTGCCACTCGTTTCCGTATCCCATCGATTCGCTCCAATCCAGGTCCATAATACAGTACTTGTTCCCGTATTGCCCCGTGACCCAAAGCGATTTATCCAAATAATCGTAGTGCAAAATAATGGAACGGTGACGGATATCCGACGTCGTGAAATTTGAATTTTCACGCGTTAAGCCGTCAAACCCGACTTGGTAGTTGTCCGAAAAACCAAACGTCTCTTCCAGGTAATTCGGATAGGCGCCGCCCCACTTGTATCCGATCGGGTCGATCGTTTCCGTTTCCACCGTAAACGTCGCAGGGAACCACTGCGAAGGCTTGGACTTGATCAAAAGATAGTTGTTCTCGTCGTCCGCATCGGTGATTTTAATATCAAACTCGTAAATTTCCGCATTTCCGCGCGTAGAAGTGAGCGGCGTGAACGCGAGAAGTATATCGTCCGAAGTATAGCTTGAAATATCTACAACATTTTCGTATTCCACCCAGCGGTTTGCCGCCGTAGGCGAAAACTTGATACCGTTTTTCTGCCAGTCCGCCAAGCCGAGATCTTCCGAACTTTCGGTATATTCGTTGTAAAAATCACTGCCGCTCGAAAGAAATTCCTTTCCGTAAAGCATATAATCGGGTACGGAAACATCCGCCTCTGCCGTCACGCCTGCGGGAAGCGTCCAAAGCTCCACAGGCGACACGGACTGCGTTTCTTCGGCTCCGTCCGCAGCTCGCGCAAGCAAAACAATGCCCAGACAGCATGCGAGCAAAAGCGCCGCGCCCAGAACAATGGGGACTACTCTCTTCTTTATTGACATCAAAATTTCTCCTCGTTATCCTTTCAATCCGCCCAACGTGAGCGAACCCATGATTTTGTTGCGAAACACCATAAACAGTACAAAAATCGGTATCGCCAGCATCAAAAGCCCCGCAATTTGGATCGGCGGCGTCGCAACGTCGACGTTTGCATTCGAAAACTGGAACTGATACGCGCCGAACGATAAGTTCGGATAGCTCGGCAAATAAATGATCGGCGTCATATAGTCGTTCCAAAGGGTAATAAACTGCTGAATGAACAGCACGCCGAAAATCGTGCGCGTCATCGGCCACATGATCAGAAGCATCGTGCGGAAATGTCCCGCGCCGTCAATAAACGCCGCTTCCGCATAACTCCACGACACGCTCTTCCATGTCGCATAATAGATGAGGAATATGTAACCGAACGCCCCGCATTGCCAAAGCATGATACCGATCATCGAATCGTACAACCCCAGGTCGGTCAGCAGTTTGATATTTGCCGCGAGCGACGAGCTGATGGGCAGATAATTCGTGATCAACACGATCCCCCACAGCGAACGCACCCATTTGAGGTAGCTGTATTTTGCCAGGACATAGCTCGCAAGACAGGCAGTGATCACCGATAAAACGCCCGAACCGCCCGCATAGATCAGGCTGTTGAGAAGCATTTGCGGCGCTTCAATATACTGGCTGTTGCGCATAACCTTCAATGCGCTGAACGCTTTCACATAATTGGAAAAATTCCAACCGTACCCTTTGCCCGTTTTCGGGAAAAACAGCGGATCCTGATAAAAATTGATATACGATTTCAAGCTGTTGATAAACGCCCAAAAAATGAGCAGCAGAAAAATAACGCACCAGATCACGACCGCTGCCCAAGCAATTCCCGGGAACACACCGCGCACAAAGGATCGCAGACATTTTTTTGCTTTGGAAGGCTGCACCTCTTCCGGTTGCATAACTTTTTCGTCCATGCTCTCCCCTCCTTAAAAGTCCGCTTCCGGATCGAAACGGTCGAACAGCTTTTTCGTGCCGTAGACGATCGGAATAGACACAAGCCCGATCAAAAGATTCGCTGCGGCAGTGTAACCATAACTGAATTCCGGAGCAACACCGCATCGAATCGGACAGAACGGAAACCATCATATAATACCCGAAAGAGATCGCCGAATCGGGAATATACGTCCCGCTGTTCCCGTCGCCGTAAATGGCATACAGAGGCCCCTGTGCCGTGAAAAACCCGACAAACATTCCGAGACAGTAGATCTGCAACACCGGAAACATCAGCGGCAGAGTCAGATGCACGAATTCCTGAAAGTACGAGAAGCCTTCCAGCCTGCCGTATTCCACAAGCTCTTCGGGCGTGCGGCTCATCGAGCCGAGGTTGATCAGAAGAGAACCGGGAAGCCCGAAAAAGAACTGGTATAAAAGGAGAGTTCCGAACACCTTCGAATCATCCGCCAGCGGCGTCAGAAACTGATCGTAAGGCTTATGCAATACGTTCGTCCAAAGCCCGAGCAGCCCCTCGCGCATAAATATCTTGAAAAGCAGCGCGATGACCATCGAAGAAATGATGGACGGAATGAAAAGCACGATCTTCATTACGCCCGTCGCCGGCATTTTTTTATAAATGATAAAGGAAAAAATCAGGCTGATCGGCAGACAGATAAGCCCTGTCAAGTGATAAACCATACCGGTCAAAAAATACTTACCCAAACTCGCTTCCCCGGAAAACAGATCTTTTATGAAATTTACAAAGTTCGTAAAGATCTCTTTCCCGCCGTAAAATACCTGCGACTCTGTTGCCGGATCGAAAAATTGGAACGCGAGCAGGATGGAATTGATATTGCCGTATACGAAGAAGATCACCCACTGAACCAGCATAAACGCCAGAACGCAGATGCAGAAGATGTGCGCCTTTTTGGTCGTGGCGAGCATCTTGTGCTTATTTTCCTTTACGGGAGGCTGCTCCTCGCCGCCGATCCCGACGGCGAGAGCCTCCTCCGCACTTGTCTTTAAACTATTCGACATACGCATCCCCTCTCAGACAACGTTCAGTTTGCGCTGTTCTTCCCGCGGATGGAAAGCATGCCTTGTACATACTTTTCTACCACATCCGAAACTTGATCATCCGTCCAGCTCACACTGGATTTGCGCAGAGTCAGCATATTTGCAACGACATGCCCGTTCCCTAAAGTATGATTGTCATATTTGCTCGAAAAATCGATCGCCGAACTCGTCAGGCGCACTTCGTCGTCTTGCGTGAGCTGGTTGCGGCGCACGATCTCGATCTTGCCGTCTTCCTTGCGGTCCTCCATCTGAATTTCGAGAATGCTCTGTGCAAAAGGCGTCATCTGATTCTTGATGTCATCCGTGACGGTATACATATAAGGACGCACCGAACCCGACCACTTTGTAAAGGTACGCAGCTGACTCTGCGAATGCTGGAACTGCACGAACAGTTTTGCAACTTTTTCTTTCGCCGCGTTGCCCGTCAGCGTCTTCGCATTCAGGATAAGCGGATAAATGCTCGAAAAACCGCCCACTTTATAAGTTTTTCCCGCTTCCACTTCCTCATCCGACATGTGCGGGATGGGCATCAAGCGGAATGTACGTTTGCCGTATCCGTCCTCTTCGTTGATCGCGCCCATGGAATCAAAATTCTGGCGCGCTTCGTTTTCCCACCAGTCCCCTTCCAGGATCGCCAAAATGCGCGGCGCCGTCTGGCTGGTCTTGCTCATGATGTAATTCATCTGCGCCGTACTGTATGTAGGATTGTTCGTCACGCCGTTGTCGTAATGATTGCCAAAACTGCTCGATGAGAACAGACGGGCGGCAACTTCCGTCATCGCTTCGTACCCGCGCGTCTGCGTCAGCATGTACGCGTTGTCCGTCGTGATCGTCGTTTCTTTGGTACCGTCACCGTCAAAATCGTACATGCCGTCGTATGTGTCGTACATGCGGATGCCCGAATACTGCGTTTTATCGGTTACGCCCTCGTCCGTGCCGTCCACGTCTGCGATCACTGCGTTTTCAATCGCGCCCGTATAATAATCGATGCTGTACATGAACCCCGAATATCCGCCCGCACTGTGCGACTCGCCGTCGCGGATCCTGTTCAAAAGATTGAAAAATTCATCCCATGTGCCCGGCATCGCCACGGCGTCCCCTTCAAATTTGTACCCCGTCATCTGATCGGCAATCCCGTATTTGTTGCACAGTTCTTCGTAAAGATCATAGTCGATAATGATGCCCGCAAGCGTATCTTCATACGGGATCACGTTGACACTGATACCGTCTACGGTATTGTTGTCCCATTTTGTGCCGTCCAGATTGTACGCGGTCTGTGCATACGGCAGCATGCGGTCATACATGGACGAAGTCTGGATCTCAAATCCGTCTCCCGCGGCATTGAGTTTGAGCTCGCCGTTCTCGTCATACACCTTTTCCGTCACAATTTCCGTTGCATCATAGATGATCCCCTGCGTATTCAAAAGGCTGACGATATCCGATTCTGCCGTATAGATAAGATCGGCGCTTTCCGCTCCCGTCGCCATGGAAGTCGCAAGTTCGTTGAACTCCTTGTCCGGCGTGAGCGCGACGTGCACGCCCGTCTTGCCGTCTTCAAAAGAAACGTTTTCAAACGTCTCTTCAAAATCCGCAATTACTTCGTTGATCCAGTCCGAACCCAATCCGCCGTTGAAATAATGCACGCTGATCGTAGTCGTGTTGGCATACTCGCCGCCGCCACACCCGACAAATGCAAACGCACTCGCTCCAAGCAGGCCCGCAAGAACGCAGGCGCCCATTTTTTTCAGAAACCCTTTCATTGACTCTTTACTCCTTGACCGTTCAACGGTTTATTTTTCTTTTCTGCGAAGCAGCGCCGCTCCCAGCGTAAACGCCGCCAACAATACCACTGCTCCAGCCCCAAATGCTGTAAACGCTACACCGTTGCAGCCGTTGCAGCCGCCCTCGCCGCCCTTCGGCGTTACAGAGATCTGCACCGATTTCGTCGCAACATTTCCCGCGCCGTCCGTTGCGGTATACGTGATGGTATATACGCCCTCTTTTTCCGCAACAAACGCACCGTCTTGCAATGCGACCTCTTCCGTCCCGTACGTCACTTTCACGGTAACCGCCACGTCCGAATATGCATTGTCCGTCGCGCTCGCATTCGGTACGGTGACCGTCGTACCCTGCTCCACCGTCTGATCGGCAATACCGGCAGTGATGACCGGTTTTTCGGTATCCGCGACCGCCGTCAGCTTATACGACGCGAACCCGATCAGATCGCCGTCTTTCGCCGTGCATGTGACGGTGTATTCGCCCTCTTTGTCGGGCGTGAATGCGCCGTTCGACAATTCGTATATATTGCCGTTTTCGTCCGTAACGGTGATCGTCACATCCAAAGATTTCCCATCCGCATCGACCGCCGTCGCACCCGAAACATTGACGGGAAGCCCCACGTATCCGTTTTCGACGGGTGTGATTGTCACCGCAGGCGGATCGCGTTCGATCACTTTGACCGTGCGCGTGACCGTCGCGGGAACAGTAACGCCGTCATCCACCGTATAACGGATCTCCCAGGTGCCCGCCGCATCGGCAGGGATCGTTACGCTTTCCCCTTCCAAAACCGTGTATGCGCCGCCATCGCCCAAACGATATTCGACTTTCAGGGTCACATTGTCCTGCGCATTATCCTGCGCAAGAACATCGTTCACCGAAATTACAAATGAATGATCGATCAGGATTTCGGTATAAGACGGTACGCCGTTCAAAGCAACGGTCGGACGCGTCACATCGATCCACTTTGCATACAGCGTTGCATCCGCCGCGGCAAACCCGTCAAATGTCGTCCATTGATTAGCAAACTCTTCATCCGTATACCAGCCGTCAAACTGCCAGAATACTCGCTCAATCTCGGGCACCGCCAACAGAAAACGCGTATGCTCCGACCAAACGACCGCCGCAGGCGACTCTCCTCCCGCCGTGCCGCCGTTCGACACAAACGTAAGCGTGTACGGCGTTTCGACGTGAAGATTGAGTTGCTTTTCTCCGCCGTTTTCCAAAGCCACGGCAACAATTTTATCCCCGATCGTGCCCGTATCCGAATATTTTCCGAAATCCTCGCGAACCGTGTTCACGACAAAGCCCCAAGAGCCTTCATATGCGGACTGCACACCCGCAAACAATTGTGTATAACGGATGCGCACATCTCCGACCGCGTTTCCCTGTGCGACATAAATATCGTCGCCGTCCACATATGCCTTATCGGCAAGAACGTCCACAATACCCGCCGTCTCCGGCGCAACCGTGACATATTCTTTGCCAGCAAACGAAAGCCCGTTTACGGAAATAAACGTCACGGGAACCGTTTTCAACCCGTTATATGAGAAGCTGACCGTGTACCCGTCGCCGAGAGATTCAAAGATTTTCGGAAGGCCGAACGCCCCGCCTGCTTCCTTCTCCGCAAGAATATATCCGTCTGTTCCGATCTGCTCCGCCGTCGGCTTTTCGCTTCCGTCAAACTTCGCAATATTATAGCGCTCATTGCTCCTTCCCGTAATATCCACACAGAATACATCGTCTTCCCAGTACATGTACAATATGCCCGTTTTGTGCGTATCGACCGTGCCGTCATTGTCCGTATCGGTCATGCATCCCCCGTAATTATTGATGTTCGGCTGCACAAACTGCTGCTCCGAACCGGGGATCTGATAAAAATACGTCGCGTTTACCCAGCTGTCATCCGAAGGATCATGCACAGAATATGAAAAGCTGCGGATCTCGTCGCCGTAACGGATATATGTTGCCGTTTGCGACCAGGAAATTCCCTGATATACGATTTCAAATATGGGCGTCCCTTCCAGATCGCTGACCGTAAACGTAAAGACGTTCCCTTCGCCGTCCACGTTCCCGATCGGGAAGACAAACTCGATCGCCGCCTGATCTAAAAACGCTCCCGCAATCTTGCCGCTGTATGCCGCGGGACTCGTAAGGTCGGCTCCGACCGTGATACCCTGATATCCTTCGGCATCGGGCGCATAACTTACGTTCGCCCCCGTTACGTCCTGCAAAATATTCGAAACGGCATAACTGTCGTTCGCCGTGAACGTAAGCTCGACAGCCGCATCCCCTTTGGAATATGTCACGGTATGCGCGCCTTTGTTGCGTATCGTATATGTCCCGTCCGTAACAAGCGTGCTCCCGACCGAATCTGCAACGGTGATCGTCCCGTCAAACGCCGAAGCCGTGCCTGCTTTGATCAGTTTTGCTTCGGGCAACGTGAGCACCTGCCCCACATAGGTTCCTTCCAGCGCAGACGTATCTTCAATGGAAATGTATTCCGTGTTCTGCCACGCCGTATAGAATGCGGGCGCCTCCGAAAGCGTTGCCGCATTCAGCGTGTACGTTGTGCCGTTTGTGTATGCGTCGCGCTCCCCACCCGATGCGATCGACGCGATCAACATATCGATCGTCTTGTCGGTTGCCTGATCCGAAACCGCAAAACTGATCGTGTATCCGTCCTTGAAAGAATCCAAACGCGGCAGGTTCGGCGTCTCGCCCTCTAAAGCGTCCGTGATCGGCTCATACGTTGCAAGATCTTCCGCAAACGACGCGATCACTTTTTTATACGGCGCTCCCCAGTTGGTATTCGCCATAAATATTACGTTCAGGGCACCTTCTTCCGTCATTTCCAACCCCAAATAGCTCGCCGTCCGCCGCGGGTCGGCCGTCGTCCCTGCTGTATTATAACAGCCGGCCGCTGGATAAAAGAAATGTTCCGCCTTCTGATACCGCCATACCTGATCTTCTTCGCCCGTCGTCGAATCATAATTGTTGCCGTTGTATTGACTGCGGCTGCGGTACAACGTCTGCCCTTCCCATTCATACGCCACCGTCGCATTCATCCCCCATTCGCCTTCAAACAAAATATCAAAGGTCTCGTTCGGATCGCTCAATGATGATACCGTGATGATCACCGAACGCATTTGCCCGTTCCAAAACCCTTCGCCCGGAAACGCAAGCATCATGCCCGTCGATCCCGTAAATATACTGTTCAGCGCTACGGTATATCCCGCGCTGTCCGCCTTCGTCGATTCAATGTACAATCCCGTATCGCCGACCGACGTCCCCGCAAGCGTTCCGTCATCTCCATCATTTTTCATGACGTATTGCTGCGGCACTCCCTTTACTATCGCGTCACCCGATACCGTCACAAGATCGGATATCGCAATCTCTGCCGCATTCGCCCTGATGAAAAGCACGCCGAAAAGGCAAGATACCGCCATGACCATAGTCAAGACGACCGCCGACAGCTTTCTTATCAAATCAATTTTCGAAAACATCATCTACCTCCTGTTTGTTCTATTGTTTACGGATTTTCGCCGTTCGGTTTATCCGTTTGCTTTCACGTAAAAATCGGGTGCCGCCGCCATGCTCTTCTCCGCCAGCGAATACGCCTTTTCACTTCCGCGTATGCCCGTCACGATCTCGCAAAAATACATGTCTGCCGCTTCCTCTTCTTCGGAAAACACTTCCATGACAAAAGAAATTGTATATCCTTGCGAAAAATCTATGCGCGGAAGCCCCCACGTCCCCAGCGACGGGTCAAACCCGATGCCGCCTGCCGTACCGTCAAACGCCGCAATGCAACGCGGATCTGTATCGTGCATACGCTCGGAGGCGTAAACTTCCAAAACACCTTCCGTCGTCCATTCCAGCGATAATGTTCCGTAAAGATCGCCGAATTCTTCTTCAAACTCCCCTTCGCCTCCGAACATGGGCGAAGCAAGCGCCTCGTCGACATCAAAATTATCGTTGTTTTGCCATGCGTCCGGATCGGTCAAATTTTTGTCCGATTGCCAATACCGCGACGTGCGCACCTCATCTTCGTACTTTACGTAAACTCCCGAACGCCCCCTGCCGTTCTCAGGATCGTTCCAGCCCGACTCGTAAATCACGGAAAAAACCTGCTGCGCATCGGACAGCGAAGCAAAGGTGATCGTCAGTCTCCTGTCTGCAACGGCTTCTCCTTTCCGAAATCCGAACAAAAGCTCAAAATTACCCGCAAATTTTCCCGATAAAGTACCGCCGTACGTTTGAGCACTTGTTTCAAAAAGCACACCCGATACGTCCACGCCATCCTCCGCATTGTCTGCCGCCGCCATCCGCACCGCAGCCCCCTCCGCCGTAAATAAACGCAGAGTTTCAAATTGCTGCTCCCCGCTCCCGGCCTGTGTATCGCCGCGATTTATGTCTGCCGTTTCACACGCCGACAACATTAAACCAAATATACATGCAACCAGCAACACCGCAATTCTTTTTCTCATTTCCGTTCCGAAAGGCGTGCCCAAAATTTTAAGCCTTTCGCCCTTTTCTTTTATCTATATATAATTATAAATCCGTACCCTTGCTTTGTAAATGGAGATATCTTACAGCTTGTATGGATTTATCTAATTATTTTTTTGAAATATATTAAATTTAATTTTTTCATATTCGATATAAAACACACCCTTGTCTTGTGCAAATTCCTATTCGGAACATGAAAGTACTTTCTTCCCTAATATGGAAAAATCAAATATAAAAATGAATACTTTTTTATCAATTTTTACTATATTTCCACATTTTGCTAACTGCTGTAAAGGCAATTTTTATGGGAATTACGGCAGTTTTATAAAAGAACAGGGACGAAAAAATTTTCGTCCCTGTTCTGCCATCCGACCCTTTTGCAACTTTTAAAGATCGATCAGCCGCGTTTCTTTTCGATCATCGCCCACAGCGCCGCCGCCGAATGAAAATTCGCGGGCACAATATCCGACGGGGACAGCGAAATATCAAACGCATCGCTTATCTCCGCGACGATCTCCATAATATCCAGCGAATCGAGGATCCCGTCCCCGATCAGGTCCTGTTCGGCATTGAAATCCACGTCCGGGCGGATCTCATGCAGGATCGAAAGCAGTTTTTCCATGATCATTATCTCCTTTACAATTTATTTTGCTTGTTTGAATAAAATCGCGCAAAAGCACGCACGCCCCGTCCTCTTCTTTATAAATGCGCGGCAGATCGCGGCTTAAAAACAGCCCCATTCCTTCCGTTACCGAATATGTCCCCGCTTTCCCGAATACCAGCATGTCGCCGACCTTCGCCCCGTACAGCGGCACATCCCGCGCCAATACGTCGGCCGTCGTACACAGCGAACCGCATATCGTCCAGCGTTCGGGCTCCCCTTCGCCCGCACCGAAATGTACGATGTGCGGGGTCTTCATCGCCATCGTTTGCCCGTAATACTTCATATGATGTATGCCGCCGTCCACAATGCAATATCCTTTCCCGTCCGTTCGTTTCAAATCCACGATCCGCGTACAATACTGTCCGCAATCGGCGGCAATAAACCTTCCGAGTTCAAGTACCGTTTCATAACGCTCCGAAATCCCTTTAAGTTTTTCCGCAAAAGCGCACAGGCATTCATCCTCGTCTTCCCGATCACCTTCAAAATAGCCGACTTTGAGTCCCGGTCCGTATTCCAGCCTGCGAATTTGCGGCGCAATCTCCGCAGCCTCCGCAAAAAAGGAAACAAGCATATCCAATTCGCCGAAGATGTTTCCCATACGTTTTTGGGTACCCGAATAGTATTGGATCCCCTCGACACAAATCGGAAGATGCGCGCTGTTTTTCAAAATGTTCAGTACGGCGGCGCGATCCATCCCGAACTGGTTTCCGCTCGAAAGCCGCAAAAGCACGGGCGGACGTATTCCGCTCTCTTTCGCCAATCGGCACAAAAGTTCCGCCTGCGATGCCGATTCTGCCGTGTAAACCGCCTTTTCTCCGCACCTGAGCATTCTCCTTCTCACATCCGCTTCCGATTTATATACGCCCGAAAGAACAATCTTTTCCGGAGGAATCCCCATTCGCATACAGATATCGTATTCCCCGGGCGAACAGCACTCAAAAGCATCCGCCTCCCGCACCAGACTTTCCGCAAGAAAAGGATTCGCCTTGACGGCATAACAGAGCTTATATCTTTTCCCCAATGCGGCTCGTATCCTTTTCACGCGAGACAGCAGGCCGTCAACATTAAAAAGATAAGCAGGCGTCGCAAGCTTCAAAATTTCATCCTTCGTCATGCAAATATTCCTCCCGCAACTTTTTTCGGTCGATTTTGCCGTTTTCGGTGAGAGCAAAATTTTCTACGGGAATACACTTGTGCGGGATCATGTACGGCGGCAGCTTTCCGCGCAAAAGAACACGCACCCGCTCTGCCCGTGCTTCTCCGCAATAAAACGCAATAATCTTATCCGAGGGGCCGTCATACAGGCATACGGCACGGCGCACTCCGTTCAGGCCGAGCATGACGTTCTCGATCTCCGACAATTCGATCCTGTGCCCCTGATGCTTGATCTGAAAATCCATCCGCCCCACAAAACATAAATCGCCGTTTGCGTCATAATACGCCATATCGCCCGTCCTGTACATCGTCTGCGGGTAAGCAGATACGTTCGGATCCTGCACAAACGCCTTCGCCGTTTCCTGCGGTGCGTTGTAATACCCCAGCGAAAGCGCCGTCCCTGCCACGCAAATCTCTCCCGCGATCCCCGTATCGCCGATAATCGTCCCCTCCTCACTGCACAAAAATACGCGTTCGTTCGGAAACGGCGGTTTAAGTTTATCGTTTGGGCGGTTGCGTTTCGGTCTGTTTTTTAGGCGTGAGCTTGTCTGCCACCCGATAATTTTTTCGTTGTTTCACATACAAAACCGCCCTCTTGCGAGAGCGGTTTTGTATACCTTGTTCTGTTAACTTTTGATTATAGTGTCATCTAATAAACAGTAAATGGTATAGTCACCTGTATTTATATCCCAATTACTGTCTTTTAAAATAGAGTTCCATTGTTCTACCGTACCGTCATAATTGATAGTCGTAAGCGCATAACAACCAGAGAACGCCGAATCTTTTATACTTGTTACGCTATTAGGGATACTTATGCTCGTTAAAGAACTGCAACCCCAGAATACCCAACTCCCGATATCCGTTACACCACCAGGAAGTTCTATGCTTGTAAGTGAAGTGCACAGTTCGAACGCATGATCCCCAATGTTTACTACTCCTTTGGGAATATTTATGTATGTAAGTGATTTACAGCCATAAAACACATAATTTTCGAGACTTGTTACACTTGTAGGGATTTCGATGCTTGTAAGCGAAGCGCAACCCCAGAAGGCTTGTTCTCCAATGCTTACCACCCCATCAGGAATAGAGATATTAGTAAGCAACTTGCAACCATCAAACACGCCTCTTTCAATTTTCGTTACGCCACTAGGAATTACTATATCCATAAGGGAACTGCAATCCTCAAAAGCCCAAGCCCCGATACTTGTCACACTGATAGGGATAACTATGTTTGCGAGTGAGCTGCAACCACTGAACGCATTGCTTTCGATACTCATCACTCCATTGCCTATTGTTACATTCGTCAACGCACTGCACCCCCCAAACAAAGCGACACTAATACTTTTTACGCTATCCGAGATTTCGACACTTATCAGCGAAGTACAATCGGCATAAGCATGATCCCCGATATTTGTTACACCATAAGGGATTTCAATATCAGTAAGTGAACTACAATATCTGAAAGCTGATTCTCCGATACTTTTTATGCTATTAGGAATATTGATGTTTGCTAGCGCATTGCAACCAGTAAAAGAAAATTGTCCTATACTCGTTACGGTTTCGGGAAGTACTATATTTATAAGCGAAACACAATTATAGAACGCATAATTTTTGATACTTGTTATCCCATTGGGGATACTTAATTTTGTTACAAGTTCACTGTTCAAATACAGATTTTTAGCATAAAATAGCGGATTACTATTAGCATCTTCAAAATCTATATTACACCAAGTAACTATATTTGAAATATATACACATACTAAATTAGAACATTTTTGGAACGCATAATCCATAATTCTTGTTAAGCCATTGCCGATTGTAACGCTAGCAAGCGAATCACAATACTCAAATGCTCCCGATAAAATCTCCGTTATACTGTCGGGTATTATTATATTGGTAAGAAAATCACAATGATTAAAAGCCGACATTCCAATTCTTGTTACAGGTCTTCCGTTATATTCTGAAAGAATTTCAACGTCAGTGTCTGTACAACTTCCTATACCGGCAACCATATAGCCGCCGTCAGACATTTTATATTCCAACTTCGCGCCGGATTCTGCTATACCACAAACAGTGCATTTGCCGTTTACAAAATTATGTTGAGTTTTATCGCTGATCTCGTCTGTATGCTCGCAAATTGCCGCATGCCAATGATAAGTTCCGTCAAATATCCATTTTTCTGAAAATGAATGGCCGGTGGCCACAATCACTTCTGTCTTCGTTGCTTGGCATGCCGTACAGGTATAAGTTTTGATACCCGTTTCCGTGCAAGTCGGCTTTTCTGTTACAACGCCGCTATCCCAGATGTGTTCGCTTTGGTCGGTTACTTCGTCACAGTTGACACACTCACGCCAGTGGTGTGTTTCGTCGCTCATCCATTCATCCGAAAAAGCATGCCCTTTAGGTGCAATTTCTTCCGTTTTTGTTGCTTGGCATACCGTGCAAGTATAAGTTCTGATACCTGTTTCCGTGCAAGTCGGTTCAATTGTTACAACACCACTATCCCAAGTATGTTCATTTTGGTCGGTTACTTCGTCACAGTTGACACACTCACGCCAGTGGTGCGTTTCGTCGCTCATCCATTCATCCGAAAAAGCATGCCCTTTAGGTGCGATAAGATAACTCCCATCCGTTATTTCCTTGGTTGCGTTTTCGTCATAGAAAAGCTTATGGCAATACCAGCATTCCCAATACTCTATATTTCCATATTGTATGCAGGTCGCCTCACTAGACGGATGATATATTTTACTATTGTGGTGTAAAGCTTCAATCGTAATGGAGAGCAGTTCATTGTCTCCATGTGTGTCGGCAAAATTTTTATTACAGGTAGGACAATGATAATGCTCTATGTAACCATCTTCCGTACAAGTCGGCTCTTTAGGTAAGAAATAGGTTATACCGAGATGTCCAGTCGCTAAAGTGGTTATGGAACTCAGTTCAGTTATTCCTTCGTTGTCTGCAAACCTTTTATCGCAGGAACTGCAATACCAATACTCTATATTCCCATTTTCCGTACAAGTGGCGAGAACTGCATCATAATGAGTCATAGTATGTCCGGCGGCAGGGCGGAAAATTTCTTCCCATGTTGTCGGTTGAGTACACTCATAATCATAGAAATACTGTCCGCAGTCAGTACACAAAAAATAGGCAGTATGACCCGATATTGTACAAGTAGGGACAAGTTCCGCGTAACCATTTAAACTATGATTGGTCGTCGGTATAATCAGATCTTCATAAGTAACAGGCTGCTCTCCGAGTTCATCATGAAAATACTGTTTGCAGAGGGTGCAATAATAGGAGTCTTGCAAGCCCGTTTCTGTGCAGGTGGAAGGCTTCCCTACATTAAATTGCATAGTATGCGCAATTCGCTGTACCAATTCCGTTTCTTCTTCGCCGCAATTTTCACATTTACGGAATTTTTCTCCTTCATTGGTGCAGGTTGCCGGCTTACGCTCTGACCATTCGCTCCACGAATGACCAGTCGCTGGAATTGATGAGGGCTCTTGAATCTCTTTTACACCATCTTCGTCGGCATAATATTTTCCGCAATCGGAGCAGTACCAAAATTCGATACTACCGTCTTCCGTACAAGTTGCATCAACGGCGGGGGAATACTCCATTTCATGTATATGAATAACGGGCGGAGGATCTGTATTCCCATTATTACCGCTCCCGTTTCCGTTGCCGCCATCTGTTGTGTTGCCACTTTCGCCGCACGCAGAAAAACCAAAGGCACAAGCAGTTAGCATCAACAACGAACAGAGAATAAATAAAACTTTTCCTTTCATAATTGCCTCCTCCAAAAATTTTTGCTATGGCAAATAAAAAGCGTGTCTCCAACCGAAGACACGCCCTGCATTGTATCTCCGATTGATGTCACTCAAACCATCTGCACAATGGAAAATAGAGATACGAAATGCCTATTCGTATCCATTGTGCATTATATTCAGTTTGAGTGACGGTTACAGTATAACACAAGCGGGCAAATTTTGTAAGAACAGCGCAGGTATTTGCTATAAAAAATAAAAGCGCCCCCAATTAGGGGACGCCCGCAAAGTTGTATCCTTTAATTAGTTGCGTTCAAATTTCCATATCATAGGAAAATAAGGGTACACCTATGCCGATGTAACCTATGATATGGTAATTAAATTTGAACGCATTTACAGTATAGCACAAAAGCGGTTAAAAGGCAATGGTTTATAATAAAATAGCCGCAATCTTTACGATTACGGCTTTAATATAGAATATTTTCAGTCGTTAAAATTGTCCGATATAGGTACGGTATTTGTAGCGGATACGGAATTTACGGTAATCCA
Organism: uncultured Clostridia bacterium; assembly: GCA_944328495.1. Classification (GTDB taxonomy): domain Bacteria; phylum Bacillota; class Clostridia; order Christensenellales; family Borkfalkiaceae; genus Borkfalkia. The sequence continues at coordinate 50,050 of CALVHR010000007.1, forward strand.
TGCACGATTTCGTCACGCAGAGGATTTTGGCAATCTCGGAGCGTTTCCAACCGCTCATGTAATATTCCAGCATCTCCTTCTCTTTGTCCGTCAGGTGCATGGCGTCCATCAGAGCATCCGCTTTGCTGAAGTCTGCCTGTTCATGTTCAAAGCAGTTCACGGGGTCCATCGGCAGAGCCTTATAATCCGTAAAATCTATATATTCGACCTGCTTATGCCTATCCGGTCTGTTGCGTAAGCCGTCGATAAACCTGTCTATTTCGCGGTAGCAGGCGCATTTAATGGTGACATCTTTTCCCTTTTTATCTTTCCCGTAAATTTCGTGAACCGTTCTTCCGAGAAACTGATATAAAAAGCTGACAGCGGTTTGTGCGCAATCGTATCCGTCCGATACGGTATAGTCTATCTCGCTCATATGATGCAAGTCCTTTATCAGACCGATATAGAGTTTATCCGCGATTTTCAAATCAAACTTTTTCACGGTACGCAACGCCTGTAAAGCGATCATCTCGCCCATAAGTTTGACGTTTTCATTCGAGATAGGCTCGGAGAATAATTCTCCCTCATTGCGATACTTTCCTTTTGAGAACTTGGTTACCAACATTTCCATTTTCGATACACCTCCGGATTTTGTTTTTGCCTTTTTCGGGCAAAAGGCGAAGGTGCATAGGACGGTGAAAATTTTGAACTCTGAAAGGCTGTATACGGAAGTCAACGGGGAAAGAAAAATCGTTGCGTTATAGGCACGCAGAATGGCTTACAGGCAGAAAAAGAGCCGAGCAAGGAAACAGCCTTGCCCGGCTCTCAATTCCGTTGGTATAGGAGTTTTCAGCGACGATTTTGCGGACGTTGACTTCCGCGAGGAACTATGCTACCATAGCCGACCGAAAAAAGCAAAATTCGGAGATGCCTTTATTTTTAGAGTGCAAATTCCGATAAATTGTCCTCCTTTGGGTAGTGTCCATAAAAATATGTGACAGTGCCTGCGAAAACGGATCCTCCGAAAAATATTCGAAATTCCTGCCGTTAAGCGGGTTGCGCTTTATGTTTACACCCGGTGCAAGCAGAATGTCCACCCCGCGGTCATGCGCCTCGTCTGCGAGCGCGTTGCCCATTTTCTTCGCACATTTTTCGCTCCACGTATTTGCCAGTACCTGTATGGACGGAAATGCGACCGCAGGAATGTTTTCCGGTTTTCCGTTCTTGCCCGTGCGCTCGGTCCGAAGTCCCACAGGGCCGTCCGATACGAACAGTTGCGGAATTTTCCCGTCCAGATCATCCGTATGCCAGCAATCTTTCCCGCAAAGCAGGTTGAGCTTTTCCTTCGCTGACAGTTCTGTAATCTTTTTCATCGTTTATCTCCTCATTCTCGCTTAGCCCGCTTCGGCTGCCGCCTTCGGGCTCATATAATCCTGCCTCCTGTCACGGGATCAAACATATACATGCTGTCCGGCGAAAAACTGACCGCAATTTTATCTTCAACGGATATCTTTTCCGACGCATCGAAACTTCCGACCATGTCATGATTGCAAAAATCAAAATGAATGCTGTATTCCCCGCCCAAAAGTTCACAGACCGTGGGCTGTGCAATAAAACAGTTTTTGTACGTCTTATTCAGATCGTGCTTTTCGATATGCACGCGTTCGGGACGAATACCAAGCGTCAAAACATGATCTCCGTTCAAATATGACCGCAACGTGTCGAGCATTTCGCGACAAATCTGTTTTTCCGCGCTATACTCATCCTCCGTTTGCTTTTTTGCAAAAAGCGTGCGCAGCATCTGCATCATGCTCTTTTTCCGGGCGCTTGAACGTGCGGATTTTTTGTTTTCTCGCGTCGCCGATAAAATCTTCAGCAGTTTTTCCTCAGCCGACTGATCAAAATCGGCAAGCATCCCCTCAAACTGTGCGATCATTTCCTTGTAATATGCATCGTGCTTTTCCAGGAACTTTTTATCCGCCTTGAGAGAGACATCCCCGAACTTGATCAACCCTGCCCCGCGGTCAACGTGTCCTTCAAATATATTCATGGACGGAGAACCGATAAACCGCGCCACAAAAATATTTGCGGGATCGGAATACACCTCTTCGGGCGTCCCGATCTGCTGAACGAATCCGCGCGACATGACGACGATGCGCGTCGCCATGGTCATCGCCTCGGTCTGGTCGTGCGTAACATAGACTGTCGTCGCATTGATGCGGTTATGAAGTTTTACGATCTCGCTTCGCATCGTAAGGCGCAGCTTGGCGTCGAGGTTGGAAAGCGGCTCGTCCATCAGGAACACGGGTACGTTTTTAATGATCGCCCGTCCCAACGCAACGCGCTGCATCTGTCCGCCCGAAAGCTCCTTGGGAAGCTTGTCCAAATATCACGCGATACTGCTTGTAACCGACAACCAATTTGACCTTAACTTTTTTGCTTTCCATTTTGAAATCCTCCGATTTTTGATTTTTTCTTTGATAAAATCGCAATCGGACAGAATTTCAGTCCAAACAAAAAGCCCAACTGCGAGATAAAATCCTCGCAATCGGGCAAAAAAAGGCATCAAAAAAGAGCCTGACAAACAGTTTCTACCCTATGCTTTCAGGATTTTACTGTTTGCCAAGCTCCTAACGGTTCTTTGCCGAGTTCAGCTTCCTAACAAACGATAGCAATGCGCACGGATGCACTTTTAGACAAGAAAAAAGCGAGTATTTTGCATAAATACTCGCTTTTCTTGAATTGACAGCTTTTTTGTACTGCCAACATGGCTTGGTAGTACAAAAAAGCTGTCATTAAATAATCAAATGTATTATTAATCTTCGCTTAGAAATTTAGATATATCTAAGCTTAAAGGGATTAACGGAACACCTGAACTTGATAAATGTATTAAAAGATATTTTCCGTCGAGGATCATATTGAGAACATTGAAGAATTAGATCAGAAGATTGCAGATTTCAATAAATATCTGGCATTTGATAAATGGCAAGTTGTCCGAGAAAACGATACAATTACTTTTAAGCGGCTGGACAAAGTTGTCGTTGCAGAACCCAAAAAAACGCCTGCCGATATAAAAGAAGATGATTTTCTTAAATTGACTTTTGATGTCAATGTTGATGCACTAAAATTAGACGTAAGCATAAGCGAGATAATAAAGCAGCGCCTTCATGAAACGGAATCATGCGTTAATCATGATGCGCCATTAGCGTCCATCTTCTTAATTGGGAGCATTTTAGAATATCAAAAAATAAATATTTCATTTGTATTAAAATTTTACTCCGTTTTAAACTTACAACATTGTATTAATTTATCAAACCATTTCATTTATCAAGTCCCGATATTCAGTCCATATAGAAGCCTTAAGATATTCTTTTTTTAGACCCTTTTTAACATAGAAAACCTTTTCTTCTGCTGTTGAATAAAATGCATTTGCTCCAAACAATACACAATTAGAGGAGTTTATGGTTATTTGGGATAAATTATGACAGTAACGGAAAGCGTTCATTCCTATAATACTTTTTTACGTCTTCCGTGGTGAGTATGATCTCCGCCTTTCCTTCCAAAGTAAATTTTTCGCCGCAGGGAACAAAGAAGCTGTCGCCCGCTTTGAAAGGCTTTCCGTCAGCCTTTCCTTCTCCTTTAAGCACGTTAATCGCAGTGAAAGAATTATTCTCCTCTTCCGTATAAGTACCGTCAAGATCCAATTTGCGGCACTCAAAATACTTGAATCGCGTAAGACGGCGCATCTTTCCTCCCTGCACTGGATAAAAAGAACCCGCATTTGTTTGATCTTTAAACGCCTTAAAGTTGATGACGTCCACCGCTTTTTCTACGTGCAAAGGACGAGGCTTCCCATCGGCGCCTTTTCTGTTATAATCATATACGCGGTAGGTCACGTTGCTGCTTTGCTGCACTTCGCAGATGACGCAACCCGCCCCGATAGCGTGTACCGTTCCGGCTTCAATGAGAAAACAATCTCCCTCTTTGACGGGAATAAAGTTAAGAAGCTCCTCCACTGTTCCGTCCTTGACTTTGGACAGAAACTCTTCTTTGTTTGTGTCGCGTTTAAAACCGCAATAAATTCCCGCCCCTTTCTCTGCTCCAAACACATACCACATCTCTGTCTTGCCGTTGTCATTTTCCACGCGTCGAGCGTACTCGTCATCGGGATGCACCTGCACAGACAAATTATGCGCCGCATCTATGTACTTAATTAAAACAGGAAAGGAAGATCCGTCCTTGTCCACCGCCTGCGGGTTTGTTTTTAAAAATTCTGCCAGCGTTCCTCCATTGCAGGAACTCGGTCCATCCGGATGAACCGAAACAACCCAGCCTTCACTTATCTTTTTGCCACTGTTATTCCAACCGAATAGTTTACTAAATTTTGTCCCGCCCCAAATATAATCATTATATACACCTTTTAATTACAACATCTAAAATATACCGACCTTTTCTCATATTCACGAATCTTTGGATGAATCAATATTATATTTTCAATATTTTAATATCACCGACTTATCCTCCCGGTTTCACCGCTGCGAACAAGACGTTGCACTTCGTCTACGGTGACAAGGTTGAAATCTCCTTCGATCGTATGTTTGAGCGCGCTCGCCGCCACCGCAAAACCGATCGCGTCCGAAAGCGGATATTTTTGACTGAGCGCATAGATCATCCCCGCCGCGAACGCGTCGCCGCCGCCGACACGGTCGATCATGTCCATCGTGTACTCGCGCGAATGCGCAAATTCTTTTCCGTCATAGATAAGCCCGAAAATTTTGTTGCGGTTGGCGTTGATCGTGCGCCGTTCCGTAAACGCGAGCACTTTGAAATGAAACTTTTTGAATAGCTTTTCCGCCGTTTCCCGACTGCGCTCCGCGCTCTCCGGCAATTCGGATTCTATGGAAAATACTTCTTCCGCCTGGCTCTCATTGGCAATACATACGTCCGTCAGCTCCAAAAACGGCGCCATTACCGCTGCCGCTTTCTCTTTCGTCCAGAGTTTGCTGCGATAGTTCAGATCGCACGATACCGTGATCCCCTTTTTCTTTGCGGCCTTGCACGCCGCGTAGGCGGCTTTTGCCACTTTATCGCCCAACGCCGCCGTGATCCCCGTAAAATGAAACCAGTCCGCACCGTCCAAAATTTTTTCAAAATCGTAATCTTTTTCATCCGACAAGGCAAACGCCGAACCTGCCCGATCGTAAATCACGTTCGAAGGACGCTGCGACGCGCCCTTTTCCATATAATACACGCCCAGCCTGTCTCCGCCGAAAACGATCTTTGACGTGTCCACGCCCCACTTTTGCAGGTTCGCCTTGCACGCCTTTGCAAGATCGTTTGCGGGAAGTTTCGTCACGAACATTGATTCGCACCCGAACTGCGCCAACGATACCGCCACGTTCGCTTCCGCTCCGCCGCACACCGCTTCAAAACAATCTGCCTGCGCCATGCGCTTGAATCCGCAAGGGCTCAGCCGCAACATGATTTCCCCGAACGTAACCGCGTTCATTGTTTCTTCCCCGCCTTTTCCACACACTCTCTCGCTTTTTGCGCGATCTCCTTTGCGTCGCCCTGCATCATCCAGCTGCCTCCTACCGCAACGATCTTGTCAAACGCCAGATATTCTTCCATGTTCTCCGCGTTCACGCCGCCCGTCGGAATAAAGCGCACCTGCGGAAACGCCGCCGAAAGCGCACGGATTGCCTTGATCCCCCCGTATATGTTTGCAGGGAAAAATTTCACCACGTCGATGCCGCACGCGAGCGCCCGCATGATCTCCGTCGGCGTCACGCATCCGGGAAGATACGGCACGCCACTTTCCGCACAAACTTTCTGCACCTCTTCCGAAAAACCGGGGCCCACGATAAACTGCGCACCGAGCCCGATCGCCTCGCGCGCCTGCTCTCCGTTTAATATCGTTCCCGCCCCGACCAGAAAATCGGGATATTTTTCAACCGCAAGGCGCAGCGCTTCGGGCGCACACGCGGTACGGAATGTGATCTCCACGATCTTCAACCCGCCTTCCCGCAGCGCGTCCATGGCAGTCATCATTTGTTCAACGCAACATAAATTTAGTACAGGTAATATATTGATTTTATTTGTTAAAAAAAATTTTTGGCTATTCATTATTATTTAATATCTTATTCCCTTTATGGTTACTGCTTTTATCGACATAACCAAAATGCTCATACCAACTTTTCGGACTTGAATTCAACTATAATTAACCTGACTCAATTTGCAATAGTTATGCACACTGGAGATTTTAAACATATTGTGTCCGTCACAGTCAAATCATGCTTTCGGAAAACCACTATGTTATCTGAATTTTCGTTTGCACAGACAATAAAGTCATATTTTTGAATAATATACCCTTTCATAAATTTATCCTTGCGTCCTTAAGAACTTTTTTGTTTATTATGAAATTAGAAAGTTACGATATCTTTCCGAGCTTTGCTGACAACTCTGGATAAATAAGAGGTTTCGGACAATTTACCTCTTAATATATCCTCTTCCGTAATTTTGGAAAGTAAAATTTCTTTCGCCGCATCGGACTCCCAGTTATCTTTTCTTAATCGGATGAAATTATTTCTTTCCCTGTCATAAATAATAAAAATATTCCCTTTTGCATCTTCCGCAAGGTCTGGATAAGACACGTTTTCTCTCGTATCCAACTTCAATTTCCAAGGGAATGTTTTCCCTCCGTCACGCGAAAGAAAAGCCATCATACCCGAACGAGTCGATTCCGAAATATTTCGCACATATATGACCGATCCGCTGCTTAAAACTCCAATATACATTCTCGAAGAGGGGGCATTATCCAACTTTTTTGTTGCTGACCAAGTTTTTCCGAAATCCTTGGATTCAGAGCCGACATAGTATCCTTCATCGGTTCTGGCGCGAAGGTGCAGCGTTTTGTCATATTCATAGACCATTATTTCGTCAAACACCCGATTTTTCGGCTTTTTGCCCGCCCTTACGTCTTCAAAAGTTTGCCCGCCGTCTTGCGAAATGCGAATCATGTAATCCGTTTCTTCCTCCCAATCGTAAGCAGGGGCGATAATAGTGCCTTGGGAAGTTTTGATCGGCTTACATCGCAAAAAACCTTTACAGAGAAAGCGAGGCTCTTCAAAAATGAGTGTATCGGCGTCGGGATTTTTGCACTCCATACAAGTGACCCCTATGAATTCTTTGTGATAATCCAATGGCTCATAATTTTTGATCGAAGCAAACTTTGAAGTCTGATAATAAGGTGACATCACCCAAGTAACCCACAATACATTTTCATCCGTCACCCAAAGCTGTATATCAATATTTCTTATTTTATTGGCTCGATCCGTACCGACCGTAAGGATCGGTTTTGACCAAGACACGCCACCGTCATCGCTTTTTACCAATAAATTGTAATTATTGATGCATGGCTCAAACATTCCGCCCGAATACCACGCAGCAAATATTCGGCCTCCCTTTGTTATTGCAATCGACGGACAACCTTGCCAAGAACGATTTTTTTCGTCACATTCTTCCCCTGGATTTAAATTTATGTAATCGTTCATACTATCTCACTCCTCACATTTTCACTTAAAAAGCTTTGTATCGTGCCATACTGACATATGGCACGATACCGCTTGTCATAAACCGATCACTTATACGATTTTTTTCTTACAAACAACATTACAACTGCAACGGCTGTACTTGCAAGAACAAGGGACGAACCCAAAACGGTAGATTTGCAACCCTTTTCTTCGGTGGGTTCCTTTTCGGAATTGTTTTCATCGTCAGATATTTTTTCAGCGTTTACACGGAAAATTAAATCTTTACCGGTATCCGATTCTTGGACAATATATGTATATTTATCGTCCTCTTTCTTGATTTCTGTACCGTTCAGTTCTACCTTTAAAATTTCATAACCTTCATTTTTTTCTATCGTAATCACCGTTCCAGGCGCAAGAGGACCGATCTCCGAAATCTGCGCACCACCAAAAACATCGCACTCAAAACTGACGTTTGCTGTCGTAACTTTTACGCTTACATCAAAGTTAAGCTCTTGGTTGATATCTTCCTCTGCAACCGTGTAAAAATATTTGCCATCTTCTGGTTCAAGTATGGTACCATTCAATTTCACTTCCAAAATGGCAAAGCCATTGTTTGCGCTGATTTCAATTCGTGTACCGACCAGCACTTTTCCTTCCGCCGAAATTACAGCACCATCTTCGATGTTACAATGCAGCGACACGTTGGCTTTTCTTTCTTGCAGATTGACCTCCACAAAAAGCTCGTCATCTTCGATCAAATGCTTATATATCCCATTTTCCGCTTCTATCGCAACATCGTTTATCTTGACACTGAGGATGTTATACTCATTACCCGACGATATTATAAGCGTATCACCTACATAATATCTGGAACCTGGTGAATCAAGTTTTGTTCCACCCTTATGGTTTTCGATCAAATGAATTTCGGCCGCAGGGAATCTTTCCGCCGTTGCCGAGTTCCTTGTAAACCCTGACACATAATTTTCAGGCGAATAGACTTTTGTCATTGTACCATCGACATTGACGGTGTACACGGAACCTACAACAAAACCGTTGTTCCATGTCAGATCGGAAGGCAGATCTCGCCCGTGCAGCCATCGCAAAAGATATACGCTTTGTATTCTGCCTGTTTCCACAGGATCATTTCCGGTCAGGTCCATTTCACCCTGATAACCCAACATCATATTCCATGGCAGGATAACAGAGCCGTTAGCTTCCGCCGGAAGATAAAAATATCCGTTTGCTTCATAAAATATCTTTTCCACTCTGCCGTCCGTATGAACAAACACTAAATAGAATTGTTCATTATCGTAAACAACGTCGCGTACCGTACCCAGCTCGTTATCGCCAAACGTAAGCGCAAACAATCGGAACGGAAGTCTGCTTTCGGAAAGATTGACGACGCGAATCGCCAACCCGAGCGTGCCCTCCGTCGAACTGAGATTAACGTTTTGCATTCGTACCCATTGATTGACTGCGGGATTTGTGCCCTGTATCTTTATTCCGTCTTTATAATATTCACCGTTCGCATCCGAGATAAAAGAGTAGTAACAGCCATTTTCTTCAAAAGACGAGACAGAAAGCGTCGTTTTCGCAACGAGTTCCTTTTCCTGCTCAACATCGACCAAAGTGCCCTCGCCAAACTCCGTTGAAGTTTTCAACTCCATCTCCACATAAAGTGTAAAATCGGCTGTCCCTGAGATAGTTCCGTCAAATACGACATTATTTCGTGCGCCCTTCCATTCTTGTGCCCATGTAGCGTTAAAAGGTAAATATACTTGCCCCTTAAAGTCCTTGGGAATCCTTTGAGCAGACCAATAAGCAACGCCATCTTCGGGAATAAGCAACACACTGCCTCTTCCGTCTGCAGTTCGTGTGGTCCCTTCCGATACAGCCGCCACAGTAAAATCAAACGCATCTTCGCCAATATTATCCACGTTAAACACCATACCTGTTTTACCCGTAACGTCATGCTGCCCGAGGGTATATCCGGTTTTCGCCATGTCGGCACTAAACCAAAGCGTCCAACCCTTATATTTTTCTATGTCAACCGTGAAAGAATATAAACCATCTTCATTTTTTTCCAAATTCCCCACACCGCTGAGCGAAACGTTTTGCAGCGTGTAGCCGTATTGCGCGTTAAAGACAATCTTTTCATTTTTGAAACAGTACGCCTCATCACGTATGGGGAAAATATTTGAAGAAGCAATTATCCCCTCAGAATCAGGCATCACTGCACGCACGGCATTCGATACGCTGCCAGCCGTCGCATAGTGCAAAACCCCGTTAGTGCCGTACTTTTCAAAGGAGTTGGCGTAATTCTCCAAAGGATTTGCAATTTTTGTCATCGTTCCGTCTAAATTGACCGTGTAGACAGAACCGACAAAGAAACCTCGCTCCCACGCCTCAGTATTTTGTGAATTTGTAAGATAAAAACGAAAATGATGAACGCTGTCAATTTTTCCGCTGACTTCCCCACGCTCGGGCGCAAAGCCATTTATGGTATAATACCCGGAATAATTCAAAAACATATTCCAAGGTATAACGAGAATGCCGTCTGCATTTGCAGGAATATGCAAATAACTCGCCGAGGAAGTGTTCGGGCTGAAATTCTCTGCATTGTACACCCTGTCGCAGTTCCCCTCTTTGTTAACGAGCGTCAAGTAGAAGTCGTCCGTCGGATAGTCATACCACCTGGAAGTGGTGTATTCGATACCTCCTTTATCCATCAGAGATATCTGCATACGCAACACTTCTGACGATAGATTTTTGATACGAAACGCCACACCGTATGTACCATCCGTGGAGTCGAGATACGCTCCTGATTCAGAGTTCGGATCCATGTTGAAAAAACGAATCCATGTATCTTCCGTCGTACCCTTGACATACAGCCCCTCTTTATAATTTTCCGTGAGAGCCGGCTTAACTGAATTAGCATACATCCCGCCCGTTTCAAAAAGTTCCCGCTGCAATGTTGTCTCTGCGAGTAATGCCGTTTCCTCATCCGCATCGACAATTTCTACCAATGAGAGAAGTGAAACTGATTCGCTCGTACTCCATGCAATGAACTTCGCTTCACCGACAATTTCTTCCGTGAAGACCTTATTGTATCTCTCATAACTCCACTGCCCGACTGTTTTTGCGTTAAGGGAAATAAACACGTCACCGACAAAACCTGAGGGGATCGTCTGCTGTGCCCAATACGCCGGCTCTCCCTCCGGCAAGAGCAATACGCTGCCGCTGCCACTTGCCTCAGAAGATTTCCCGCCAAAGACTGCTTCAATAAAAAAATCAAACATATCGCCCTTCGAATTGTCGCATCGGACAAGTAAGCCGACATACCCGTCCACATTAAATGTTCCGAGCTCTTTAGAAATTAAACTTGCTCCTTCTTCAGCGGTTGCACGGTGATTTTCTCTTCCGTACACCATAAACAATGTGCCGATTATAAGCAAGAGAAACGCGGCCACACAAAATGCCTGCATTATTTTATTTGCTTTTGTTTTCATACATACCCCCTTGATAAATTGTTTTTCTCTCAATCGATCGGCGTAATGGGATTGACAAAAATATCCCCATGTATCCCGTCGCTCATAAGCAAATTACCGGAATCATCTTTAAATACTCGCTGGAAATCCGGCTTGTGTGAAGGCCACAAATATTCCACACCTTTTTTAGATTTAAGTTTTTGAAAGATGCTATCATATTTTTCACTCAACTGCGTCAATCCAGCCGTGTTCATCATCCCTACAACTCCATCATAACGATTTTTTAAATCAGTCGCAGTACAAGTGATAAGCGAAGCATAATTATTATCCCATACGGATTCGACAGCGTTGGATAACATCAGCGAGTCTCTGTCGAGCGCGGCAGAACCCAACTCGGTAAAATCTCTGTAAGAATATGCCAACGCATCCAGTTTTCCGTTATAATCGCGCTTTCTCGTTTCATTTATGCCCCATATATTAGAGGGCATGGAAGCCTCATAGAAAGAGGTACGCTCCATCAACCAAAAGAATCGGATACCGTAATCTGTCCATGTTTTGCCCCAATCTTTTCTGTTTTGCACCCATTCATCCGTATATTTTAAGCGCAAAGGATTATCTCCTGTTTCATCAAATTCCCACACTTTTCCCTCTTCTCCGAAAGAAATCAACCTCTGCCCTTCATCCGACCACAGATAATCAAACAGCTTGATCACAAGATCCGGGCGAGAACAGGACGTGGAAATCATATTATACCAACTGCCGTACGTTTCCTGCGAGCGAAGGATCGGATCATCGTTGTTATCGTTGGTAAGAATAATCGGAACATAGTCGATATTGACGTTATAGCCTGAAAATATCCTGTATGTTTTGAAAGATCCGTTCGTGACACCTCCGATAAAGGCAATTGACTGCCTGTTCGACATAATCGTTGCGGTTTCGGTATCCGTGTCCGTAAAACTTTGCTCGGGAATAAGTCCTTCATTGTAAAGCTCATTTAAATATTCAACAGCTTCAAAATATTCGTTTGTCAGGCGCCGATCTATATATTTCCCTTCCATCGTTTCATACGGAGCACTGAAATACTCCGCCATGGTTTGAACACCATCCTCGCCTGCAACGGTAAGCCCTCGTAAATTTTTTTCTTGCTGAATGCCATCGATCGTCTGCGCCGTGCCCGAAGTATAGCTGAACGTATCGTGCAATTCGCTAAGCATGGCTTTAAACCCCTCTTTGGTTGCTATATCCTTTTCGGAAATTTCAGGATGTTCTTGTCTGTACCACTCGTACATGTCCTCGCGGATCACCATGTAATAGTTGGTCGCCGCACTGATCATTTCTCCTTCCGACTGACACCATGATCCATACGGCAACCAATATAAATTGTTTCCGTCCAAAGTATAAAAGTCATAAAGGTCTGATTGATTATTTTTTAATCGCCTATTCAACGAAGGTGCCCAACGATCTGCAAGTTCGTTTATAGGATATATCATATCGTCCGCAATCATAAGTTTTGCGACACTGGATACATTTTTAACGGAAATGACATCGGGCGTTTCCCCGGTGGAAATCAACGCGGAGAGAAACTGTTCGGGATCGTCGCCGCCGGATATAAATTTTACACTTACTCCCGTCAAGTCCTTGACCAACTTAGTTACGCCGAGATTATTCCAATCAATAACCGCCCCCGCATTATCATACACATACCATGTGATTGCCGCAGAATCATTTTCATCGATATATTCCCAGCTGTTTCCTTCGGAAGGTGTTTCCGGGAAATCGGGATAAATATATCCATTTCCACCGCTGCCGGATGCACAGGAACTGCTGAAAACTAACAGCACCGAGATCAATGATACACACAAAAACTTTAAAAACCGCATAAAATATCCTCTTCTTATTTTTTATTTTATCAGCCCTTTAAAGAGCCAAGCATAAAACCCTTAGCAAATTGTTTATTCAACAACGGATAAATGATCGTAATCGGCAGAACGCTGACAACGATGGCAGCAAAAGAAATAGTCTGTCCTGTCAAATTTTCCAAATCTTCCGGCGACATGGATGTATTCCCCTCAACGGAAGTTGCCCCGAGCAATGTTTTAACCACGTACTGTATGGAATAAAGACGCGAATCCGTTACGTAATACATTGAATCGAAATAATTATTCCAATGTGCAACAACCTGCCATAGCAAAACTGTCGCAATAACAGGCTTGCACAGAGGCAAGATAAGGGAAAAAGCAATCCTGAACTCCCCTGCTCCATCGATGATTGCCGCTTCCCGCAGCTCCTCGGGGATGGAGCGCAAGAAGGATGTAAATACGAGCATATCGTATACACTGAAAAGACACGGAATTATGTATACCAAGAAATTATTTAGCAAACCCAACAGGTTGAGCACCAAATAATACGGAATGAAGCCGCCCCCGAAAAACATGGTAAACAACATAAATGGAGTATAAAACTTCCTAAATCGCAAATACGGACGACTCATGGCATGTGCCACCATATATGTTACGACAATATGTCCTGTCGTGGCCAGCACCGTTCTTCCGATGGTAACGAGAAAGCCTTGCCATATGAGAGATGAGGAAAGAACATACCGATAGTTCGTCAATGACCATATCCGCGGCAAAAAATATACGCCGCCTGCAGCATAGTCTTTTCCCAAATTAAAACTGCCAACCACAACATACCATATAGGGAAAAATGTTATAAAGGCAAAGCAAAGAAAAAACAAAATGAGGATATAATCAACGACCGTTAAAGATTGCAACTTTCCTACAAAACTCCCATGTTTTTTTGTTCGATACTTTACCATCACATGATACCTCTTCCCGTCAATTTTTTTGAGAATGCGTTACTCAAAACGAGCAATAAAACCGAAATTACCGATTTAAACAAACCGATCGCCGTTGCATAAGAATACCTGTTCCACCCCAATCCGTAGTTCAGCACATAAGTATCGATCACTTCACTCTTTTTCAAATTTAACGCATTTTGGAAAATAAGTATTTGCTCCGTGCCATTATTTAATAAAGAACTTACATTGAGTAATAAAAACAGTGTGATTGTTTGAGCAATGGAAGGCAATGTAATATGCCGCATAAGTTGCCACCTGTTTGCTCCGTCGATACGTGCCGCCTCATACAGTTCTCCCGAGATCCCGGCAATCGCCGCCAGATAAATGACGCTACCCCAACCGATGCCTTTGATCAAGTTAGAAAGAATTATTATTGCCCAAAAATAGTCCGGATCTCCGATAAAATTTATCGGTTTATCAATTACTCCTATTTCTACAAGCACAGCATTGATGACACCCGTATCCGCGTTAATAAGAGCTAATATCAAACCGCCAAACGCCGCCCAAGACAAAAAATGCGGCAGATATGTAAAAAACTGTATACTTGTTTTAAACCATTTAACACGAATTTCATTGATAAGAACGGCAAAAAATATCGGGAGCGGAAAGTTAACCAACAACGAAAGTACATTTAACCCTAAAGTGTTTAAAACAATGTTCCAAAAATTAACATCATTTAAAAACGCTTCAAATTTTTTTAATCCACACCATTCGAACTTCGATATCGCTCCCCATATATTCAGCGTATTGTCCGCATCAATGAATGCTAAAATAAGCCCAAACATTGCTAAATAATTAAAAACTATCAAAAAAACGACACCAAACCCGACCATGATCTGTAATTCGGTATCTCGCATCGACCATTTTCGCTTTTTACAAACACTCCTATTACCCACCATAAGTCAAACAACTCCTCTCTGTAGTGCAAAACTGTTTTTATTTCAAATAATTTTCAAGATATTCCTTCATCTGCTGTTCTCTCAAAATATTCGAACATAGATATGTATTACTGTGACTATCTTCGGTAAATAAAGTTTTTCCATTATCCGTGATATGTACTTTTATACTTTCTTTCTTGTAAATATTGTCATCCAACGCCCCTATAGCACAAGTAATCGGATCCCAGCTGTCTCTGTTTTTCCCTTGATAATAATTCCAATAACTTACACATTCTCCCGCTGGATTATCATTTTTTATTAACGTTTCTCCGGTATAAACACCCCGCCCCATCTCCCACGGAATAATAAATGTTTTTACTTTATTTTTTTCAAAGAAAAGCTGTGCCGCAGGAATATCATAAGCAATGTTGAACTCTACCATTTCAAGCGCACTCCCTCCCATTATGTAGAAGGCTTCCACCTTTTCTTGTATCAACTCTTCTCCGTTTTGCGACGATACACTGTCACCGCCGCTTACCAACAATTTTGCAAGATTACTGAGGGGGCCTATCCCGATAATGGTTATTTTTTCTGTTGACTCCGCCAAAACTTTCCGCAACAAAGCAACACATTCGCCATCTGGTTTGTCGGAAAGGCCATATAAATTTTTAATATGCGTCGCATACATTCTCTTGGTGCAAGTTTTTTTCTCGCCACTCGACGCGATCGGAATTTTTGCTCTGCCGTAATAACGATTGATTGCCCTTGCCGTTGCGCATCCGCCGTCGTAATTTACAGACAATGTAATTAGCTCTAAAATACATTTTTCTGCGACCATTAAGTTGTGTAATAAAGCAAGAGCCACAGCGTCGTCGCAATCTCCGCCAATATCCGTATCAAGTATTATTTTTTTATTTTTCGACAGCATAGTTCAATCCCACAAATAATCAGAAAGGCACTAACGAGCCCCACAACAACAATTGTACCGCCATACACAGAAGAATTACAGCCGCCTTCAACGGGACTTTCTTTCACAACAACATTAACTTTCAGTAATTCATGCACATCAAGCAGATTTTCCGGCCAGCTACTCACTTCGAACATATAAACACCTTCTCTGTCCGGCTTATAAGAATATGACAACATATCTTTCCGATCTATTTCATATTTTTTCCCATCTTCGTCATAAATCTCGATCTTTTCCGGAAATTTTTGCAGAACATCCTCATAGGAAGTACCGAGCGGAACCTCAATTTCCGATGGAATATTGACTTGCTCAATATCCTTTGTTATCCCTATACCAGCAACTTTTATATTGTGGTTCATCTTATCACTATAAAAACCATTTTTGATGTCCTGTTCATTTAAAATCGTCAAGCGAATTGAATTTGTCGTATATCGCCCTCTGTCATACGCAACGTAAATGGTACCATCTTTGTCTTGAAAAATTTCAGGATAAGAACTCTCTCTGCTTTCCAACACGAGTGAATACCAAGATACGCCATCATTGTCCGACAAATACAGAGTTAATCCCTTCCTTGTCGCACCGCCTATGCTCGTAGTGTTGTCATGTGAGCAAATCAGAATCGCGCCGGAATCTAAGGTCATAGAAGCGATTTTTGATCCGGGAGACTGATACGGAGCGCCTAAATTAAATTCCCCTTCCGACCACGTTTTTCCAAAATCTTTCGAAACAAATTTTTGAACGCCCCCGAGAGCGCCGTTCCCTATTCTGAATAAAGCGACCAAATCACCGTTCGTGCATTGATATAAACTCGGTTCGTCCGTATCCAAATAATCCAAAGTATCTTCGTGGGGAACACATTCACCTTTCTCTTGCCATGTCGTACCTCCGTCTACCGACGAAAGAATCCGATAATTTTGAAAACTGAGCCATTCTTTTTGTCCCTTTTCATTGATAATCACATAAGGCTTCGAAGACGCCCCTTTTGTCGACCTTCTGCCGACCCATTGAATATCCTGTATGTCTTTTGCATCCGGATTGTCCGTATAATATTCGTACATATAATAATCGCGCCCCTCTGTTTGCACAATAAAATATAAATACAACCTTCCATTCGGATCCGTCCAAATTGACATATAGGAATTTTTCCCTGGGTTATCGAAAACTATATATGGATCTACCCATGTTTTTCCGTTATCTTCACTATAAGCAAGAGCCGTATAATTCAATCCGTTCGGATCGGGTTCTGCTACGCCCCCGGAATAAAGCGTGACCCAAATCCTGCTTTCCGTAACGGCTATATACGGTAACCCTTGCCAATTTCTGTTTTCCGGAAGATAAACTTGCGACTCCTCTTCCTCTTTTACTTCGTCAGGATCATTGTAAATATGGATCATTGAGGCAATATCCGAGCTGCTCTGTGCCGCCGCCGATTTCAGCGGAATACTTAACAAGCCACAGAACAAAATACTTAACGCAAAAAAAACAACCACAGCATTTTTGATACACTTCATAAGTTACCTCAACTATAAATTTCATCGCTATTATAAGGCATAATTTTTTAGAAATGTGGTTAATATTTTTAAAAATACATTTTTTCAACCATTTTTCTAAAATTATTGACAAAACGGAAAAAAGTGGTATACTTTTACTATGGAAATCATTTCTCAAAAAAAAATATTTGTTAAAACATATACTTATCAGCATAGGGCGGGCGATTTTGTCGACACTCATAAACATAACTGCTGGGAATTGTGCTATTATACAAGCGGAAAAGGCAAAACCATTATCGATCAAAATATCTTTACACACAATGAGCACGATATTATTTTGCTCGCGCCAAGCCGTATGCACAATGATATTTGTATCGAGGACCAATTTGTGTATGTTCTCCAATTTAATTACCCGTTAGAAATTTCCTCCGTCCAAATCAATTTACGAGAAGACATTCAAGTATACATATTTAAGATAGCAGAACAATTAAAAATTTTACAAAAAGTAAAAGAAAACCACGTATTGAATCCCACAGATAAGGAAGAAAAATTAAATGAAATTACCCATTATATCGTATTTCTTATCACAAAAATACTGAAAACGAAAAAAAACCAATATTATTACGATCAATTAGTGGATTATGTTAAATCCTATTTATTTAACCACACTCTGATCAATTATGTAACATTGGAAGAAAAAACAGGTTACTCAACCGATCGCCTACGCAAAATATTTAAAAAACAAGTAGGCATTCCGATTTACAAATACCATTCGGAATTACTGCTGATGAAAATAAAAACTTTGCTGACTAGAACATCCTACCCAATGAAAATGATATCAAAAATGAGCGGTTTTTCTTCTCAATCCATGTTTTCGCAATTTTTTTCAAATTGTTGCAAAATATCCCCTCTACAATACAGAAAACAATACACGATCAAACCAACAGATGGCGTTTTTAAAGCAAAAAATTATAATTCCAACCACGATAAAAATTCTCAAAAAGAATGATAATTATTGATGAATTGAATTTTCGGAGGACTTATGAAATTTATTGTTTCTGGAAGCAGTCAAAATATTTCTTCCTGCTCAGAACATTCTCACATTTATAATGAAATAATTATTCTTTCAAATGGAATATGCGAAACGATCGTTGATCAGATTTCTTACCAGATGCAACAAAATTCCGTACTTTTAATTCCTTCAGGACATTCTTATTCTAACTACTCTTCAACAAATTATTCTGATATATTTATACAAGTAGATGACTTCCCGTCTCAAATAACTTCCCCCTTAAGTATTCCATCGGAATCTTAAAGTTTTTTGACAGTTCCTGCGTTTCCGTCCGCAGCATATCCCGCCAGCGTTTTCCCTCCCCGAAGCCGAGCCTCTCGGCATCTTCTCTGCGCAGCGACAATATGACCGTCCACACGTTCCCGTTATGACGATTGAGTTCTTCCGATACTTCGTCAAGTTTTACCTCCACCCCGTCGTCCGTGAACAAGCCGTGCGAACCGAACCGCTCCGCGCGCGGGCGCGTTGCGATGTAATCCGCATACGTCTTTCGCCCCATAGCGATGTGCGCATTGTCTTCGATTGCGCGGGAAATAAAATCAGACGCATTCAGCCTCCACCGTCTCCGTCATATCCGTACCGCCTGATTTCAATTTATTTTTCCGCATCGCATTCTGAATGATCTTGCGCTGTTCCATAGGCTCAACCAGTCTGTGATAAATACGAAGCGTCACGCCGCTCTTATCGGAAATCCTTGAAAAAATTGCCTGTTCATCCGTCGACGGAGGATATTCTCGGATCGCCCAGGCACAGCGATAACTGTCTCCTACAATATAATGGTCCGCATAAAACCGAATGGTCGACGGCGCAATGCGGTCAAAAAAATCCTTTGTGCGCCGCCGTTCCTGTTTTTCCATGCTTTTCTTTTTCTGCACCTTTTTCTCCTTTGCTTTTTTGGCATAAAAAATCAGCCGTCCTGCTTTTGCAAAACGGCTGAATTCTCTCAGATCATTTGTCTTTTTACTTTATTAAATTTTTCTTGCGGCAGCATCCTCAAAATTTTAGCAAATTGCTCCTCTAGGGGCATTTCTTCCAGTGAGGAGAAAACTTGCCATTCCATTATTTTTTTTGCATAGTTCAATACATTATTTTGCCTGTATTGAGAAAAGTTCCTAAATTTTTCAATTAGTTCCTCAATTTCTTTTAATCGTTTCGCATTATATTGTCGAGCCCGTTCATCGGTCGTCAGTCCGTCTTCAAAAACTGTAGATTGGCGGGTTATACCATTTGAACGCGAAATCATAGTACTTGCAGGCTTTTGTTGCATGTTCCCGTAAGCAAAACCTTTTTCTGCACCACTACTTGATTTGTGAACAGGAATAAGCTTACGCTTTTCCTTCTCTTCAACAAACTGAGACTTTTGTTCCAACCATGCGCTATATTTAAGAGAAAAGCCAGGTAACGATAGGTGCTTATCTTCCAAGCATACATCTTCAATCTCGCCTTGCATAAAAAAGATTTGTCCGTATTTCTTATTCAATGCGACAATATATTGCGGAGGATAACTGCGCATATCCATTTTGTATTGGGCTATTTTTCGGGTATTTACATCAATTACAAACAACTCATTTTCAGTCGACCTGTTCAATTCGTATCTTTTCAAAAAATAAACAGAATCTTCGCGTATTTTGGGGTTGATCTCATCCACCACAATCCATTTACATGATATACCCAAGCCTGTATATTGGCTCTCAAACTCCGTTATTTTTGAATATGATACGGTTTTATCTCCAAGTTCAACTGCAATTTTCTTTTCACCGTCTTTTAAGATAAGATGCGTATAATGATGCTTTAATATTTTTTTCTCTATTTCTACATCATACCCTTTTCCCTTAAAAGACTCATAAAGCTGATACCGTATCTCACGGAGAATACTCGGCTGTCGATCGAATTGTTCATAGTCACAATTCCCATCATGCAAATGTGCAAAATATGCGCTTTTTTTCTCTCCGTGACAATATTTAAGCAAAGGACTTTCACATTCCGGATCAGGGCAGATAAGCTCTTTTCCGCTTACCTTTCGAATTTCTGCTTCCTTTTGATAATCACTTGCTATATCTGTAGCACTGATTTCAAGATCGTTCCATTTCGCCCTTTCCATCTTTCCCTCTTATATATCTACATTTTCGGAAGATAATCTTCTGCGATATTTTCCTCCACATCCCCTTCCGTTGAATCCTCTGCAGGAACCTGCGCGTTTATAAATTCTTCCAGATAGGAAACGCGCCTCTGCACCGATTCCGTGATCGCCTGCACACGGCTTTCGTCTATAAATTCCGCAACGCGTGCATCCGAAAAAACTTCCTCTGCGGTCTTTCCCAAATCCGCCAAGCAATCGGTTTTTATCCACCCGAAATCGGATACAAGTTTCAGCTGATCCTCATGGCGTTTTTTGAACGGCTTACAGGTTATATTCTTGTTTGCCCTGATCTCCGCATTGAGTTTATCGTACCCGAGCGAACTACCGCTGTCAAAAACGGGAGCAAAGCCGAGCCATTCCAAAGTCTCCGCATTGCGCAGTAACCCGAAATTGTTCAAGTGCCTGTCCTCATTGGCGATCAGATAATCCAGCACGATCATTTTGTCGAGTGCGGGAACAACGTCGGGCGCACCGAGAGTCTGACAGCAATCTACGAAATGACGATACACCGATTTACTGTTTTCTTTTTTTTGCGTCTGCATAATTCTCCAGGCGCTTATCAGTTCGGTATCCGCCGTGACAAAATCCTCGCATACGCTGTACGGTTCTCCTTTCTCCCAAAGAATACTGTACGGAACGTGTTCGATCCCCAGCCGCGCCATGATTTTTGTCGCGATCACTTCATTGAACGGCTGTTGCCGATACGGGTTGCTACCGCCTTTTATCAGACACCTTTTTCCGTTTATGATCTTCCAACGCTTTTTCAGACATCCGTCCGATGTATTGTCCGGCGAACTGAAATCGAAATCATTTCCTTTTTTCTGCTGTCCGAATAATACGTCGCCCATATCATCCGAAAAAGGATTGTCGAAAAAGTTTATTTTCTCCCAGACAAGATCTGAACCATCGGGACATATCCAATATTGGTCGGACAAACTCAATCCAAAGCAACGCACAAGCAACATTTTTGTGTCTGTCAAGTTCAATGTCTCCAACGCTTCACGAACTCCGGAACGGCTCGCAGGGATCGACCGATCTGTCCACCAATGATTCAATTCACGGCGATCGGCGATGCCCTGTCTGACGGGAACACCGACAGGCAAATGTTCTGCCCGAATAACTTTTTCAATTTTGCGGATAAAGCCTGTTTCATCGTCAAGGTCAAGTTTTGCAACAGCGATCCGCTTATGCATCAGCGTACATTTCATCGGCATTTCCCTCCTTTTTATGAATTGATTTGTCTACAGTATACCATAAAATACCTCCGAAAAGCAATGATTCCTTGAATTTTTTCTGATTATATCATTTACTTTCCGCTCCTTTTCTGTCGAAAAAGCGAAAACTCAAACGCTCTCCTATAAAACGTCCCGTTTTCATTATAAGTGCTGTCCACTTCAACCTTTTCAAAAGCTTTTAACCATGAGAACCGGCCAACGCCCTTACCACCGATATTTTCTTTATAGGCAGAATCAGACTCCATAAAAGAATTAAAATTATCACTATCAAAGCCTATGCCATTATCCACGATAGTAATATCTTCAATCTTTCCAATTATATCTTCAGAAAGCGTATCTTCACGATCAATTAAAATTGATATTTCACCCAAAAAATCACAAGTCTTTTGCCGCTCGGCTATGGCCTGCAATGAATTTACCACTGCTTCAAAAAGTGGAATAAGTGATTTGTTTTCCGGCAAAGAAAAATTCTTCACACGTCCCCTTAAGCTCAACCCAAAATCTCTCATACAAAATTACTCCTTACGCTTGATATTGATTTTATACGCGGCTCCTTAGCTTATTATAATAGTGTTTCGCTTCTACTATTAAGACAGAGCGTCACCATATTGGCTTAATGCTTCTATTAAGGATTCTTTTATTTGCTTCACTACACTTCCAGGACTTAAAACTTTCATTTGCTTTCCAAATGAATTCACCCACGCAATAAATTGTGGACTCACTTGAACATCAACTTCCGTCTCAATAGAGTCTTCGGACTGTGGCACCAATTTCACGCTTTCCCCAAACTTATCGATGACGACGTCAATCAAGTTTTTGTCGAAACTTAGTTTGACGGTCTGCTCGTCTCCGCTATACATACCGAATAATTGACGGTAGTGTTTTGCCAAATCAAACTCGTCTATTTCCCCCGATTCAACAATATCATAGTGACTGATTCTTGTCTCCGTCATTCTGTCTATACGGAAGTGCAAGAAGTTTCTATAATAGTCATTGTATCCGATCAGATAATAATTGTCGTTGCTTATAAGCATTGCATACGGATTGATATAGTAGCGTTTTTTGCCCTTGCGAAACACCTTTTCTTTCTTCTCGTTATAATCGAAGTAGTAGAAGGACACTTTCTTCTTTTGGGTGATCGCAAGCTCGATTTCATTTATACTATAGTAAATGTATTCATTAGAATGCTTTGTCGTATTATAAATTTTGGTTTCGCTTTTCATGATTTCGCCACGCCGACTACCGCCAAGAGCAGCAACCTTGCCAACTAATTCATCGGTCTTTTTTGGCGTAATAAAAGACGCTGCATTTACCGCATCTATCAATATCCTTATTTCCGGTACATCAAAACTTCTGTCCTCTACATAATACTCGTTTGAGGAGCTACGATTACATAAGATTTCATAGCCGTTCTCATTCAGAGCCTTAATGTCGCTATATAAAGTTTCTCGGCTACATTCAATCCCTTGTTCTTCAAGTTTCTTTAACAGGGTATTTGTCTGCATAGGATGATCTGCATCTGTTTCCTGCCGAAGTATTTCCAAAATAATGACATATTTCAACTTTTGTTTACTTCCTGTGCGCATTTCATCCTCCTTGGCAATAAGTAGACTTTCTCCGCTTTTCTCTATGTATTTGAGAAGATAGCGGACGGATTGCACGACATCGTTTTTGTCTATCGCCTTGAAATCGTTTCTGCCGAAGTACCGCAAAAAGTGCGTGTTTTGGTACGTTGTCTGCATTCGGTGTTGTTTGGTGCTGTAATCACTGATTTGTTTCAGTTCTCCCACCATAGCGTTTTCGGGGATATAGAATATCCCGTGGAAGTGTAACCTTTCGCTTGCGGAACGCTCCCACACGCCGATATACTTCCAGCCCTTGCGGCTTACAAGGTGTTTCAAAGTGTTGCGTAACGTCTTTTGAAAGATCTGTTTGCCCGTTACCGCAGATTCCGGCGCGCCTGCGGCAACCCATCCCTGCGTCCAGAATAGGTTACCTTTTTCGAGGTTTGCAAGAACCTGATCGACGAGCTGTTTCCTCTGCGGCGTTAATTTTTCATACGCGCTGCTTTTCGTTTCATTCTCGCTCAAAAGTAACTTTCACCTCCTCCACGAGCACAGGCTCGCCGTTTTCGTATCCCTCGTCGTCAAAGTCCAAAAGGTCGTCTATCCCGTATCCTTTCGGAATTACGATTTCAGGGGTATCCCGTATTTTCTTTTTCTTCATTTTTCGCGTTTTTCTCCTTACAAATTTTATTTTTCTTGCATTTTTGTCAGTTCTAAAACCGACAAAAGTATTGACTTTTATCTTTTTGTCTGCTATAATATAATCATCATAATGAAAGAGGTGATTTTATGATTATCCGAGAAGCATATCTTAGACAAATCGTTCCGCTGATAGATAAGAATCTGATTAAGGTGTTGACAGGCGTTCGCCGTTCCGGGAAAACCGTTCTGCTTTCGCAGATTCAGGACTATCTTTTGAAAAACGGAAGATCCAAGTCGCAAATCATCAATATCAGTCTTGAATCCAAAAAAAACAAGAAGTTCAAAGACGGCGACGTCTTGTACGAATATCTCATTTCTGCTTGTGAAAAGTTGAACGCAAAAGCGTACATTTTCCTTGATGAAATACAGATCGTTTCAGGCTGGGAAGAAGTCGTGTCTTCCCTCCTCGTTGACGTCGATTGCGACGTCTATATCACCGGTTCCAATTCAAAACTCCTTTCGGGCGAGCTTGCAACGCTGATTGCCGGGCGCTATATTCAGATCCACGTCTATCCCTTTACTCTTTCCGAAGCCAAGCAGATGCTCGAACAAACCGGCAAATTTAAGTCCGACGAAGAGTTGTTTCAGAACTATCTCAAATACGGCGGTTTACCGATGCGTTTCTCACTTGAAGAAATATCGCTTGAAACATATCTTTCGGACACTTACGACGCCATCGTAGTCAAAGACATTATCCAAAGGAACAACATTAAAGACACGAATCTTTTGAATATGATTCTCGCCTTTTTGATGGACAATATCGCCAATCCGTTTTCCGCCCGTTCCATTGTCGCCGCATTGAAGCAAGAAGGCATCAGCACGACGGTAGAAACGGTAATCGCCTATATCGACTACATTAAAAAAGCGATGGTCGTGTATAGCGCACAGCGTTACGACATTAAGGGCAAGAAACTTCTTACTACGAACGAGAAGTATTACACCGTAGATTTGGGACTGAGAAACTGCGTGAAAGCGAGCGGAGAAATCGACTATAATAAGTTGTACGAGAATATCGTATACCTTGAACTCTTGTGCCGCGGTTATGACGTAAAAGTCGGTAAAACCGACGATTACGAAATCGACTTTGTGGCTTACAAAGGTTCGGATATTCTTTACGTTCAGGTCTGTTATCTCCTCGCTTCCCCCGAAACAGTCGAACGCGAATTCGGAAATCTCGAAAGAATCAAAGACAACTATCCGAAGTACGTCATTTCAGGCGATCTCCCCGACTTCTCGCGTAACGGTATCAAGCATTATAACATCGTCAAATTTCTGCTTAACGAATAATCTCTCGGCTACGGCTACCCGCCGTAGCCTTTTTCTATCCGTGCTTTTGCCGATTGAAAATAATAATCGTCTGCTTCTATCCCTATAAACTGTCTGCCTGTATTTCTGCAAGCCACGCCTGAACTTCCCGAACCCATACAGTTATCCATTCTATCCTTATGCCCATTCTCGCGGATATTTTCAACGAGTGTAGATCCACCTACGGCGTCAAACGCTATACCTATGCCGTGAAAGCCCGCAATCTTCCTTTTCCCGTAGGCTGCAACAGAATCAGAAAACTTATGAAATCTTTAGGTTTTCACTGTAATACTCTCAAAAAATTTCGCCCTCGTTCCAAAGATAAGATAGCCACTTTATCGGGAAGTTGCGAAAGCGACTTTTCCGCAAAAAAACCTCTTTTTTTCAACGCGCCGATCACCGCTTCCCTGACGAGCGTGCTCTGTATTGCAACGATTACTTTTTTCATTTTTTTGCGGCGCCTCCTTTTCGGGAATAGGTGAATATACGCAAGACAGCGGGTTACCGTACTATTATTACCGTACTATTATTTTATCATTTAATTTTCCGTTCGGGGAGTGTCAAATGACCCCCTTCCGGGCATTTTTTTTAAATTTTCAAAAAAAAATCGGCATAAAAATGCTGTGAACCTAAAAGTTCTGCCACTTTTAAGTGCACAGCAAAACACTGCCGTTTTCTCTTTTTCTTCCCGTTTAAAAGGGGATACTGCCGTTTTTGAAGGCAGTTTTTTCCGTTTTCTAAATGTCGTCCTCCGTTCTGTCAAGTATGACGATTCCCGCCTCTCTTGCGCGCACGGCAAGTTCGGTGCGGCTTCTGAATCCCGTTTTTTCAAGCATATTGGCAACGTGATTGCGCACCCGCTTTTCCGAAATGCCGAGTTTTTCCGCAATTTCCGCGTTCGTGAACCCGCCCGTCATCGAGCAATGTAGGCTCACTAAGTATATAGTTACTGTCATATCCCTTTGTTACGTCGAGCTCTGCGCTGTATATGTCCCGTCCGATGCGCTTGGACATCGTAAAGTCGTACGGCGTGTTATTCACATACTTGACTTCGCCCGTAGTAATAAGCTCGTCGTTCATCAGCGTTATTCGTTCGGAGTTTATTTGCAAGACATTATCCAAACAGTCACCACTACTTTCGCCGTCGAGATTGAAATACGTATGGTTTGTCGGACACCACAAAGTGGTTTTATCCGTAGTCGCGGTGTACTCTATGAGCAGCTCGCTTTCTTTGAGCGTGTACTTTACGGTCAATGCGAGTTCGCCGGGATATCCTTCTTCCCCGTCCTTGCTTACATACTTGAACGTTATCGAGTTCTTTGTTTGTTTGACTATCTCAAAGGGCTTTTTGTCGAAACCGCATTTGCCGCCGTGAAGATGGTTGTTCCCGACGTTCTTTGTTACGTAATATTCCTTTCCGTCGAGCGTGATTCTGTCTCTCGCTATACGGTTGCATACTCTGCCTATAGTCGCGCCGCAGTATGTTTCGCTTTACTCGTAATCGGCTTGCGAGTTAAACCCCAGCGCAATATCCACGCCGTTTACGACTATGGCGTTTATCCTCGCGCCTATTTCAATC
>CALVHR010000008.1 GCA_944328495.1 uncultured Clostridia bacterium
AGCACGAGTAGTGCCGCCGGTACCATGCGCTTGAAGCGCCTAATCAAGCCACCGGCTCAGCCGGTGGTACTTGACTATGTATAAGGGGTGCTGGAAAGCGTTGTTTCGGCTTTCCTTTTTTGGCAGTTGCGTAGAATACGGCATCTTTGCGGATATAAAAAGGTGCGGAAATATTTTTTGCAAGAAGTACGGGGAATTAATTATAGAATTTCAAAGAAAACACAGAGAAAAAAGCAAACGGGTCAGGTAAAAACCTGACCCGTTTGCTTTTTCGCACGGTTGCGATATGGTCGAGGTGACGGGACTTGAACCCACGACCTCTTGGTCCCTAACCAAGCGCGCTACCAAACTGCGCTACACCTCGGATGCTGTAAAACAGCATATTCTATTATACATTTTTTTCCGAAAAAGTAAAACGATTTTGGCTATAAATCATAAATTTTTTATAGAATTCTCTTTCACGGAACAGATAGAAGAATGGCAAAGCGTTGCAAACATCGCTATTTCAAGATATTCTGTTCGGAAGGGGCTTCGGAAGAAACAGATGTATTTTTATTTTTTCGAATGAGAAGAACGATTAGGAGTATGAGAACAGGCAGAAGTACGGCCGCGCAGAAGAGTGCGGACAGATTACCGAAAAGGGGAGATACGAAGCCTCCGCCTACGGCGCCGAGTGCAAAAGCCAGGATCACGAGCGCGTACACGCCGCTTTTTTTGATTTTATTGGTATTTTTTTCGGTGATTCCGCCATACAAAAACATTACAGTCTGACGAAGGTTGTTGGTGCAAAAGGTTGTGGCCAGTTTTGCTCCGCGGCATTCGGTAAAAGTATTATATTGCAGGGCGCATAAGAAGGATACGGAAACATATGTCACCCAATTGGGTACGCTTTCGGGGATAAAAGCCAAAGCAACGAGGGTTGCGATTTCCACCGCAGTGATTGCGCAGTGCAGGTCGATTTTTTTAAAAACGGAAGGCAGAAAGACGGACACAAATATGCCTGCGACGTAAGCGAGGAGGGAATAGAGGCACTGCAAGGCGGACATGTATTCACCGTGAGTCAGGTGGAGGGCGAATAAAACGACGTTGCCGGTTTGCGCATTGCAGAAGACGCCGCCGTGCAGCAGATACGTATAGGCTTCAAGGAATCCGCCGACTACCGCAAAGGAAATAAAAATATAGATAGAATCGGCGACTGAAAAATTCTTTATTTTTTGCATAAATGAGCACCTGAAATACGGATTGTGCATAGTATTGTAGAAGATTTATTGCGGAAAGTCAACAAAGAAAAAGGCCTGAAAGTATTTTTTATATATAATAAATTTTTATAAATTCATAAAAACAGGGAGGGGCGGAATCTGCTTGGGATGAAGGGGCGAAACAAAAAGTCACGGAAGACAAGCAGGAAAAGTTGCACAATTCAAAAATAAAATTTTTCACGAAACGGTAACATTTCGGGGGGGTCAAATTGTTGACAAATTTTTGAATGATGATATAATGTTAGTTAACCTAACAATTGCGAGGTTGAGATGGATAAGCGGCACGTTGGCTATGCGGTCAAATCATTGAATCGCAGTATTGGCAGGGTATTTGACGATATTCCGGCCATACGGGAAAACAAAAATCTTACAAGTATCCAATTTTGGATACTTGCTTTTTTGTTCAAAAACGCGGATCGTGATTTATATCAAAAGGACGTGGAAGTCGAGTTCAAGATTCGCCGATCGACGGCGACGGAGCTTATGAAATTGATGGAATCGAGCGGGCTGATCCGAAGAGTTCCCGTCGAGCATGATGCGCGATTGAAAAAGATCGTTACGACGGAATACGCGCAAAATGTACGCAAGCAGCTGGATGCGCAGGTTGAGCGAACGGAAAGGCTGCTGACGGAAGGGTTTTCGGAAGCCGAGATCGATCAATTTTTTGATTTTGTGCGCAGATTCAAGGAAAATCTTGCAAAGATCGAATAAAAACGGATTTGTTCGAGAGGTTGTCGTCATGCAGGGGCATGGCGGCGGAAAGTCAGGTAAAAATTTGAAAGGAGTTAAAAGATGATCAGAACTTTGGCGAAAAGTGTCCGCGAGTACAAAAAGCCGTCCATACTTTCACCGATTTTCGTGTCCATCGAGGTCATACTCGAATGTCTGATGCCGCTGGTGATCATGCAGTTTATCGGCAAGATCAATCCGAGCGATTCGGCATCGACGGAAGGGGTGCAGATGTCCACGATACTCATTTATGGCGGAATTTTGATCGGAATGGCATTGTTATCATTGGCGTCGGGCACGTTATCGGGCCGATTTGCCGCGCGCGCGAGCGCGGGGTTTGCCAAGAACCTTCGTAAAGACATGTATTATGCGATACAGGATTATTCATTTTCGAACATCGATAAGTTCTCAACATCCAGTCTTGTGACGCGTCAGACGACGGACGTTACAAACGTGCAGATGGCATATATGATGATCATACGTGTCGCGATCCGCTGTCCGCTGATGCTTATATTTTCGCTTGCGATGGCGTTTACGGTGAATGTAACGATATCATGGATATTTGTGGCGCTGGTGCCTGTGCTTGCGGCAGTTTTGGTGGTTGTGATAATCAAAACGCATCCGATTTTTGTGCGTGTATTCAATAAATACGATAACATGAACCGATCGGTTCGCGAAAATATTAAGGGCATACGCGTGGTGAAATCGTTTGTGCGCGAAGATTTTGAAAAGCAAAAGTTTGAGAATGCTTCGGAAGATGTGTGCAAAGACTTTACGCTTGCGGAGCGTATCATGGCGGTGAATGCGCCGGTAATGCAATTTTGCATCTGGCTGTCCTTTCTTTTGATTTTTCTGATTGCATCGCTTTTGACGGCGCACAATCCGGCAAACCCCGTAGGGGAGGAAAAACTGACAGTACTGATCATGTATGCGTCGCAGATTCTTTCTGCGGTCATGCAATTATCGATGGTATTGGTCATGATCATTATTGCGCGGACGAGTGCCGAGCGTATCGTGGAAGTTCTGAAAGAAAAGAGTAATATCATCTCTCCCGAAAATGCGGTCAAAGAGGTCAAAAACGGGGATATACTGTTTGAGAATGTAAGTTTCAAATACAGCAAGAACGCAGAAAAATTTGCGTTGGAGGGAGTTAACCTTCATATAAAATCCGGTCAGACGATCGGTATTTTAGGCGGGACGGGCGCTTCGAAATCGACGCTTGTCAACCTGATCCCGCGCCTGTATGATACGACGGAGGGGGCGGTGTACGTCGGAGGAGTGAACGTCAAGGATTACGATCTGGAAACGCTGCGCAACAAAGTGGCGATGGTGTTACAGAAAAACGTATTGTTTTCGGGAACGATCAAAGACAATTTGCGTTGGGGCAAGGAGGATGCGACGGATGAAGAAATGCTGCGCGTCTGCAAGCTTGCCTGTGCAGATGATTTTATCCAGGCTTTTCCCGACAAGTATGATACATACATCGAGCAAGGCGGTACAAACGTATCGGGCGGACAGAAACAGCGTCTTTGCATTGCGCGAGCGCTTTTAAAAGATCCGAAGGTGCTCATACTGGACGATTCGACGAGTGCGGTGGATACCAAGACGGATGCGATGATCCGCAAGTCTTTCCGTGAAGAGATTCCGAATGTGACGAAGATCATTATTGCGCAGCGCGTCTCGTCGGTGCAGGACGCCGATCAGATCATTGTCATGGACGGCGGCAAGATCAACGCGGTAGGGACGCATGAAGAACTGCTCGCTTCCAATGAGATTTATCGCGAGGTATATTATTCGCAGAACAAAGTAAGCTCTGCAACCGAAGGAGGTGCGGCGCATGAGTAAGCAGAACATGGCAATGCAGGGCAAACCGAAGATTCATACCTTTAAGTTGCTTGGCAGGTTGCTGTCATATTTGTTTCATTATTATAAGCTGCGTCTGATTGCCGTATTTATTTGCATCATGATCACGGCGGCGGCAGGTATCAGCTCGTCTGTCTTTTTAAATCTTGTCATTCAGCAGATCATCGATCCGTTGCGCGGCGGAGCGGCGTGGGAAGAGATCCGCTCGGATCTTATTCTGATCATCGGCGGCATGGGCTTGATGTATATAATTGCTTTGGCGGCGTCCTTCTTCTACAATCAGACGATGGCCGTCGTGACGCAGGGCTTTTTGCGGCATGTGCGAAACGATATGTTTGCGCGCATGGAGTCGCTCCCGATCCGATATTTTGATACGCATACGCACGGCGATATCATGAGTACGTACACGAATGATACGGATGCTTTGCGCCAGCTGATTTCCATGAGCATTCCGCAGGTTTATTATTCGATCGTGGCATCGCTTGTGCTGTTCGTGATCATGCTTTTGATGAGCTTGTGGCTGATGTTTGTCGTATTTTTCGGCGTAGCGCTGATGGCGGTCGTGGCAAAATATGTGGGCAGCCGCAGCGCGCGGTATTTTATCCGCCAGCAGGAAGCGATCGGCAAAACGGAAGGCTATGTTGAAGAAATGATGGGCGGGCAAAAGGTTATCAAGGTCTTTTGTCACGAAGAGCGGGCGAAGGAAGATTTTGATAAGATCAACGATCAACTTTGCGATGCATCCGACAAAGCGAACGCTTACGGCAACATATTGATGCCTGCGGTCATGAATATCGGGCATTTTGCGTTCGTATTGGTAGCGATTGTGGCAGGGCTATTGGTTCTGTTCGGTGCGGAAAACTTTTCGGTGACGGGCTGGGGTGTTCTGACAGGGGCAACCATTGCAACGTTTTTAAATATGTCGCGGCAGTTTTCTCTGAACATTGGTCAGGTTTCCATGCAGATCAACTCAGTCGTCATGGGGCTTGCGGGCGCAGGACGTATTTTTGAACTTTTGGATGAACAGCCGGAGCAGGATGAAGGGTATGTGACGCTTGTCAATGCAAAGATCGACGGGGACGGCAACATAACGGAATGCGCGGAACGCACAGGCAAATGGGCATGGCGTCACCCGCATCAGGCAGACGGTTCGGTCACGTATACGGAGCTGAAAGGCGATATTCGGTTGCTTGACGTCGATTTCGGATATGTACCCGAAAAGATCGTGCTTCACAATGTCAGTATTTATGCGAAGCCTGGGCAGAAGATCGCGTTTGTCGGTGCGACGGGTGCGGGCAAGACGACGATCACAAATCTTTTGAATCGTTTTTATGATATCGCGGACGGCAAGATCCGTTACGATGGGATCAACATCAATAAGATTAAGAAAGCGGATTTGCGTCGGTCAATGGGGATTGTTTTGCAGGATACGAACCTGTTTACCGGTACGATCATGGAGAACATCCGCTACGGAAAACTGGATGCGACGGACGAGGAATGTATAGAGGCGGCAAAACTTGCCAATGCGCACGATTTTATCACGCGTCTTCCCGAAGGGTACAACACGGTGCTTCGCCATGAGGCATCCAACCTTTCGCAGGGGCAGCGTCAGCTCATATCCATTGCGCGTGCAGCGGTGGCGGATCCTCCCGTCATGATATTGGATGAAGCGACATCATCCATCGATACGCGTACCGAAGCTCTTGTGCAGAAGGGTATGGATGCGCTGATGCAGGGCAGAACAGTCTTTGTGATCGCGCACAGGCTTTCCACGATTCAGAACTCGGATGCGATCATGGTGCTCGATCACGGCCGTATTATCGAACGCGGTTCGCACGATCAGCTCATTGCGCAGAAGGGTGTCTACTATCAGCTGTATACGGGTGCGTTTGAACTCGAATAAATGAAAATAGCCGCCGCCGCTCAACAGAGCAGCGGCGGCTTAGCGTATTTTTGGTTTGATCAAAGTTCGAAATCGACGTGTCGGAGGTTGATTTTTGTATAAAAACCGCACGCGCTGAAAATGTAATCGTCCAATTCAAATTGCACGACGGGGATATTTATATCTTCTCCGGAGCAATAAATTTTCCCGCGATAAAACTCGACTTTCCGCCAATATGCGGCAAGTGTTTCCCCGATGTGTTTAATATAGCTTTCGCGGGCAGTCCAGTGACTGTAAAAATCTGCAGAGCTTTGAATCTCGCTTTTTTCGCGCTCGCTGAATTTGCTCAGGACGGCGGGGCGCGGTTTTCCCAGCCTGTACTCGCAGTCCAGTCCGACACGTTTTTTCCCGACGGCAAGAGCAGTCATTTGCCTGCTGTGCGTGAGATTGAAATGGATTTTGCTGCTTTCGATAAACGGTTTGCCGTGAATCGATTTACAAATCGTCGGATTTGGTATATTATAATACCTGCGGAGAACAAATCGGATAAAATCTTCCGAGCCGACCTTGTTCAGCGTATAATAAATATCTAACATACTTATATTATACCATACATTTTTGATATTGCAAGGCTTATTTAAATTTTGTACAAATTTACCGGGAGGGTAATCATGCGCGGAGAGATCGCAAAAAGAAATTTTATGAGCGGAATGAATTGCAGTCAATCCGTTCTGCTTGCGTTTTCGGATCTGACGGGACTGGACGAAGCGACCGCATTGAAAATGGCGGCGCCGTTCGGGGGCGGGGTCGGACGAATGCGAGAAGTATGCGGAACGGTATCGGGCATGTGCATGGTGCTGGGCATGCTGTATTATGATCCGAAGCAGATCACCGTTTCGGAAAAATCTTCGCTGTATGCGCGGGAGCAGGAAGTGGCGCGCAGGTTTCGTGAAAAAAACGGTTCGATTGTATGCCGTGAACTGCTTTCCGGCGTTCGGACGGATTCCGTTCCGCAGGCGGAAGAGCGTACAAAAGAATATTATAAAAAGCGCCCTTGTGCCGATTTGTGTTCGGATGCGGCAGAAATTTTGGAAGAATATCTGAAAGAGCAGGGTGTATTGGCGGAGGCAGAGCAATGATTTTTACGTTAACGCTCAATCCTGCTTTGGATTATAAAGTTCGGCTGGATAAGTTATGCGCGGGCGGATTGAATCGTGCACAGCAGGAAAAAATATTTGTGGGCGGGAAGGGGATCAACGTATCCATGATGTTGAAGAATCTCGGCGTCCCTTCGACGGCTCTGGGGTTTGTCGCCGGGGAAGCGGGCGAGCTGATCCGCTCCATTACCGAGACGGCGGGGGTGCATACAGATTTTATACGGGTAGAGGGACAGAGCAGGGTCAATATAAAGATCCTGGCGGAGTGTGAAACGGAGATCAACGGCAAAGGCCCGCTGATTCCGGACGGCGCGATGGAGCTTTTGAAAGAGCAGCTTGGACAACTGCCGCAGGACAGCATTCTCGTTTTGGCGGGTAATGCGGGCGGCGGTTTGCCGCAGGATATTTATGCCCGCATCATTGCGGGGTTGCGCGAAGATATACGGGTAGTGGCGGATGTTTCCGGCAAAACGCTGCGTACGGTCTTGCCGGGGCGCCCGTGGTTGATCAAACCGAACCGCGATGAATTGTGTGAAGCGTTCGGGGTACAATCGATTTCGGCAGAACAAGCGATCCCCTTTGCGCACAGGTTGCAGGAAATGGGCGCGGCGAATGTGGTCGTCAGCTTGGGTGGAGACGGTGCCGCGGCGGTTACGGAAAACGGCGCAGAAATTTATGTTCCCGCATTTGGCGGCAAGGTCATCGATACGGTGGGAGCGGGCGATTCCCTGCTTGCAGGATATCTCTTTGCGAAAGAACGCGGCGAAGACGAAGTTGCAGCACTCCGCATGGGAGTAGCCGCCGGATGTGCGTCTGCGTTCCGTTACGGGCTTGCGACCGCGGAAGAAGTGTATGCGCTGCTGAACGGGTAAATCGATGCGGCAATTAGCTTGTCGTCGCAAAGCGCAAACGAGAGGAGGAAACAGCGCCGCCGTAATGATTACGGCGGCGCAGTTCTTAAAAATAGAAAGCTTGCCGGAGTATGTTTCGGGAGCATGTGCGGAAATGCGAAATAAGTATTTTACAACCGTGTTCGATGGGTTTATACTATATACAGAAAAATTTGTTAAGTCATGAGCGATCGGGGCTGTTTGCAAAGGAGGTCTGAAATGAACAAAATATTGACAGCTTATTTTTCGAGGAAGGGGCAGAACTATTGGAAAGGGGAAATTCGCGACCTTGAAAAGGGAAATACGGAAATTGTCGCAGAATACATACGCGAGGCGGTTGGCGGCGACCTTTTCGAGATCAGGACTGTCAAAGAATATGCGAAAGAGTATCGTGCTTGTTGCGCAGAAGCGCATCGCGAATTGCAGGGCGGAGTACGGCCTGCTTTGAAGGAGTGTCCTGCCGATCTTGACGGGTATGATATTATTTTTGTGGGGTATCCGAACTGGTGTGGGACGATGCCCATGGCGGTCGCGGCATTTCTTGAAAAATACGATCTCGGCGGAAAAAAGATCATTCCGTTTTGTACGAACGAGGGGAGCGGTATGGGCAGAAGCGAAGAAGATCTGAAAAGAATATGCGTAGATGCGCAGGTGTTGAAGGGGTTATCTGTACGCGGCAGCGAGGCGGCGGCGAGCAGAGATGCCGTTGTACGGTGGGCGCAGGAAGCTGTAAAAATTTGCAAACGATAAAATGAAACGCTGCGATGTTCATTTACGGAGGGTTAGGAAATTTATGAAGAAGGTATTGATTTTATCGGGAAGCCCGCGGAAGGGCGGGAATTCCGATCTTTTGTGTGACGAGTTTTTGCGCGGGGCTTTGGAGAGCGGCAATTCAGCGGAAAAGATCCGCGTGTCGGAAAAGAAAGTAGGATATTGCCGCGGCTGTTATTATTGCGAAGCGAACGGCGGAGAGTGCGTCAATCGCGACGACATGAAAGAAATTCTGCAAAAGATGATCGATGCGGACGTGATCGTTTTGGCGAGTCCCGTATATTTTTATTCGATCGATGCGCAGCTGAAGACAGTTTTGGACAGGACGGTTGCGCGTTGGACAGAAGTGAAGAATAAAGAATTTTACTACATAATGACGGCGGCGGATGAAGCGCGCGAGTCGATGCAGACTACGCTTGCGTGCTTTCGCGGTTATGCCGATTGTGTGGAAGGAGCCAAAGAATGCGGCGTGATTTACGGGACAGGCGTGTATGAACGGGGAGAGATCCGAAACAAACCCGCTTTTTCGGAGGCTTACACAATGGGTAAACGGGTATAGGGCTTATGGAGAAAATGGGCAGTTTAGACTCAAACACAAAGTCAGCAAGTGAAAGGTGAATGAAAGCGGCGGCGCCGTCCCGAAGGGGGCGCCGCCGCTTTTTAAATATTAACGGCGAGCCGACCCTGCGCTATAAACGCAGGGTCGGCTTTTTTTATGAATTTTTTATGAATATAATTTCAATAAAGATTTGGCGCGTTCGCGGACCGTATCGGCGAGAGAGGCGGGGGCGAGAATGCGGATGCCGTCGCCGAAGCTGAGTAACTTCGAGATCAACACTTCGCCGGCGGGCAGCGTTGCCTCCGCGATCAATTCTCCGTTTGCGGTGCGCACGTTTCCTATGCCAAGCCATTCTTCCATATCGGGCAGGGCTTTTTTCTGTACGGCAAGTTTGACCTCGATTAGTTCCGTGTTTTCGAAATCAAATTTCAGAGGAAGTTTGTCCCGATCGATCTCCCGTTTTTGAAAGGTTTCGTCCAATACGCGCGCGCTGCGTACCCGCCCGATGCGGAACAGGCGAAAATCTTTCCTTGCGCGGCACCAAGCGTATATATACCATATGTTTTGTTTATAAATCAAAAGATGCGGTTCGATGATGCGTCGGCTTTCGGCACCGCTGCGGTCGATGTAATTGATTTCGAGACAGCGGCAGGTTTCCGTAGCGTCTTCGAACACTTTCAGTTTCTCCGAGAAATCGTAGGCATCTCCCCATGTCCCGCTGTCGACGAGAATGTTTCCCGATAATGACAGGTCGCGGCTGGACCGCTTTTGCCCCTGACTGAGTTTTTCCAAAGCGTGCAAAAGGGTTTCGTCGCGGAGCTGATCATATAGGGCGCCCAAGGCATTCACGGCCGCCGCATATTCCTCGCGCGTAAAAAAGTTTTCGGGCAAACGGTAGGTGTCCGGCAGGAATATTCCGCCGTTGCGTCCGCGTATAATATCGAGCGGGACACCTGAGACGATCAATTCTTCCACGTAGCGATAAATACTCCGTTCGGAAACATCGTTTCGTGCGGCGAGTTCTGCCGCGCTGGCTTTACGCTTTTTTAAGAGTGTAAAGAGAATTTGCATCATCACTTGAAATTTCATGTCGTTCCCCCGAAATAATTTTAAATTTCAAAAATATTATAATATATATGACAATATCTGTCAAGTATTATTCTTTATAATGTATTTGTAAAAGACAGGAGGACAAGTTTCGTGCGTATGTTTGATGTTATTTTTAAGATCATGTTTAAAAAGAGAGAAAATGCGCGAGCGTATGCGGCAGATCGGGTGGAGGCGTCGGCGAAGAAATACAGGGTAACGCGATGTGACGAACCGACATCGAAGCCGATATTTTCGCCTGTGTTTTCATCAAGGGCGGAGACGGAAGCAGATCGGAAAGACATGTGGGAATTGCTGTTGCGCGTTGCGGCGTTCGGGGCGAAGCGTACGGCGGGTGCCGGTATCAAAGAAAGCGTGTCGGCTTATCAGGAGCGCGAAAAAATTTGTCGGGAAGAAAAACAGGATGACGAATTCTTTGCTCCGCTTGCAGCGCTTCAGGGGTTAAACGTAGCGGAACGGATCCGCGCGAGCGAAAGATAGGAGCTGGTTATAGATATTATAAGATATAGTTATAGATTAAGATATAAAATATTAATTGCAAAATTCGGAAAATATTGTTATAATAAAATAAGCAAATAAAAAAACAAAGGAGTTTTTTTCAATGTCTTACGTCGAGAGAGTTTTGGAACGCGTGAAAGCGCAGAATCCGAACGAACCTGAATTTCATCAGGCAGTAACGGAAGTTTTGCACAGTCTTGAGCCGGCGATCAATGCCAATCCCAAATATGAGAAGGCGGGGCTTTTGGAGCGGCTTGTGGAGCCGGAAAGGGTCGTAATGTTCCGTGTTCCTTGGGTAGACGATCAGGGCAATGTACAGGTAAACAAGGGGTATCGTGTACAGTACAACAGTGCGATCGGTCCTTATAAGGGGGGACTTCGTTTTCATCCGTCGGTGAACCTGTCGATCATCAAATTTCTCGGCTTTGAACAAATTTTCAAAAACAGCCTGACCGGGCTTCCCATCGGGGGCGGCAAAGGCGGCAGCAACTTCGATCCGAAGGGCAAGAGCGACAATGAAATCATGCATTTCTGCCAGAGTTTCATGACGGAGCTGTATCGCCACATCGGTGCGGATACGGACGTACCGGCGGGGGATATCGGTGTCGGCGGCCGTGAGATCGGCTTCCTGTTCGGACAGTACAAGCGTATCCGCGATGAACATGTCGGGGTTTTGACCGGCAGAGGGCTTTCTTACGGCGGATCTTTGGTGCGTACCGAAGCGACGGGTTACGGCCTTGTATATATCACGGAAGAAGCATTAAACAGCAAAGGCGATTCCATCAAGGGAAAAACGGTCGCGATCAGCGGTTCAGGCAACGTGGCGATTTATGCCTGCCAGAAAGCGCAGCAGTTGGGAGCGAAGGTCGTAACGATGAGCGATTCCAACGGCTATGTATATGACAAGAACGGCATTGACCTTGCGGTTGTAAAACAGATCAAAGAGGTTGAAAGGGGCCGTATCAAAGAATATGCCGCGCGCGTAAAGGGTGCGGAATATCATGAAGGCTGCAAGGGTGTATGGACCGTCAAATGCGACGTGGCGCTTCCTTGCGCAACGCAGAACGAGCTGGACGAAGAGTCTGCGAAAGTTTTGGTGAAAAACGGCGTAAAACTTGTCGGAGAGGGTGCGAACATGCCCACGACGCTTGCGGGAACGGAATATTTCCAGAAGAACGGCGTAGTGTTTTTGCCCGGCAAGGCGGCGAACGCGGGCGGCGTGGCGACTTCCGCACTGGAGATGGCGCAGTCGAGCGGGCGTTTGTTCTGGTCGTTCGAAGAAGTGGATGCGAAGCTGAAAGGCATCATGGTAAATATTTTCAAAAATATCGATGCGGCGGCGAAGAAGTACGGATACGAAGGCAACTATGTTGTCGGCGCGAACATTGCGGGCTTCGAAAAAGTTGCCGAAGCGATGATGGCACAGGGCGTGGTGTAATCGCGCAGAGGTGCCGAATAATTGTGATTACCGTTCGGAGAAGAAAAATTTTTCGATTGGGTATGAAGCGGCGGGGGACAAAAACGTTCTCCGCCGCTTTTAATGAAGATTCGCGGTATGACAGGCAGAAAAAGGCGGAAAATGTGTAAAATCACAAAAATTTTGCGAATGGTTTTGTACAATTGTTGACAGGGAGAGCGTTTTGTTTTAAAATAAAATAAAGCAGTAAAAACCCTGCTAAGACGAAAAAAAACGGATCCTACAGGAGGTCTTTTTATGAATTTCAGGAATAAAGATTGGCGCAACAGTATGCGGCTTACGGTCGACTACAATTACATGATGAAAAAGTTTATCGGCGACGGCGGTTTCAAGGATTCCGAATTGTCGGAGATGAAAGAAATGGCAGCGGACGCGTTTGATTATGTTGCGGACAATCGCGGCAAGGCTATGATGGGCTGGACGGAACTTCCTTATAATCAAAAGGAGATCGTCGAAGATATTATTGCCACGGCCAAAGATGTGCGCCGCAAGTACAAATATTTTGTTGTGCTGGGCATCGGCGGCAGCGCGCTCGGTCCCATTGCCGTGTTTAATGCGCTTTGCCATCTGCATTACAACGATCTTGCTCCGTCTAAGAGAAAAGGGCCGAAATTCTACGTAGAGGACAACGTGGATCCGGAACGCATGGCAGCGCTTTTGGATGTCATTGAGCCTGAGAAGACCTGTTTCAACGTGATCACAAAATCGGGCGCGACGAGCGAAACGATGACGCAGTATTTGGTCATCAATGATATTCTGACAAAGGCGCTCGGTGAAAAGGCAAGCGAGCACATCATTGCGACGACCGATGAAAAGAAGGGGAACCTGATCAAGCTTGCGAAACAGTACAATTATAAGACGTTCTACATTCCGGACGGAGTGGGCGGAAGATTTTCCGAACTTTGCCCGGTAGGTCTGCTTCCCGCGGCGGTTTTGGGATTGGATATCAAAGCGATGCTGGCGGGTGCGGCTTATATGGACGGTGTTTGCAACAAGCCTTCGATCGCTCGCAACCCTGCACTTGCGTGCGCGGTGTTGCAGTATATGGCGATGAAGCGCGGTAAAAATGTCGGCGTTATGATGCCGTATGCGGACAGTCTCAAACTCATGGCTGACTGGTACTGCCAGCTTTGGGCGGAAAGTTTGGGCAAGAATGTCACGCTGGACGGTAAGCCTTGCAATGTCGGGCAAACACCCGTGAAGTCTTTGGGCGTCACCGATCAGCATTCGCAGGTGCAGTTGTACACCGAAGGTCCTTTCGATAAAGTTGTTACCTTCCTGTCGGTCGGAAAATATCGCAAGGAAGTTATGATCCCGCACGGCTGCGAAGATATCCCCGATGTATGTTTCCTGGGCGGACATACGATGAACGAGCTGATCGCCGCGGAAAATAAAGCGACGGCGTATGCTCTTGCAAAGGCCGGCAGGCAGAACTATACGATTTGGCTTCCCGAAGTGAATGAATTTACGCTTGGCGAGCTGATGTATCTGTTCGAACTGCAGACTGCTTATACTGGGGCGATGTTCAACATCGATACGTTCAACCAGCCCGGAGTGGAGGCCGGCAAACAGGCGACGTATGCTCTGCTCGGTAAACCCGGTTACGAGGCAAAGAAAAAAGAGTTGGACGATGCACCTGCCGCAGAAGAAAAGTACAGAGTGTAAAATCGGACGGCATATTTGAAAAAGTTTTATGACGGAAAAAATTCCGTTGAAAGATAAAAGCCCCGCGCTGTTTGCGCGGGGCTTTTGCCGTACATAAGGGGATAATGCAACGTTTTGATCGGAACGTATGCGTTAAAAAATGAACGTTCCGACGTTTTCGGTATCAGGAGTATCTTTTGTTGCCGCGGCGGTCATCGTCGTCATCGTCGTCATCGTCGTCATCGTCATCATCGTCGTCGTCATAGCGGCCGTCATCGAAAGAAGAACCGTCGGAGAAGGAATAGCGGTATTTTCCTTGTTCGATTTGGATGGTAAAGAATATATCGTCTGAGCCTCCGAGCCGTGCGCGGACGTTCAGTGAATTATTTTGCTGACCGTTTCGGAACAGAAGTTCATCGTTTTCGCCGTTTTGCTT
Organism: uncultured Clostridia bacterium; assembly: GCA_944328495.1. Lineage (GTDB taxonomy): Bacteria > Bacillota > Clostridia > Christensenellales > Borkfalkiaceae > Borkfalkia. Next base: position 14,273 of record CALVHR010000008.1, read on the forward strand.
ATCGACTTTGATGAGCAATTCCAATTCTCCGTTTTCTTCTTCGTATTCTACGACGGTACGTTCGGTAGCTTTGCCCGTTTGCGTATCGTAGTAGGTATATGAGTATTTATGCTCGGTTTCTCCTGCTTCCTGTTCGGATTCCTGTTCCATACAAATATAAGGTTTTCCGTCGAGATATGCAATAAATTGTAAAGAAGCTTCCTGTTCGTCCGATTCGGTTTCGGTTTCCCGTTCTCCGCGGACAGCATATTCCAGCGCGTTTTCGCCGCTTCCGATGCGGAGTATGCCTTCGATGTCAAATTCTTCTTCGGTTTCGTCCTTTTCTTCCTGTTTGTGTGAAGTTTGCACCTCATTATAGCACAGGACGAAACGGACAGTGTTGCCGAGCAGGTCTTTGTAGGAGATAGTGGTTTGATACTGATAGAGCAGTGCGTCATCGGGATCGGCAGGGGACTGGGGCTGGGAGTGTGATATATTGCCTTCGCCGAGCAGTCCTTCTACAAGTGCCATATATCCGTTGACGGTGTCGATAATTTCCTGTTGGCTGTTGCTCTGCGTCGCAGCGGCAAGCGGCTGCAAAGCTAAAGAGCGAACGGAAAGGGAAGAGGCGCTTGCCGCTGCGGATTGGCCGTTACCTGTCTGCGCGGCGAGCAGGGAACCGACCGAAGCGGCGCCGAAGATATAGAAGTCTTCGGTGCTTTGGATCTGCTCAAATTTGCCTAAGTTGTTGCCGCCGGGCAGGACGGGTGAATCTTTATGCAAAAATAGCGGAATGAGGATGCCGAGCGTCAGCGCGACAACGAGAACGAGCGCCGCGGCAATAAAGATGATTTGTTTACGGTTGGAGCGATCGGGGCTCGTTCCGCCGTGCGCAAGCACGTATTCGCGCTCCGTTTCGGCAATGTTCAATTTACGTTTGATGTCAGCTTTTACCTTTTCGTCGGGCAATACGTTTGCCGACTGATCGCGTAACATTTTTTTTACGTCTTTGTCTTTCATGCGTTGCCCTCCTTTTGCAGATGTTTTTTCAGCTTTTTCAGCGCTTCGTTGTTTTTCCATGTTACCGTGCCGATCGGCATATGCAGCATTTGCGCGACTTCGCGCCGTTTGTATCCTGCGACCTGGCAGAGCATCAGTATTTCGTATTCGTCTTCGGCAAGGATCTTTGCCGCGAGGTCAAAAATATAAGGCAGTTCGGTTTCTTGCGAGCCGTAACGATAGGAATCCGTATCGAAATCGGTCGCGACTTCCCGTTTGGCTGATTTCAGATGATTGAGCGCGAGATTTTTGCCGATGCGTGCCAGCCATGCCGTAAAATTTGTTCCTTCGCGATAATTTTCGAGGGCGCCGATCGCACGGACATATGTTTCCTGTAATATATCTTCCGCGTACATTTTATCGCGGACGATATACAGGATTGCAAAATAAACGGAGCGGTTGGTCTGCTCATAAATATAATCGAACGCGCTGCCGTTTCCTGCTTTGAGCTCGCCGATTTTTCGCTCAAGTTTGGCATTTTTCATATTCTTCCGCCTATATAACAATTTAAGAGCCGATTTTGTTGGTAATTTTTAAAAATTTTTTTATATTATAACACAAGCGCGCAAGGGATGCAAGTTTTCTGTAAATATCATGAAGGTATCAATGTTTCAACAAAAAAATCCGTGCCCGTTGGGGGCACGGAAAGTTTTTGAAGCAAGCGATGCCGTTGCATCGCGGTTTTTTACAGCGCAAAGGCAAAACTTTGGAGAAAAACGATGAAGCGAAATAAAAATTAAAATAAATGCGGGCGCTGCAATAAAAAAGGGGTTACGAGTTTGCTTTTTCCCAAGCTTCCAGCCTGGCTTTGGTCAAAGAGGTAAGTTTCTCTTCGGGATAGGGTGAGTTTGCCCCGCCGTAAGTGTAAAGGAAATAAGTTCCGTTCTCGGCAACGTAGAGGGATTCCTCATAGCCTGCAGGGTCGCCGTAATTGCCGAAAGTCACTTTTTTGACGAGAGCCATTTCGTCGGTGTCGTAAACTTTTCCGCGGATAGTCTTTTTCATTTTTTTTCTCCTGAAAATTATTTTGTGTGTGTATTCGCATCACTGTTTATATTATAGCACAAAGCGGGCAGAAAATCAAGAATTTACAGACATAAATGCAAAAAGTGTATAGAATCGGCGGAAAAAGAATGTCGAACGGAAGGTAATTTTGCGAATAAATGTCGTTGCGCGTTTGCGCGGAAATTTCATTGGGGGAAGGGGTGAGAATGGTTTGCTAAAAAAGTTGCTTTATGGTATAATTTTAAAAACGGGAGTTGCGCTTTTTACGATGCATTCATATACTGTACCGAACGGCAGTTTGCCGCGGCGGAGGGAATGTATGCAGCAGAACAAAGCGTTGATCCGTTTGGACCATATTCGTGAAAACGCAAAGACGTTTTCCGCTCTTGCCAAGGGGGGCAAATTGTGTGCGGTGGTGAAGGCGGACGCATACGGGCACGGAGCGGCAATGGTTGCGCAGGCTCTTGCGTCGGACGCGGACATGTTCGCGGTTGCGCTGACGGAAGAGGGGGTAAGTCTGCGTTGTGCGGGTATAGCGAAAGATATTCTGGTGTTGGTGCCGCCGCTAAGCGAAAGCGAAGTGCGCCGCGCGATGTATTACGATCTGATTTTGTCCGTGGGGGACGCGCAGGATTATGCACTGATCGCGCGGGTTTTAAAACAGATAGGCGGGTGTGTTCGCTGTCATTTAAAAGTCAATACGGGGATGAACCGTTTCGGGTTCGATGCGGACGGATTTCGGAAATTTACGGAAGGCCGCCTGACGGACAGGATCGCGGCGGAGGGGATTTATTCGCATTTTTACCGTCCCGAAAATGAACAAATCACGCATGAACAATTCTTGCTTTTTTGCAATTTTTGCGAGCGGGCGGAGCAAACGTTCGGAAAGCTGACGAAACATATCGCAGCGACGGGCGGGGTGCTTGCTGGCAAGGAATATCATATGGATATGGTGCGCATCGGCATCGGGTTATACGGATATCTTCCGGGCGGATTTTCGGAAAAGGAAGTTTTGCTTCGGCGAGCGATGTCTGTTTATGCGGCAGTTGCCGCCGTGCGGGACTATCGGGGCGGCGGCGCAGGTTACGGCGATTATGTGCCGCGAGGGGCTCGGCTGAGCGTCATACGCGCAGGGTATGCGGACGGATTGTTCCGCAAGGGCATCGGAACGAACGATCTGTGCATGGATGCGTTTGTATCCGAAGAAAAAAGGGAGAAATATCAGAGCGTCTGCATTTTGTCGGACGCGGAAGCATACGCAAAAAAATACGGGACGATCGCGTACGAAGTGCTTTGCAAGGCAGGGATGCGGGCGGTCAGGGAATATGTTGACGGATAAGGATTTGCTGCGGCGTGCCATGAAAGAGGCGCGCATGTCCGATCCCGACCGGAACGGTCGGGATCGTAAAATTTTTGATAATCTGTTTGCGGTGCCTGCGTTTGCGAAAGGCGGCAGCGTCTTTTTATACAACTCGTTCGGAAGCGAAGCAGACACGGGCATGATCGCGGGCGAGCTTTTGCGTCGCGGCAGGCGCGTGTACTATCCGCGCGTGCGCGGGAAAGAAATGGAACTTGTCGAATATAGCGGCCAGCCGTTTGTGCGCGGGGCTTTCGGGATATCCGAACCGCAAGGTGAGGCGAGCGAAGAAATTCCCGCGATCACTCTTTTGCCCATGCTTGCCGCGGACAGGCAGTTCAACCGACTGGGCTACGGCGGCGGGTTTTATGACAGGTTTTTGGCGAAAGTCGGAAATAAAACGGTAAAGATCGCGATCGGGTATGATTTTCAGATCATTGCAAATGTGGCGGCGGAAGAGCATGACGTTCCCGTGGACATACTTGTAACCGATGCGCGCATACTGATTCGGGGAAAAACGGAGGTCTTATGAAAAAATTATTGAGTTCGATCGGCTGGAATTTGCTGGAATATCTGCGCCGTGCCGGAACGCCTTTTCTTTTGAAACTGATGTTCGGCATGACGATGCTTGCGAGTGTTCTTATTAAAAACACCGAGCTTCGCACGGCGATATTGGCGCTTTTGTTTCTGGCGGACGGGTTTATCAGTTTTGTTTTTCTCCGAGCGATGGGGGAAGCCGCGTATAAAATGAATGTAGTCGGGCAGTTGCGGCGAGAAAACAAGCCGCTCAATGCGACCATCAATTCGGGCAAATATCATCCGAGCAAAGAATATCGTCCGTATAAGGGGTTTGTTATCGGACTGTTTGTTTCGCTGATTCCCGCGGTTCTGATTTTGGTCGGGGCATTGACGGGTTCGGCGGGGGTGCGTGCGGCGCTGATCATTCTTGCCGGCTGGGCATATCTCCCCGCGTACGGAATTTATCAGATTTATGCGGACGTACATCATTATACCGAAGACATGATAATAGCAGGTGCGTCGTCCCTTTGGTGGGGCTATTTGCTGATCGGGATTTTTCTGGCGGTGAGTACGGTGGCGTACATTTTGGGCGGCAAAAAAGAAAAATTTCATCAATTTGTGCTTTCGCGGCAGACGGCAGACATTGACCGAGCGGGAACGCAGCGATCGGAAGGGAAAGGAGCGGACAAGCAGTGAGGATCATCGGCGGGAAATACAGGGGCAGGGTATTGACCCCTTTTAAAGGCAAAGACATCCGTCCGACGTCCGACCGCGCAAAGGAATCTCTGTTCAACATACTCGCGCCGGAAATCAGCGGAGCGAATGTTTTGGATTTGTTTTGCGGCAGCGGGAGCATCGGACTGGAAGCACTGTCTCGCGGGGCGGACATGGTCGTATTCAACGATGTTTCGCGGGAAAGTTTGGAAGTGCTGAAAAAAAACCTGGCGATGCTGAATGTGACGGCGAAGGTATATAATCTGGACTACAAGGCATTGCTGAACGGGCTGGATATTACGTTCGATGTGATCTATATCGATCCGCCGTACAAGAGCGGTTACGGGCGGGAAGCGTTGGAGCTGATTGCGCAGCGCAAGCTTTTGAATACGGGCGGAGTTGCGGTGCTTGAAAGCGACAAGCCGTTTGAAGGGGACATTCCCGCGCTTGTGCGTTACGATGAACGCAAATACGGCATCGCGTACCTTACGTTTTTTACGCCTGACTGAGGGGGCGGGGATCATTTTCGGCGGATAAAGGCCGGATGCTATTCAATTTCGGGACGGGGCAACCCGTGGTGAATTCCGCGGCAGAGCGGAAAACGGAGGCGCTATGAAAAAATGTGTATTTGCGGGGACGTTCGACCCGCCTACTTTGGGGCATAAGGATATTGTGATGAAATGCCTGGAACTTTTTGACGAAGTGATCGTGGCGATCCTGATCAATCCGAATAAAAAGCCGCTGTTCAAAGTGGAGCAGCGCAAAGCAATGCTAGAAAAGGTGTTTGCGGCATATCCGAACGTGCGAGTGCTTTCGTATGACGGGCTGACCGTCGATTTGTTGCGGCAGGAAGGGGTGCGCTTTTATGTACGAGGGATTCGCAACGGTACCGATTATGATTATGAAGCGCAGTTGAACTTTATCAACGTCGACATGTACCGCGAGATGATTACGGTATTTTTCCCGACGCGGCAGGAGTTTTTGCATATCAGTTCGGGGCTGGTCAAGGATGCGCTCCGATTCAATAAAAACGTCGATAAGTATGTACCGCAGGAGATACGGGGGGATCTGAAGAAATACTTGCAAGAGGTCAACGAGAATGTTTAAGAGAGAAGAGATCATTCCCGCGGCGGAAGAGATTTTGCGATTGCTTCCGCTGCCGGACGATCTGAAAAAGATTAAAGCGGAGCGCGATCGTTTGGCGTCCGAAGTGATCCGCGGTGAAACGGACAAACTTCTTTTGATTATCGGGCCGTGTTCGGCGCATGAAAGCAAGCCTGTCCTTGATTATGTGGAGCGGCTGGGCAAGCTGAACGAGAGAGTAAAAGATAAGATCGTGATCGTGCCGCGCATTTACACGAACAAGCCGCGTACCAAAGGAGTCGGGTATAAAGGGATGTTTACTCAGCCCGATCCGAAGAGTAAAGAGGACATTCTCAAGGGCATACTGACGATACGCCGCCTTCACATCGATGCGATCGGAGCCAGCGGGCTCTCGGCGGCAGACGAAATGCTGTATCCGGAAAATTATGCGTATGTCGAAGATCTGCTTACGTACATTGCGATCGGAGCGCGGTCGAGTGAGAATCAGATGCATCGTCTCGTATCCAGCGGCATCGAGCTGCCCGTGGGCATCAAAAACCCCATGAGCGGTTCCATTCCGGTTCTTCTCAATTCCATTTATGCGGCACAGAGCGGCGGGCAGGTATTCAAATATCAGAATTACCAGGTCCGTACGACGGGCAATGAACTGGCGCATGCGGTGCTGCGCGGAGCGCTGGACGGGTACGGCAACGATATTCCCAATTTCCATTACGAAACGGTAATGAAAGTAATCGAAGGTTATTCAAAAACGGGACTGAAAAATCCTGCGATCGTCATTGATGCGAACCATTCCAATTCGGGCAAACAATACAAACAGCAGATCCGTATCGTGGAGGAGGTTCTCAACAACCGCCTGTACGATAAAGATTTCAAAAAATACGTTAAAGGATTCATGATCGAAAGCTTTATCGAGGAAGGGTGCCAGAAAGAGGATATTGTCTATGGCAAATCCATAACCGATCCTTGTTTGGGCTGGCAGGACACCGAACGGCTGGTGCTCGATATTGCGGACAAGATTTAAGGAGATACCATGCAAACGAGCGATAGCAAGCAGGGGGAGAAAGTTGCTTATCTGGGGCCGGACGGGAGCTATTCTTCGCTGGCGGCGGAGAAGCTCTGTCCCGAAATGCAAAAAATGCCATGCAAGACGTTTGCGGCGGCCGTTGCTGCGCTTTTGCAGGGAGATGCCGAAGCGGCTGTTTTGCCTGTAGAGAACACGCTGCAAGGCGCCGTGACGCAAAATCTTGATTTGCTGTATGCCAATCCGGACTTATTTGCCGTGCGCGAATACATGCTTCCCATCGAACACAGGCTGATCGCGCGGGAGGGCACCCGACTTAGCGAGATCCGCCGCGTATTCTCGCATGAGCAGGCGATCCTGCAATGCTCAAAGTTTTTGGCGGAGAAACTTCCCGATGCGCAGATTATTGCTACCGATTCAACGATGCAGAGCGTTTCGCGCATTCGTGAAGCGGGGGATGCGGGAATAGTCGGCTCTCATGTGCGTGCGGACGGACTGTCCTTTGTCGGGGAAAACATTGCGGACGAGCGCAGCAATTTTACGCATTTTCTTCTTGTGCGCAAGGGGAAAGAATCGTTGCCGTCGCACAGTGCGCGCGTATTTTTTGCGGCAGGTTGTCCGCACGAGCCGGGGGCGCTTTTAAAAATGCTGCAGATTCTTGCCGTGTATGATCTGAACATGACTAAGATCGAATCCAGACCCATCAAAAATGCGCCGGGGACGTATTGTTTTTTCATCGAGTTCGAAGGCGATGTGGGGGAGAAGCGGGTGCGCTTTGCGCTTGAACGTTTGAGCGAATACACATACAACTTTCAGCTTTTGGGCTGTTACTGAAATTTTCACAAGTCCTTTACTGAAAGAGGGCGCACAGAGCGAGGCAAAGAATAAAGGCGATGAGCCCCTGCAAGGCTTTCATACCGATAAAAAACGGGGTTTTCACGCCTGCTTTTTTGAGATATCCGAGCTGTTGGGCGAGGATGCATGCGCCCCCGAATGTAGTCAGAAAGGCGCAAACGGGTAGAGACAAAACATTCGGCTGTGCGGCAACTGCCGCGCAGCCGCGTGTCGCTTCCAATAATCCTTGCGCAAGTCCGGATGCGGCGCTTTCGGCGCCGAAAGGTGCAAGCAGAAAGGAAAAAAACTTTTCAAGCAAGGCAAACGCGCCCAGCGTTTGCAGTATTTGCGCAAGCACGGAGAAGAACGCGATATATCCCCCGACGCATAAAATGGAAAGGACCGAACTTTGCACGCTTTCGGCAAGGACGTTGGTTTCATTTTGAAAACGCAAACCTATTTTGCTGTCCGGCAGCCTCTGTAAGAAAGGCAAACAGCACAAACAAACTGCCGTTACGGAAAGCAGATGTGCGGCGAGGAGGATCGCGCCTGCCGAAACGCTGTGAAACATCATGGCTCCCACGCTTCCGATCAGAAACATGGGGCCGGACGTGGAGCAAAGTACGCTCATGCGAGCCGCTTGTTCGGAAGAGATTGCGCCGTTTTCGTACAGGTCCGCGATCATGCGGCTTCCGACAGGATATCCCGAAAGAGCGCTCAGGACAAAGCAATAAGAAGCGGCGGCAGGCAATTTTACCTTTTGCATGAGGGGTGCAAGGCGCCGCGAGAATTTCTGTGCCGCGCCCGTTTTGACGAGCACGGCGCTTAAAATAAGGAACGGAAAGAGTGAAGGCAGGACGGCGCCTGCCCAGAGCAGGATGCCTTCGGTGCATGCTTTGGCGCAATCTTTCGGAAAGAATATGCAAAAGAGCAGAGTTGCCGCAGCCGCGACCGGCAAAAGCAGGGAACGGAGCGCGGAATGTTTTTGTACACGAAGTTTCATACAATAACATATTAACGGAGACGGGCGAATATGAAGAAAACATTGGGCATTGCGCTGGGCGCGGGCGGTGCGCGAGGAATTGCGCATATCGGATTTTTGAAGGCATTGGACGAAGAGGGGATACGTCCTGACTTTTTATCGGGTTCATCGATGGGAAGCATAATCGGAGCGTGTTACGCGAAGGGCATGACACCGGATGCGATGCGTGATATCTGCCGCGGGCTGAAAGCGGGGGACATTGTAAATGTCGGGCTGATGCCGATTTCGAAACTCGGCCTGATGAAATGGACCAAAACCCGCCGATTGATGACCTCTTTTTTAGAGGATTGTGAATTTTCCGATCTTGCAATTCCGTTCAGCTGTGTCGCGGTGGATTTGAAGACGGGAAAATTGCAAGTTTTCCGCGAGGGCAATGTTTTGGATGCGATCTTTGCATCCAGTTCGATGCCGACCGTATTTCGTCCGGTGGAAAAGGACGGGATGATTTTTGTCGACGGAGGAGTACTGTGCAGGGTTCCCGTGCGTCAGGTAAAAGACATGGGTGCGGATGTTGTCGTGGCGGTAGATGTGCTCGGCAAATGCAGTGAAGTGGAGAAAGTTCCCAACATGTTTTCGCTGATTGCGCGCGTATATGATATTATCGATGCGGAAAAGACGCAGAGCCAGCGTCGTGCGGCGCGCCGCTATACCGATTTTTGGATCGAGCCGGCAATGGGAAATGTGAGCCAGTATAAACTGAAATACAGCGAAGAAGTATATGAAGCGGGATATCATTCGGGCAAGGAGTATGCGCCGAAGATCCGAAAAGCGCTGGAAGAGCAATGATCGATGGATTTGTTTGACCTGAACAATAATGAATACGATGCGAAGCCGCTGGCGGATAAAATGCGGCCGAACAACCTCGACGAATTTGTGGGACAGAAGCATATCGTGGCGGAAGGGAGCCTTTTGCGAAGGGCGATCAAACTGGACCGATTGGGAAGCTGTATTTTCTGGGGGCCTCCCGGATGCGGCAAGACGACCCTTGCGAATATCATAGCTTCCACCACGCACGGAAATTTTGTCAAATTGAATGCGGTGCAAAGCGGGGTGGCGGACGTCAAAAAAGCGGTGGAAGATGCCCGAAACGCATTAAAACTCTATAATAAGAAGACGTACCTGTTATTGGATGAATGCCATCGTTTTAATAAGACGCAGTCCGATTCTCTGCTCCCCGCCATCGAACAGGGTACGATCATTTTTATCGGTTCGACGACGGAAAACCCGTATGCGTCCATGACGCCCGCGATCGTGTCGCGTTGCCGCGTGTTTGAATTCAAGCGGCTTTCGGATGCGGACATTTTGGGTGCGTTGGAAAAGGCGCTTACGTCCCGTAAAGGGTTGCGCGCATATAACGCGCAGGTGGATCCCGAGGCGCTTTCGCACATCGCGCATTACGCGGCGGGAGATCTGCGCGCGGCGTACAATGCTCTCGAACTGGCGGTGCTCACCACGCCGCCGCAGTCTGACGGGAAGATACATGTGACGCTTGCGGACGCCGAGGAGTCCATTCAGCGCAAATCCCTTTCGTACAGCGAGGATACCTATTATGATTTTCTGTCCGCGTTTTGTAAAAGTTTGCGCGGGAGCGATTCGGATGCGGCGCTGTATTATGCGTTTCGCCTGATCGAGGGCGGATGCGATCCCATGCTGATCTTGCGCCGCCTTGTGGTGCATTCCGCAGAGGATGTAGGAATGGCAGATCCCAACGCGATGGTCGTTGCGGTTTCGGCGCTGCAGGCGTTTGAGAAGCTGGGCGCGCCCGAAGGTCTGATCCCGATGAGCAACGCGATCGTGTATGTGTGCGAAGCGGAAAAATCCAATTCGGTCATCGTCGCAATGGAAGAGGCGCGCCGTGCGGCGCGCGAAGTGCGGGACGATAATATCCCCGCGTACCTGAAAGACAGCTCGTACGGGGACAGGGAAGCGAAAGCGCAGAGAGCAAACTACAAATATCCTCACAACTACGGCGGGTGGGTGGAACAGCAGTATCTGCCCGACTCTTTAAAAGACGAGGTATTCTATCGCCCGACGGGCAGGGGATACGAAAAGAAGGTGGAGGAGATTCGCAGGGCGAAGGGAATAAAAAAAGGGGCGTCTCAGGAAAGGGACAAGCGCGAATGAAAGGTGATTTTGAATTTTAGTTTGCCGCGCGCCGCATTTTGCGGTGTGCGGCAAATTTTTTTGTGAAAAAATAAAAAAATGTAAGGCAAACGCTTTACTAATTTAGCGCAATAAAGTAAAATAAAAGAAATAAGCCGCGCGAGACGCGGGAAAAGCAAACAGCCGCAGTAAGGCGGCAAAAAGGAGAAGAAAAATGAAAAAAATTCTGGCATTGATCTGCACGGTGGCGATGCTCGTGACGGGTATCGCGATGTTTTCGGGGTGTGGGAATGAGATTGTGATACCGGATGAAGAGGGTTATACAATAAAAATCGGTTATACGGAATATGCACCGATGAATTATTATGATGAGAGCGGCAATTTTGTTGGGCATGATACGGAATTTGCAATCAAATTGTGCGAAGATTTAGGGTACAATTACGAATTTGTTTTTTTAAACAATTGGGATACAAAAGTAGTTGATTTGGAAGCTGGTCGTATTGATTTAATTTGGAATGGTATGACTATTACGGAAGAACTAAAAGAATCAATACTGATATCTGATCCTTATATGCAAAATCAACAGGTGTTGGTTGCTCCAAAGGATAAAATTGACGATTACACGGATTTGACGAGTCTACTCAAAGCAGGTTCGATTGTGGTAGAAACAGGTTCGGCGGCGGAATTGGCTGTAAAGGCAATTGAAGGTATTGATGCATCGAAAGTAAAACCTGCACAGTCCCAGTCAAGAGCGTTGATGGAAGTGGCTGCCTTAACTTCTGATGTTGCTGTTATTGATTATACAATGGCTAAATCGATGACAGGAGAGGGAACAAGTTACACAAATTTGACTTATAAAGATGTCGGTTTTGAAAAAGAAGAATACGGTGTTGGAATCCGTAAGAGTGATTCTGCATTTTTGGAAAAAATAAATGCAAAAATTGCAGAGTATAAAAGTAATGGATATTTGGACAGTCTGTATGAAAAATATTTTAATAATTAAATTATTGGCATAAAGGTAATATACAACGAATGTTTTGGGATATTATTTTAGAACTTAGCGAAGGTTTCTTAATTACAATTGAAATCTTTGGATTAACATTGATTTTTGCCTTGCCAATTGGTTTATTGATTGCTTTCGGCTCAATGTCAAAAATAAAGCCTATTAAAGCTGTAATAAAAACAATAGTTTGGATTGTAAGGGGAACACCACTTATGCTTCAAATTATGGTTATATACTATGGCCCGGGATTGGTACTCGGGGTTCGCGGTATTGGAAATATGTTTGCAGTTTTGATTGCTTTTATATTAAACTACGCCTGCTATTTTTCGGAAATTTACCGCGGCGGGATCGAAAGCATCTCTAAAGGCCAGTATGAGGCGGGGCAGGTATTGGGCATGACGCGTTCGCAGATCTTTTTTAAGGTCGTGTTGTTGCAAGTGATTAAGCGAGTTATTCCTCCTATGAGTAACGAAGTAATGACTTTGGTAAAAGATACTTCTCTTGCAAGAATAATAAGTGTTATTGAAATTCTTTTTGTTGCGGAAACATTTGCATTAAAGGGTATAATTTGGCCGTTATTTTTTACGGGAATATATTATTTGTTGTTTATCGGCATACTTACAATCGCGTTTGGGCGCGCGGAGAAAAAACTCAACTATTTCCGGGTGTGACATGGCATTTCTCGAAGTCAACAATTATCATAAAAAGTTTGGGGAAAACGAGGTTTTGAAAGGTATCTCGTTTTCGCTGGAAAAGGGTGAAGTCCTCGCGATCATCGGCTCTTCTGGCGGCGGAAAGACGACGCTTTTGCGCTGTCTGAATTTTTTGGAGATTCCCGACGAAGGGACGCTGACGCTGAACGGAGAAACGCTGTTTGATGCCTCCGAAAAGAAGCAGAATACCGAATCGCAGATCCGCGAAAAGCGTTTGCACTTTGGTCTGGTATTTCAGCAGTTCAATCTTTTTCCGCAATATACGGTCTTTAAAAACATCACTTTGGCGCAAACGCTGTTGGCAAAACAGGATATAAGAACAAAGAAAAAGCAATTTCGCGCAGAGCTTGCTTCACTTTCCAAGGAAGAGCGGAAGGCGCGAAAAATCGAGCAGAAACATATACTTTCCGAGTTGCAAGACGGTCTGAAAAAGCGCATTGAAAGTCGAGCGGAAGAACTTTTGGCGCGCGTGGGACTTTCGGAAAAGCGGAATTCCTATCCCTATGAGCTTTCGGGCGGGCAGCAGCAACGCGTTGCGATCGCTCGCGCTTTGGCGTTGGATCCGGACATATTGTGCTTTGACGAGCCGACCAGTGCGCTCGACCCCGAGCTTACGGGCGAAGTCCTCAAAGTGATCAAAGGATTAAAGTCTTCGGACAGCACAATGATCGTGGTCACGCACGAAATGGAATTTGCCAAAAGCGTTGCCGATCATGTGATTTTCATAGCGGACGGCGTCATCGAAGAGCAGGGTACGCCCGAGGAAGTATTCGAGCATCCGAAAAGCGAAAAGACAGCGGCATTTTTGCGTAAATCTTTGGAACAGGTTTGATGGGGCAATGCGATGAAGGGATCTTTGGAAATGACAAAAGTCCTGTATGAAACGTTGCTTAATTGCAGGACAGAGGAAGATCTGGCGGCTCTTCTTGCCGATCTTTGCACGTATCAGGAAGTGGAACAGATGGCGCAGCGAGCGGCGGCGGCGAAACTTCTGATCGAGGGAAAGACATACGCGGAAATCATTGCGCAGACGGATATTTCTTCGGCTACTCTTTCGCGCGTATCCCGCGCGGTACGTCACGGAAGCGGGGCGTATTCCCGTTTTTTACCGAAAGACTGAAATGAGGCGGCAAAATGCCGCCTCTTTTATTGTGTGCGCGCGAAAAAATTTGGTGAAGTGCGGAAAAATGGGTAAATGGGTTGCCGTGGCGCAAAAAATGTGATAAAATATTTTATAACAGTATTTCAGCAAAAGACGGCCGCAAGGGCCGAAGAGGGGAAGCAAAATGCAGCAGATGTTCAGTCCCGAAATTGAAACGATGAGTCGCAAAGAGATCGCGCAGATGCAGCTCGAACGCATGAAGCACATTGTCGCATACGCATACGAGCGTGTTCCGATGTATAAAAAGCGTTTTGACGCAATCGGATTAAAGCCCGAGCACATCAAGACGCTTAAAGATGTGGAACTTATTCCGTATACGACCAAGGACGATCTGCGCGACAATTATCCGTTCGGACTGTTTGCCGTGCCGATGAAGCAAATCGTGCGACTGCACGCGTCGTCGGGAACGACGGGCAAACCCATCGTGGGCGGGTATACGCGCAAAGATCTTGACAATTGGTCGACGTGTATCGCGCGGCTTTTGGTGGCGGCGGGCGCGACGGACGAAGATATCTTCCATGTCGCCTTCGGATACGGGCTGTTTACAGGCGGATTCGGGTTGCATTACGGCGTGGAAAAATTGGGTGCGACGGTCGTTCCCGTGTCGTCGGGCAACACCGAGCGTCAGATCATGCTTTTGAAAGATTTCGGTGCGACGGCTTTGATCGCGACGCCGAGCTATGCGATGTATCTTGCGGAAACGGCGAAAAAGATGGGCGTTTTGGATGAACTGAAAGTGCGGCTTGTGTGTATGGGGGCAGAGGCTTCCACCGCCGAAACGCATCAGGCGCTGCAAGATCTTTTGGGCGCATTTCCGACCGAAAATTACGGTCTGACCGAAGTGGGCGGCCCCGGAGTTTCGGGGGAATGCCGTGAAAAAGCGGGCATGCACATCAACGAAGACATGTTCTATCCGGAGATCGTCAACATTGAACAGAACAAGGTATTAAAGGAAGGCGAGCAGGGCGAGCTTCTCATTACGACGCTGGTCAAGGAAGGCATGCCCATTTTGCGTTATCGCACGAAGGACATTACGTCGCTCACATACGAACCTTGCAAGTGCGGCAGGACTCTGGCGCGCATGGCGCGGGTCGTGGGCAGAACGGACGATATGCTGATCATTCGCGGTGTAAACGTATTCCCTTCGCAGATCGAAGGCGTTCTCATGGGCATGAAGGAACTGGGCAAGACGTACGAGATCGTCGTAGATCGTGTCAATTACATGGACACCATCGAAGTGCGCGTGGAAGTGGGCGATGCAAATCTTCTTACCGATTACGGAAAGCTTGAAGAGCTGGTCGCAAAGATCAAGCATGCGCTCCGCGTCGTGTTGCAGATCGATGTCAAAGTAAAACTGGTCGAGCCGTTCTCGATCAAGCGCGCAGAGGGCAAGGTCAAACGCGTGACCGACCTGCGCAAGAAATAACATTGGAAAAAAACTTATAAGGTAAGGTTATCAGCATATGAAAAAATTGCTTTTGGGAGATTTTGCCGTTGCGCGCGGTGCATGGGAAGCGGGGGTAAAGGTTGCCGCCGCGTATCCGGGCACGCCGTCGACGGAGATCACGGAAGAGCTTGCGCGCTATGACGACGTGTATAGCGAATGGTCGCCGAACGAAAAAGTGGCGCTGGAAGTAGGGATCGGCGCGTCCATTCGCGGTGCGCGCACCATTGTTTCGATGAAGCACGTAGGATTAAACGTCGCTTGCGACCCGCTCTTTACGGCGTCGTATACGGGCGTGAACGGCGGGCTGGTCATTGCGGTTGCGGACGATCCGTCTGTATTTTCTTCGCAGAACGAACAGGACACGCGTCTGACGGCAGTCAGCGCGCAGGTGCCGGTATTGGAGCCTTCGGACAGCCAGGAAGCCAAAGATTTTGCAAAGCTTGCGTTCGAGCTTTCCGAAAAGTACGATACGCCCGTCATCCTGCGCATTACGACGCGCGTGGCGCATTCGCAAAGCCTTGTGGAGCTCTGCGATCGCGAAGTGCCGCAGGGAAAGCCGTATGAGCGAAACATTCCCAAGTATGTCATGATGCCCGCGAACGCGCGCGTAAAGCATACGGTCGTGGAAGAGCGCACCCGCAAACTTTCCGAGGATTCCAACGAATTTGCGATCAACCGCATCGAAGAAGGGAGCAAAGAGATCGGTATCATCTGTGCGGGCGGCGTGTACGAATATGTAAAAGAGGCTTTGCCCGATGCGAGCGTATTAAAGCTCGGCACGGTCTGGCCGCTTCCTTATAAACTCATCGAAAAATTTGCAAAGAGCGTCAAGCGCTGCATCGTAGCGGAAGAGCTGGCGCCTCACCTCGAAACGCAGATCAAAGCACATGGCATTGCCGTCGAAGGCAAAAATATTTTCCCGCTCTGCGGCGAATTTTCCGCGAAACTCATCCGCGAAAAGGTACTCGGTGAAACATGCGAGGTAAGAGCGGAAAACGTTCCCGCCCGTCCTCCTGTGCTCTGCGCGGGATGCCCGCACCGCGGCGTCTTTTACGTGCTGTCCAAACTGAAACTCAATGTTTTGGGTGATATCGGTTGTTACACCTTAGGCGCGGTGCCGCCGCTCGGTTCCATGGACGCGGTCGTGTGCATGGGCGCGAGCATCGGCATGGCGATCGGTTTTGACAAGGCGGATCCCGAAGCGCACAAACATTCGGTCGCGGTCATCGGTGATTCGACGTTTATTCACAGCGGCATCACGGGGCTGATCGACGCAGTTTACAATAAAGCGAAAGTTACCGTCGTGATTTTGGACAACCGCACGACGGGTATGACGGGGCACCAGAACCATCCCGCAACGGGCAAGACCATCAAAAACGAACCTACATATGAATTGGATTTGGCGCAGGTTTGCCGCGCGGTCGGGGTAGAGGATGTCGTGACGGTGGATCCGGGCAATCTTACGGCGCTCGAACAGGCGGTCAAATCGGCGCTTGCAAACGAAGGCGTATCCGTCGTCATTGCGAAAAAGCCGTGCGCGCTTTTGACAAAACGCCTTTATAAAGGGTTCAAAGTCAACGAGAAGTGCAAAAAGTGCAAGGCGTGCCTGAAACTTGGGTGTCCTGCGATCGTCAACGGCAAAGACGGGATCACGATCGACGTGTCGCTGTGCACGGAATGCGGATTGTGCCAAGGCGTATGCAAATTCGGCGCGATCGACGGGGAGGTAAAATAATATGGATATTCTGATCGTCGGCGTCGGCGGGCAGGGAACGTTGCTCGCGAGCCGTGTTCTCGGGAAATACGCATTGGACAAAGGATATGACGTGAAGCTGAGCGAAGTGCACGGCATGGCACAGCGCGGCGGGAGCGTTATGACGTATGTCCGCATCGGGGAAAAGATCGCATCGCCCATCATTGACGAGGGCAGCGCGGATTTTATTCTCGCCTTTGAAAAGCTGGAAGCGCTGCGGTATGCCCACTATCTCAAACCGGACGGAAAGATCCTGTATTCGACGCAGGAGATCATGCCGATGCCCGTGGTGACGGGTGCGGCCGAATACCCGCAGGGTATCGAGAAAAAACTTACGGGCACCGGCGTGGACGCGCTGTCGCTTGCATTGCAGGCGGGCAATTCCAAAGCGGCGAACTCGGTCATGCTGGGTGCGCTGTGCAAAAAACTGAATTTTGATCGGGATGCATTTGAAGCGGCATTGCTGTCATGCATACCGCAAAAGACGATCGATATGAACAAGACGGCGTTTGCGCTTGGCTATGCGGCTGTCGAATAAACAAAGCGGAGGAAAAAGATGAAGGGAAAACTCAAAGACTACATATATCGACCCGAATACGAATGCCTTTCGCGTTCGGAGATGGAAAATTTACAGAGCGAGCGGCTGAAAAAGACAGTCAAATACGTCTATGAAAATTGTAAACCGTATCGAGCGAAGATGGATGAATTCAAGATCAAGCCCTCGGACATCAAGAGCGTATCCGATCTTTGCAAATTGCCGTTTACAGTCAAGCACGACCTGCGCGCGGCGTACCCGTTCGGATTCTATTCGGCGCCTTCGAGCGAGATCGTGGAAGTGCACGCATCCAGCGGCACAACGGGCAAGCTCACGGTCGTCGGATATACACAAAATGATATTGACGTATGGGCGGAAGTTGCGGCGCGTTCCCTTGCGATGGCAGGCGTGACCAAAGATTCGCTCGTGCACGTCGCATACGGTTACGGTCTGTTTACGGGCGGCTTGGGTGCGCATTACGGTGCACAGAAGATCGGTGCGAGCACCGTTCCGGCAAGCGCAGGCAACACCATCCGCCAACTCACCCTGTTGCGCGATTTCGGTGCGACGCATTTGTGTTGTACCCCTTCGTATGCGATTTTTCTCGGCACCGAGATCCAGAAAGCGGGCATGGATATTAAAGATTTCAATCTTATGGGCGGGGCGTTCGGCGCGGAGCCTTGGACGTATCCGATGCGCGAAGAGTTGGAGCGTCTTTTGAATATCGATGCGCTGGATATTTACGGGCTTTCGGAGATCAGCGGTCCGGGCGTTGCGATGGAATGCATGCAGAAAAACGGGAGCCATGTGCAGGAAGACCATTTCATTCCCGAGATCATCGATCCCGAAACGCTGGAACCTCTGCCCTTCGGGAGCGAAGGCGAACTTGTATTCACGACGATCACCAAGACGGGCCAGCCGCTCATTCGTTACCGTACGCGCGACTTGTGCACGCTGACGGGCGGAAAGTGCGCCTGCGGCAGAACAACGGTCAAAATGAGCAAGGTCAAAGGCCGTTCGGACGATATGTTGATCATACGCGGAGTGAACGTGTTCCCGTCGCAGATCGAGGCGGCGATCATGAATGTTTCGGGCGTTTCGCCGCATTATATGATCTATGTTGACCGGATCAATAATCTCGATGTGATGGAGATCGATATCGAGCTTGCGGGCAATATGACGCCCGATCGCGTTTCGGATATCGAATCGATCAAGAAGAAGGTGGAAACGGAAGTCAATTCGTACATTGGGCTGAGCGCAAAGATCAAACTCTGCGAGAGCGGATCTATTCAGCGCAGTGAAGGCAAAGCGGTACGCGTGATCGACCGCCGCGATAAATAATCGGGATAAGGAGGAATTGAATATGTTGGTGAAACAGCTTTCCGTTTTTATGGAAAACCGTCCGGGCAGACTCTATAAACTGACGCACGCGCTCGGGCAGGAGGGGATCGATTTTGTCACGCTTTCGATCGCGGACACCAAAGATTTCGGCATCGTGCGTTTTATCGCGCGCGACAACGAAAAAGCGTACGAGATCTTGAAAAATGCGGGCTTTACCGTCGGGATCACCGAGCTGATCGGCGTGGAAGTGGGCGATCGTCCCAACGCGCTTGCAGAAGTGGTTGCATTGATGGAAGAAGCGAATATGAACATCGAATATCTGTATTCATTTGTTCTGACCAATCACAATACGGCAAAGATCCTGATGCGTGTGGAAGATACCGATCGCGCAGTACAACTGCTTGAATCCAAGGGGATCAAGCTTCTTTCCGAAAAAATTCTGTAATCATAAAAAAGCGCCCCCGCATCCGAGTAGGATGCGGGGGCGCTTTTTCTCCGTGATTATTGTGCTGAAGGAACGGATTGTCCTAAAACGTTATCGGCATTTTGTGTACAATCGTCCTGCGCTTTTGAAAGAGCTCCTTCACTGCCGCTCGGCGTAAGCGGCAGAGCCTTATCGTTTTTGAAAAGAAGCTTTAAAAGAATAGGACAGAGAAGGGAGGAAATTACGACGAGCATAATTACGGGCACGACGGGATCGATCATTGTACCGGCGAAAAGTCCGCCTTCGATGCCCTTGTTGCAGACGACGAGTGCGACTTCGCCGCGGGCGATCATGCCGCATCCGATCTGCGCCGATTCTTTCCAGGAATGTTTATACAGTTTCGCCACGGCTCCGCAGCCGATGATTTTTCCGGCAATGCCTGCCAGGACAAAACATACGCCGAACAGCAGAAGCATGGGGGAAAAGCCTTCGAAGCTTGCGCCGATGCCGATGTTGGCGAAGAAAACGGGGGAGAAGATCATGTAAGAATTGATGTCGACTTTGCGGTCTATGTAATGGGTATCGCGCAGGGAAGAGAGCACAATGCCGGCGGCATAAGCACCCGTAATGTCGGCGATGCCGAACCATGCTTCGGCGGCATAGGCGTAGACGAAGCAGACGACCAGGCTGAGGATCGGAATACGGCGGGTATGGTCATATTTTTCGGAAAGATATTTAAACAATTTTTTGATAAAATACCCGACGGCGACAGATGCGGCAAAGAAAGCGACGGTCATGAGGATCGTGATCCACGGATTTGCGGAAGGGTCTTTGAATCCGATCACGATGGACAATACGACGATACCGATGACGTCGTCGATGATGGCAGCGGAGAGTATAACCGTACCGACTTTGCCGTTGAGTTTTCCCATTTCTTTCAGAGTTTCGACGGTAATACCGACGCTTGTGGCGGTCAGGATAACTCCGACAAAGATCGCATCGAGCAGGATGGAAGAATCCGAGAGAGCGGAAAATCCGCCGAGGAAGGGCACGGCGATGAGGAAGCCGAGCACCATTGGCACGATCACCCCGCCGAGCGCAATGAGTGTTGCGGGAAGGCCGGAGCGTTTGAGCTCTTTGGTATCCGTTTCCAATCCTGCGGAAAACAAGATGAGCACTACGCCGATCTCGGCGATTCCGTCGAGGAATTGACTTTCTGTTTCCGTGGGTGCAATCGGGGACCACCAGCCGAATTGGCCCCAGATGGCGGGGCCGATCAGAAGTCCTGCGATCACGGCGCCGACCACCTGCGGCAGACCGAGCTTGCGCATGAGCATTCCCAAAAGTTTTGTTGCGAGCAGGATGATAGCCAAATCCCAGAAAATTTTTGTAATGTCCATGATTTCTCCTTTTTCAGCCATGAGCAATAATAAACTTTTTTAAAGGAAAAGTCAATAAAATCGTGAAGGAGGTGCGAATTTTTGGGGAAATATTGACGCAAAGTTTAAAAAGTAGTATAATGATAGAGACGTCGTAAATACGGCAGACAAAGGCATAGGGGCATACGATTATGTGGTTTGACGAAAGTACGTTTTATCAAATTTACCCGCTCGGATATTGCAAGGCGGAACGTGAAAACGATTTTGGAGAGGTGCGGCATCGGCTGCAGTGTATTGAGGATGACATACCGCGCATTCGAGATCTCGGATTTCGGGCAGTTTTGTTGAATCCTCTGTTTGAGAGCGAGAGACACGGCTATGATACCGTAGATTTTTTCCGGGTGGACCGTCGGCTGGGCGACAACGGCGATCTTAAGCGTTTGGTTGAAAAATTTCACGAAGCGGGGATCAAGGTCGTTTTGGACGGCGTATTCAATCATGTCGGGAGAAAATTTGCCGCGTTTGAGGAAGTAAAGAGATACAGGGAAAATTCGGATAAAAAAGATTGGTTTTATATAAATTTCGGCGGCAACAGTCCGTATAATGACGGCTTTTGGTATGAAGGCTGGGAAGGTCATATGGAGCTTGTCAAGCTCAATCTGCAGTGCGGGGGAGTAACCGATTACATTCGCCGTGCGGTTGAGTTCTGGATAGACGAATTCGGGATCGACGGATTGCGGCTGGACGTGGCATATCTTCTTCCCGAGTGGTTTTTTGAATTTTTGCGCCGCATTGGACGGGCAAAGCGTCTGGACTTTTTCCTGATGGGGGAAGTCATTCATATACAGAATTTTGCGAAGAATATTTCGTCCGAGCGGCTGGATTCGGTGACGGACTATGAATGTTACAAGGGCTTGACGTCTGCGCTCAATTCGGACAATTTTTTTGAGATCGCGCATTCGTTGGAGCGATTGTTCGGGGTGCAGCAATGGTGCCTTTACACAGGAAAAAATCTTTTCAATTTTGCGGACAATCACGACGTTTCCCGCGCG
Organism: uncultured Clostridia bacterium; assembly: GCA_944328495.1. Lineage (GTDB taxonomy): Bacteria > Bacillota > Clostridia > Christensenellales > Borkfalkiaceae > Borkfalkia. The sequence continues at coordinate 35,819 of CALVHR010000008.1, forward strand.
TTTACAGCGCTCAAAGACAAGAGGAAGCTTTCCGCGCTGTACGCGGTGCTGTACACGATGCCGGGCATTCCGTGCGTATATTATGGGTCGGAATACGGTGCAGAGGGAGATAAGTCGCAGGGAGACGATGCGCTCCGTCCTGCGTTTGACGCCATAGACAAAAACAAAAACGGCGAACTTTGTGCGCTGATCGGAAAATTAAATGCGATACGGTGCAGGGAAAAAGCGCTTGCCTATGGCAATTTTGAGCGTTGCGTGTTGAATAATAAATACATGTGTTTCCGCCGCGAAAAGGATGGGGATCGCATCTATTGCGCGTTCAATATTTCGGAAGGCGACGTGACTGTGCGGGTGGAAGAAGCGGAGGGGACCGACCTTCTCAGCGGCGAAGTGCGCAACCTCAACGATATTTACCTGCCGCCCTTTGCCGTAAAAATCTTTAAAAAGAACGGATAAAGCCGTGAAGAGAGGGGAAAATGCGGAATACGGTACGGATATGGGGCAATGTGTTCCTGATTCTTTTGGTTGCGGCGGCGGTTCTGTTTGTACCGTCGGCATCGTGTAGCGCGATATACGACAGTGCGCGCGCGTCCTGTGAAGGAAGTATTTTTGATGCCTTGCGGCAATTGCATGTCACTAAAAACGGGATAGAGTTTTATGTTCGCGGGGAGAATGCGCGCATCGTGTTGACCTTTTTGGCGGCGATCGGCGCCGCTGTATTGGGGACTTTCAGAAAAGGGGCGTTGCTGAGTATTCTGTTGTATGTGGCGGCACTTCTTCTTTTGGCGGATTGCGTATTCATTCATGAATTTTCGGCGCAGTATGCGGGAGAAGGAATGACGGGCTACACGGGATATAGTTGGTTTATTTTTGCGGATATTGCAATTTTTGCGCTTGTATTTACGGCGCAGAGGGTATTGTTGCAAAGGACTGTAAAACAGTAATTTACAGGCGGGCGGCGCAATGTGGATTGCGCCGCCCGCTTTGCATAAAAAAATTTTTACAAAAAAAGGAAACAGGCTGTGCAAACGATAGACAAACGCCGCAATTCTTATTATAATGAGGCGGTCAAATCTGATAACATAATTTCGTACAGACAAAAGGTTTCGCATGAAAGGTTCGATAGATCTCACGACAGGGAGTCCCTGGAAAAACATATTGCTTTTCTGTATACCGATTCTGATCAGCAACGTTTTTCAGCAGCTTTACAGTATGGTCGATACGATCATCGTCGGAAAAACTATTTCGCTGTCCGCGCTCGCCGCTGTCGGTTGTACAGGTTCGATCAGTTTTTTGGTGATCGGTTTTATATCCGGCATTACGAGCGGCTTCGGAGTGCTTTTGGCACAGCTGTTCGGTGCAAAGGATGAAGAGAATTATAAATATGCGCTGGGTACCTGCTGTATCCTGAGCATAATCATTGCCGTTGTCGTGACGGCGATTGCCGTACCGACGGCAAAGCCGCTGTTGCGTCTCATGCGGACGGGCGACGACATTCTTGCGGATGCACATTCATACATAGTCACGATCTATTGGGGCATTGCGGCGACGATCATTTATAATATGTCGGCGGCGATGTTGCGGTCGATCGGGGACAGCCGTTCGCCTTTGATTTTTCTCATTCTTGCCTCTGTTTTGAATATCGGTTTTGATTTTTTGTGTATACTTGTTTTTAAAATGGGAGTCATGGGTGCAGGCGTTGCGACGGTTGCTTCGCAGTTTTTGGCGGGTGCGGCATGCCTGGCGTATGGTTTGAAAAGGTATCCGATGCTGCGCATCGGCAAAGAGCATTTCCGTTGGAAGGGGAACCTGGCGGCGAAACTGATGAAAGTCGGATTGCCGATGGCGTTGCAGTTTTCGATCACGGCGATCGGGATCATGGTTGTGCAGTCGGTTCTCAATTCTATGGGAACGCTTACGGTTGCGGCGTATACGGCGGCTTCCAAGATCGACAACTTTGCGCAGCAGCCGTTTATTGCGCTCGGTGCCGCGATCGCAACGTACTGTGCGCAAAATTACGGTGCGCATAAATTTGAGCGGATCCGAAAGGGCATGAATGTCGGGCTGATCTGTGTATTTATCGTAAGCGCAGTGGGCTTTTTGCTTGTATTTGCGTTGAAGATACCGCTATTGAAATTATTTTCGGACGATTACCGCTCGATCGAAGACCTTGCAGTTTTGTATTTGTATATCAACTCCGGCTGTTATTTGTTTTTGGGACTTATACATTTGTATCGCAACGGGATCCAGGGAATGGGATTTTCGGCAGTCACGATGCTTTCGGGGGTTACGGAGCTTGTCATGCGCGTAATTGCAGCGCTTGTTTTTGCCCGGTTTTTCGGATATGTGGGGGTCAGCGTCGCCAGTCCGACGGCGTGGCTGGGCGCAGACATTATCCTCATTGCGATCTATGTGCGGCTGTACCGCAAATTTATGAAGCCTGCGCTTTCGCGCGAACGAAATCAGTTAAAAACAAATCGCAGTTGAAGGCGTTCATCCCGCAGAAAGTCCTGCGGGATGAATTTTTATAAAAGAATTTGTATGGAAATTGCTTTAAAGCGTTGACTTTTTATACGAATGAATGTATAATTATTCTCATGAATGTATAAATATTCCAATATGCATAATTCGGGAGAGCGTGAGGAAGAAAGAAAATGGAAGCGATACTGTACATAGGAATATTGCTTGCGTATTTTGCGGTAATGATCTTGATCGGGGTTCGAAACAGCCGCAGTTCGAAGTCGGTGCAGGGTTTTGTGCTGGGCGGAAGGTCGGTGGGGCCTTGGCTTACGGCCTTTGCGTACGGGACCTCATATTTTTCGGCGGTTATTTTCATCGGGTATGCAGGGCAATTCGGCTGGAATTTCGGGATCGCGGCGACGTGGATCGGGATCGGGAATGCTTTGATCGGGTCGCTTCTTGCCTGGGCGGTGCTCGGCAGGCGTACGCGGGTGATGACGCAGCAACTGGATTCGGCGACCATGCCCGATTATTTCGGGAAGCGTTTCGGCGACGGAAAATTGAAAATTGCGGCGTCGGTAATTATTTTTATTTTTCTTATACCGTATACGGCCTCGTTGTATAAGGGATTGGGGAGTCTGTTTGCGATGGCTTTCAGCATTCCGTACTGGGTATGTATCCTGATCATGGCTGCGGTGACGGCTGTATACGTACTGGTCGGCGGATATATGGCGACGGTTTGGAATGATTTCATTCAGGGCTTGATCATGCTGTTCGGGATCGTGGTCATCGTTGCGGCGGTGCTTATGAGCAAGGGCGGACTGACCGATGCGATCGCGCAGCTTTCGCAGGTATCGTCGGGAGATTTGAACGGCGCGTATGTATCTTTTTTCGGACCCGATCTGTACGGACTGATCATGGTTGTGATACTGACCAGCCTGGGCACGTGGGGCCTGCCGCAGATGGTGCAGAAATTTTATTCGATCAAGAGCGAGAGCTCAGTCAAGACGGGCATGATCGTGAGCACCGTTTTTGCGCTTGTTGTGGCGGGAGGGTGTTATTTTCTCGGTGGATTCGGCAGATTGTTTGTAACGGGATCGTCGCCTGCTTTTGATACGATTGTCCCGACAATGCTCCGCGAAAGCCTCCCCGCAGTGCTGATCGCGCTTGTGTTGATTTTGGTGGTTTCGGCATCCATGAGCACACTTTCTTCACTGGTCATGAGTTCGAGTTCGACGATCACGCTCGATTTGATCCGCGGGGTAAAAAAGGATTTGGGACATCAGAGCCAGATGGTGCTGATCCGCGTGTTTGTGGCGGCGTTCATCGTGATCAGTGCGGTGATTGCGATTTTGTACGAAGAATTTCAGCTCGCGTTCATCGCGCAGATGATGGGGGTAAGCTGGGGCGCGCTCGCCGGGGCATTTCTTGCGCCCTATCTGTACAGCCTGTACTGGAAGCGTACCAGCAGAGCTGCCTGCTGGACCTGTTTCGTGTTCGGAGTGGCGATGAGCCTTGCGGCGCTTGTGATCTCGCTGAGCAAATCTTCTCTTCCGCAGTCTTTTATTGATTCTTTCTTGTATAAATATCTGTTTGGTTCATCCATCTATGTCGGGTCGTGGACGATGCTGATCGGATTGGCGATCGTGCCTGTCGTGTCCCTGTTTACGAAGAAACCGGATCAGAGCCGATTGGGAGAATTGTTCCGTCCGTTCGGGCAACTGAACGAAGCGGTGGAAACGGCGGTGGAAGGGTATCTGACCAAACAACCGTCGGTCAGCTTGAAAAAAGAACAAACTGCGTCTGGCGCCGAAGAGGAGTTTGAGGCGGTCGGAGAGGAAAAATAAGTAAACACATTGCATTTATATGCGGCGGCGCCGCCTCGTTTGCGAGGCGGCGCCGCCGCATTTTATCGGCAAATAATCGGCAAAAAGCTGTTGTAATGTTTTGTCATATTTTTTTGTGATTTGTTTGACAATTCTTATAAAATTTATTATAATGATCGTGTCATAAAAAGGTATGACAATGAGAGAGTAAGGGACATGAGCGGTAAGAAAAGATTTTTCAAAAAGAAAAAGTTCTTGATATGCTCTTTAATTTGCTTGATAACCATCGTTCTGGGAGCGACGGTCTTTTTTGCGTGCAGCGGCGGATCGGGTGAAAAGATCACCGTGTCCAAAGTCAGCCAAAGCATATGCATGACGCCTCCGGAAGACGGTTCGTCGCCCGAGGATTACGGGAATCTCGATAATATTGCATATATCGTGGGGCGTTTGACGCAGCGCAGTTTTTACCATACCGATTCCGAGTCGCATGTGACTACGGCGGGGATGGAGCAGTTTGTGGAAGGGGGCAAAGACTATAAGGACGGAGTCACGCTTGCGACTTCGCTGTGCTGGAGCAAGGGGACACTGAGCTCGTTTGCGCCCGATCCTGTGGCGATGCAAAAATTTTTCGGGGAAGATAAGGCAGTCATACGTACGGCAGTTTCTTCCGATCCCGATGATTGGAACGGCATGCAAACGGAGTGGAAAACGGGCGATCCCGATCAAATTCTCGGCACGGACGAATATGTCAATTATTACGGGATGTGGGGGACGGAATTCAGCGATTATGTGATCAACGAAAAGACCTGTCTGTCGTTTACCGATCTGCAAAAGAGCGGGGACACGTACTCGTTCACGATTGAGCTGGAACCCAACGAATCGACAAAATACTATAAGATTCAGATGAAGACGATGGGCGGGCTCGACGATTATCCCGATTTTTCGTCTGTACTGATGACGGTAGAATTTACGTCGGACTGGACGATCACCAAGCTTTCGGTCGAAGAGAAATACAACACGAAAAAAGTGATTTCGGTCAGTTGTGAAGGCACGACGGTCATCGAATTTAACTATGCGGAAGAGAGCGTGGACGTATCCGCATATGAAAATTATTTTGTAAAATATGCAAACGCGGCGTCTACGGGCATTGCGGAAAAAGAGCCGACGGCGATCGACTATCTTACGCAGGGCGTATTGCCGGCAATCAGCGGCGGTACGCCGTTGGCGGTCCGTGCGGATATCGGCGGGAACGTGGTATCGGGCAGGATCGCATTGGAACTGGGGGATTTGTCGGGACTTTTGAGCGGATCGGGCGATCTTTCGGGGATTGCGGACGATCTGTTGAGCGGGCTTGTCCTGCGGGCGGAACTCGGATCTCTGCAAGTGCTTTTGCAACAGGGGACGATGTACGCGCAGTATAAAGATTTTCTGGGCAAGATCGCGGTTTCAGATGTTTTGGGACTGGTCGGGGACGTAACTTTCTCATTGGACATGTCCGCATTGCAGACGGCGATTGCGGACAGCACGATACTCAAAAGCGGAAGCGAGACGTTGTTGCTGTGCGCTTTGCCCTTGGGCGGGCAGGAGATTTCTCTTGAATTCGGATTCAAACAGACGGACGGTCTGATATCCTTCGAATACATAACGGCAGACCTGAATATAGCGGGCACGGATGCCGCGATACGGGTCGCGCCCTCGAAATCGAATGAGGGCTTTGCGCAGATCGATACTTCTGCGGCAGTGGATCTGAAGCCGTACATTGACGGAGTGCTCGGTATCCTTGCGGGCGGTTCGTTTGACGTGCAGATTGCGTACGGCGAGGAAACATCGCCTGTACGGGCGGAAGGCAATATTGCCGTATCCGTTCAGCCGTTTGCGGCGAGCGGCGAGCTGGCACTGACGTTGCAGCCTTCGCTTTTTGGTAGTGACGGCGAAGCGCTGATTCTTCCCGTATCGTTTGCGATCACGGGCGAAGACGTTTACCTGCGTGCGGGCAACATTGCCGTTGTGACGTCTGTGAGCGATCTCAAAGAGGGGCTTTCTTCCGTACTCGGTCTGTTCGGTGCGGCAATGCCTTCACTAGATTTTGGCGGGACGGACGTTGCGGCGATCTTGGCGGGCGTGATCGGCATGGATTTCGATGCGCTGATCCGTTCGCTCACGCTGACCGAGCAGTCGCTCGGGCTGATTGTGGACGGCGACATTCTTGTCGATGCATTGGCTCCGCTGATCGGAGAAACGGATTTTGAGCTCGGCGAGATCGTGGCGGAATATGATGCCGCATCGGGGGTGTTTGCGCTCGAAGCGATGGGCGCGTCCGTGTTGCTTTCCGGCAGGACGGAGGCGGTCCCGATGCCCGATGCGGACGAATACGTGGCGTTTGATCTTGCGCAGGCGGCTTCGGAAGCAATTGCGGCAGTGCAGAGCATTCAAAACGGCGAAACGGGATTTGCATTTACGCTGAATGTAGCGGGCGAGACGCTGGAAGCGGATGCCGTATTGGAAATGCGGGAAGGCAAGTTTGTGCGTTTGCAGGCGCAGCTCGGCGACTTGTCTGCAATGTTTCAGGACGGGGCTGTATATGTAAGCTATAAAGGCATGCTCGGTAAGCTTGCGGCAAGCGATGTTGCGGGTATGTTCTCTTCGGATAACGGAATCTCGTTGGATATTGCCGCATTGGCAGGCTCTCTGCTCGCTTCGCGCCTGGAAAAAGACGGGGATCAGTATACGCTGCGCGCAGCGCTCGCTTTCGGGGAAGCGGAGATCCCGGTCGAATTTGTCTTTGCACAGACAAAAACGCGTACGTCGTTGGAATATGTGCGCGTTCGCGCCGAGTTGTTCGGCATGGAAGCGGATGCAAAACTCTCCTTTGATCAAACGGTGACGCTGCCCGCCTTTGACACGAACGGCGCGGTCGATCTGATGCCGTATATTGAAAGCATTCGCGGGCTGATCGAAGGCGGACGTTACAAACTTGATTTGAATTATACGGCAGAGCAGTTTGCCGTCAAGGGAACTGTCGTTCTCGATGCGGCGGACGGACTCAAAGCAGAGGGGAACATCACTCTTACTTTGGGAGCGTATTCCCTGCCTATACAGTTTGTTCTGGTCGGTGAAAATATTTATCTGAAAGTGTTCGACATAAAAATCGGCGGGACGCTTTCGGAAGTGGGCAGTATGCTTGGCGAACTGTTGCCGCAGGAGGCAACCGAAGTTCTGCCCGCATTGGATGCGTTGGATGTTTCTGAAATCATACGCTCGCTCCTGTCCGCAGATATTTCGGCGGCGATCAAGGAACTGCGTCTTACGGACGAATCGATATCTCTCACGGCGGACTGCGATGCGATCCTGGCGGCTTTGCAGGGACTGTTTGGCGGAACGGAACTGCGCGCGGGTGAACTGAAAGCAGAATATACATTGGCAGAAGGCGCTCTCGCGTTGGAGATCGGGGGGGCAAAACTGCGGTTTACATCCGGCAACGCGAGTGTTTCGGCGCCCGTCGATGCGGCGCAATACATGCCTTTTGAATCGGTTGCGGCATTCATCGATCCCATTCGCGCACTTGCAGGATCGGACGGCATATCGTTCTTGTTGGAAGGCAGCACTTCTGTCGAGGGCATTGCGCTGTCAGTCGAGCTGGCGGGCGAAGTGTGGTTTGCAGACGGTTTGCAGATACGGCTGGATTTTGCGGTAAATGGTGCAAATGTAGTTGTATGGTACTGTGACGGAGCAATCACTTTTTCGTATGGCGGTTATGGAATGACGGTTGCGGAGAGCGAGCTTTCCACGGTCATCAAAAAGTTCTCTTCGCTGTTTGCGTCGGGAGCGGCGGAACAAGACGTTTCGGTGCAGTCCGTATTGGCGTTGCTGGGCGCAGACGGGTTCGATCTCGTGAAATTTATTCAGAACGTGCGCGTATCGGTTACCGAAGGCGGGTCTCTCGCTATCGCGTTGGATCTTGCGAAGGTATTGGGCGATTCGTTTTCCGCGTTCGAATGTGAAATTGCGGCTCTTGAAAAGGGAGTGAGCCTTTCGGGCAAAGAATTTACTCTTTACGGCGTAACGCTGCGCGACATATATGCCGAGGTTTCGTCGGCACAAGAAGCGATTGTTCCCGATTTTGGCGGCGTCATTATGTGTGAGAACATTTTTGAGTTCATTCTCAATGCATACACGCAATTGGCGCAGACAGATTATCTTGCTTTATCCTTCGATTATACGGCGGCGGATCTGGCTGTCGAACTGGATGGGAAAGTGCAATTCGAGGGGAGCGAAGGGGCAGCGCAGAGAACGCTCAACCTTGATTTTACAGCGGTCATTTCGACATTTGCTTCGGATGCGCAGGGGAATGTGACGGTTTCGGGTTCACATTATCTGCATTTGATCATACTGCGCGAAACGCTTTATATGACCTATTCCGTCAAAGCTTTGGATGCGGACACGGCGCTTCGCATCACGATGCCTGTGAAGGAGTTGTTCGCGGCAGGCGAAACGGTCTTGCCGATTTTGGCGCCGCTTTTGGGTATTCCGGAAGATGTCTATTATTTTGAGTTTGTAAATGCAATTCTCGGCAAAGGGTACAGCACGATCAACAGCGGTATTTTCGGCGTAATGGATACGGAAAGTTGGTGCGACCTGATTCTCGGCATTGTCGATGAATATACGGTGAAGGGCGAATCGGACGATCAGGCAGCGGAGAGTTCTGCTTCCGGTATTTCGTTTGAGGTTGTCAGTTCCGAGAACGGCGATGTTTCCGTCATCTTGAGCGGGATCGCTGCCGGAGCGGGAAGTGCAAATGCCATTCTGACAGCGAAGCAAGACGAAGCGGCGATTGAAGCGCCCGCGGGATCGTTTATCGATGTTTCGACGATCGCGCAGCTGTTGCAGGATGTTCTGTACGCATACAATTATAAGGATACAGGTTATCATCTGACCGATTCCGTCAAGATCGAAGTTGCAAAAATCGAGCTTGATCTCAAAGTAGAAATCGATCTTCGAGTGGGAGTCAATGAAGACGGTTCCATCGATATTGCCCTGCGCCTGACGACGCCGCAATATTATAATATTCTTGGCGGTTTAATGGGAAGTTCGGTCATTATCAACGGCAATACTGTAACAGATATTTCTATTTCAAACGGTTTTGTAAGCATGTCGCGCACGCAGACGACATATTACGACAACAGCAGTTTCTGGATCTGGAAGCACGGTTTCTACGATCTGAGCACGCCGTATGTCGATTATCGTGCAATGACGCTGGACGCGTTCTTTGCGGATATTATGAATCAGATGTTCTTTGCGATCAATCTCAGCGACAAAATGCAGAATTTTATCCGTGAGCAGGCAGGAATAGAGGACCCGAACGATGAGCAGCAAACGAACGCTGCAGTGTACGATGCGGGTGAAATGGTGAAATCGTATTCTGCGGATGAAGGCGGGTATCATATCACGCTGGATTTGGGCGCTGTTGCGGGCATAGACGAATTTGACGATGCCGTGCTGAATATTTACCGTACGCAGAACGGAGATCATTATGATTTGACTTCTTTGGACGGATCGGTCACGGTAGTCGGTATCGTTACGCTCAAACTCTCTCTGACGCACCGCGATCCGGGAACGGATGCGCAAGCGCAGGAATATTGTATGGCAAACGTGCAGACGGTCGCGTCGGCATTCGGGTATGCGGACGCGTCGGCGCTATATGCGGCAGCCGGTGCAAGCAATTCGTATCTGAGCAAAAGCAATCATTGATCGAAGCGGGCATCGGAAATATCCGATGCCCGTTCAACCGAGGTAAAACAAAGCGTGCAAAAAAATTTGTCGGAAACGCTTTACAAACAATCTGTTTTGTGTTAAAATGAAATTCAATCAAGTGATTAAAACGCAAGGATGCGGAACAGTAATCCGAATTGCAGGTTCAGAGAACCGCCGGTAGGTGCAAGGCGGCCGAAGCGATCGGGTGAACTCGCCGCGGAGCGGTCCGTTCGAAAGGGAACGAGTAGAGGCGGAACGGGGGCTCGCCGTTAAAAGGGCGGAATATGCGCCGCAAGGCAAGTATTTACAGAGAGCGCGCGATCAAGCGCGAAAAAGAGTGGTACCGCGGAACCCGTTTTCGTCTCTTTACGAGTCGGAAACGGGTATTTTTTATTTTGGGAGGCAGAGCAATGAAAAATTATCAGAAATACAAAAAGCAGTATTTTATGCCGCCGGTGCGGTGCATGGACTGGGCGGAAAAAGATGCCGTCGAACGCGCGCCGATATGGTGCAGTGTCGATCTTCGCGACGGCAACCAGGCGCTTATCGAACCGATGACTCTGGAACAAAAAGTAGAATTTTTCAAACTCCTGCTGAAAATCGGATTCAAGGAGATCGAAGTCGGATTTCCCGCGGCGAGCGATACGGAATATACGTTTCTCCGTACGCTCATTGAAAACGATCTTATTCCGGATGACGTGACGATCCAAGTTCTGACACAGGCGCGCGAGCATATTATTCGCAAGACATTTGAAGCGATCAAAGGCGCAAAGAATGTCATTGTGCACGTTTACAATTCCACTTCGGTCGCTCAGCGTGAGCAAGTATTCAAAAAAGACAAAGCCGAGATCAAAAAGATCGCAGTAGACGGCGCAAAGCTTTTGAAGCAGCTTACGGAAGAAGCGGGCGAGAAATATCGTTTCGAGTATAGCCCCGAATCGTTTACGGGGACAGAGCCGGAATACGCGCTGGAAGTCTGCAACGCAGTTTTGGAAGTGTGGAAACCGACGGCGGATCGCAAGGCGATCATTAATTTGCCTGCAACGGTAGAAAATGCAATGCCGCATGTGTTTGCCCAACAGATCGAATATCTTTCCAAAAATCTTGTATACCGCGACAATGTAGTGGTCAGTTTGCATCCGCACAACGACCGCGGCTGTGCGGTGGCGGCGACGGAGATGGGGCTTTTGGCAGGAGCTGACCGCGTAGAGGGCACGCTGTTCGGGAACGGAGAGCGTACGGGCAATGCGGATATAGTGTCCGTCGCCATGAATATGTATTCGCAAGGGGTCGATCCGCAGCTGGATTTTTCGTTCATGCCCGAGATTTGCGAAAAATATACAGAATACACGCAGATGCGTGTATCGCCGCGTCAGCCGTATGCCGGATCGCTGGTGTTTGCGGCGTTTTCAGGCAGTCATCAGGACGCGATCGCCAAGGGAATGCAGTGGCGGCGCGACGGAAAATCTTCGTACTGGGATGTACCCTATCTGCCGATCGATCCGCAGGATGTCGGCAGGGAATACCAGACGGACGTCATCCGTATTAACAGTCAATCGGGCAAGGGCGGCGTCGGATTTATATTGCAGGAAAATTATGGCATCGATCTTCCTCCCAAATTCAAAGAAGCAATGGGGTATGCCGCGAAGGGTGTCTCCGATCGTACGCATAAAGAGCTCAAACCCGCCGAAGTTTTCCGCGTTTTCCTGGATACGTTTGTAGAAAACCGTCCCGTTTTTGCGGTGCCCGAATGTCACTTCAAACAGATCAAAGACGGGATCGAAGCGACGGTCACGGTGGAAAAAGACGGTGAGCGCAGGGAAGTCAAGGCAGAAGGCAACGGCCGTCTCGATGCGGTGACCAATGCTCTGAAAGAGTTTTTTGAAATTGCTTTTACGCTGACGACGTATGAACAGCGCGCGCTGAGCGAAAAATCCGATTCGCAGGCACTCTCTTTTGTCGGACTGGAAAAGGACGGAAAATCCTATTGGGGTGCAGGTGTGGATGAGGACATCATACAGTCTTCGATCAACGCGCTCGTGTCTGCGCTGAACAACTATCTTTGCAAATAAATTTTTTACGGGTGAGACATGGGCAAAGAAGCACGTTTTCAAAAACTTGAATTCGATGCAAAGAAGGAATAAAAGCAAACGCGCCTTTGAAAGTTAAAACTTTCAAAGGCGCGTTTGCTTATGCCCGAAATAGAAAAGGACAAGGGTCAGAGCAGGCAGCTCTTATGAAAAGGCCGCGTTTCGTTTGGAAATTGCAGGAGGGAAACGAGCCGAATGCAATATTCGCGATCTGATTATCCGAGATCGGCCGCTTTTGAAAGAGGAAAATTTGCCGATTATGTTGTAAGGAAGGAGAAAATGTGTTATAATACTCAAAACTTCAACAAAAGATAAGTTTGTATTCTGCAAAATACAAGATTGTATCATGATCTTCGGCGGCGGAGGGGCAGACGGATTCAGTTTTACGATCGACGATTTTATGTTGGAAGAGATCGCGTAAAAAGTAAGGCGGACTGTTTTCAAAATATTGCCGCCGATACCCTCAAAGCGAGATAACAGGAGAGGCACAGCAAATTGCTGTGCCTCAATTTTTTATATCAATGCGGTATTTTCTTGACGAAAATAAAATAATTCGCTACAATTACGATCGTTGCCGAGATGATAAGCAGAACAGTATTACGGAATTGTATTTTGCATCGCCGCAGGCGACGGACATCAAGGATATTACCGTATGCGAGATCGATATGGGGCCGGACGGCAGTCTGAATTTCAAAAAGAATAATTCGAACGGCAGCTGGGACAACTTTGCGACGACCAATGACATAATGGCGCAGCTCGGTACGCAGAAGAACGGCGTAGTCGGCGAATTTGTTCCCGAGGGGCAGCAGCGTGCGACCGAATATACGATGGAGCTGTTTATCCCTTGGGGGTATGTGGACAAGATCGCCGGGGAAGGTACGGCAGACGTGATCAAAAACGGCGGAGAGATCTATTTGAACGCTACGCCGATCACATCGTACAACTATCTCGGAACGGATGGCGACGTCGACCGTTGGTGGTGGATGATCGGTTCGCAACTGGACGACGGTTCTTGGGGCAACACGCGCGGCTGGTATCATTTCAATAAAGACGGTTTGGTTGCATACGATATCGAAATCGAAATGACGGGCGACGGGGTTGTGATGGAGCGGATGAATTATGATTTTGCGGTAGCGAACAATTCGGTCACGTTCCTGACGCATCCCGCAGACGGGTGTGCTCTTACCGAAATCACGGTCAACGGCAAGTCCTATTCCGATTCTGTGGCGTTCGTAGGCGACGGGTATTTTGTCGTGCCGGCGAGCGAAGTGACGCAAGATCTGAAAGTGGTTGCCGTATTTGAAACGTACGATCCGTCGCCGCAGGATTTTGAGGCGACCGTTACGGCGTTGTATTACGGCACGTCGCTGAACCTGGATGGGGCGCAGTTGCTTTTGGACGGCACGAATGATTACACGCTGGATATTTCGGGCGGAAAAGTCGTCGGCGAGATCCCTTACGGCACGTATACCGTTTCGCTGGTCGGAGATGATTTTACCAATTATGACAGCATTCAGTATATTTTCCGCAGTGAGCAGGCGGCCGATTTCCAATTCAGCTATAATATGTTTACTGCCAACATGATTTACGGGAAAGGCGGCGAAGTTGACAATTCCCACTCGAACGACGCGCAGAATGCGTATGTAAGCAACATATCGGCGGGGCAGATGTGGGCAGTCATGACGGACGAAACGACGGACGGCGCCTTCACCGTGAACGTACAGAACTCGGATTCGCTCAACAACGGCAACATATATATTGCATATATTTTGGATCAGACCAAAATCGTGGTATTCCAGGTGCGCCTGGAGGAAGGTGAATTCTTTGTGCAGTGGCGCATCTGGCTGAGCGATTTCGGAATCAATGACAGCAATATTCTCAGCCCGAACGATTGGACGAGCGCATCGCTCCCCGCGTTTACGGACGCGTATAAAGGCGACGGTGTGGACGTCACGCTGGTGCGCGAAGGCTCGGCGTTCTATGTGTTTGCATCCGAACACGGCAAGCCCGACACAGCGAAACTCGCATTGCAATATACCGTATCCGCAGGCTATGCGGAAACTTTGGGCAACTGGGCTTTCGGCGGTTCCGATATAACGGCGAACGCGAAGTTTGAATTTGAGGCAGGCATACACGGCATTCACCGCAAATCTGATTTTCGGCAATGACAGCGGACCGATCGATATCAGCAAAGCAAACGATACGAGCGGCTCGGTCAAGAATCTGGAAGAAGGCAGGATGTGGGCGGTCAAAAATGATACGAACGGCAGTTCTGTCTTTACGGTAACGGTGCAGAAATCCGACATCAATGAAAACCTGTTGCTTGCGTTTATCATTGACGGGAAAGTTGTTGTACTGCAGGTCAAGACGAGCAATAGCGGAAATTTCTATGCAGAGTGGCGCGACTGGATGGCAGATTTAGGCGTAGACTATATAATCAGCCCCACGGGCTGGCCGGCAGGGACGGAGAGCGCCGCATTGAATGATGCGTTCAATGGCAGCGGCGTAGATGTTACCGTTGTTCGCGACGGATCGGATTTTTACGTGTTTGCAAGTGAAAAAGGGAAGCCCGAAACGGCAATTTTGTGTCTTGAATGTTCGATCAGCGGCGATTATGCAGCGACGGAAGGTCATTGGGTGATCGGAAGCCACAATGCATCTGCGGGAGCGGAGTTCGAATATTCGCTGACCGATGATGCGGATACGATCGCGTCCTGGGCCACGAAAGCAAACGCATAAAACAAGTGAACTGTGAAAAGGGTTCGCAGAGAAAGGAAAGCGGGGTGGCATACGCCGCCCCGCTTTTAAAAATATGGAAAAAAAGACAAGGATATTCGGGGGATAAATAAATTTATTCTTGTAAGAATTGACTTTTAAAGCGGAGGTTGGTACAATGGTATAGAAAAAGAAATTACGCTTTTTAACAGTGCTTGCGGCACTCTTGTTTGTTATTTGTGCCCTGAGCGCGTGCGGAGGGGAAGAAGAACCTGATCATGTGCACTCTCTTGTGCATGTAGCCGCGAAGGAAGCGCTCTGTGAACGGGAAGGGAATATCGAATATTGGACTTGCGAGGCGTGCGGCAAATATTTTTCGGATGCGGAAGGCGTGACCGAGATCGGTTTGGAAGATACGGTGTTGCCGTATCGGCATAAATTGGAGTATGTCGAGGCAAAAGCGGCAGAGGACATGTTCTCCTGTGATGCGATCGCGCATTATGAGTGTTCCGTCTGCGGCAAGTTGTTTGCGGACGAAGCCGGGCAGCAGCCGATGGAAGAAGATGACGTTTATTCATTAAAGTCATTTACGCTTACGGAAGCAACAGTTGCGGCAGAAAATTCCACGTCTCGAATTTATGCGAGCGTCGACGAAGAAAATTACGATCTTGCGGTGACGGAGTCTACATATGTTTTGCGTGTATTTGTCGGCTGGAGCGGCGACGTGCAGAGCGTTGTGGAAAACAGCAACAGCGACGTGTTTCGCTTGAATATCAACATCGATACGCAAGCGAATATCGAGGCAGGGAAAGGGGGATCGTTTCGCGTGGGGTATGATAAACTCGGCCTGTATGCCCATTTCAGCGACAGTACGCAGCTTATATACATGTCGTCGGTGACAGGCGGCGAGAAAATTACGCAGGCGTTTGAAAAGAACAACGGCGTATATGTCGTGCTTGTGCGCAACGGGCGCTGGATGACGGCATATATGGAAGACGAGGCGGGAACGCTTTATCAGATTTCACTGACCACATTTTTTACGAAAAGCGTCATGGTCAAGGCGACGCTGGGAGTCAACAGCGGATATTATGTTACGGAAGATTGTGCGGCGGTTGCGCGCAACGGGAAACTTGTGATCGGAACGACCGATCCTGCGGTTGCAAGAGCAGCATGATAAGAGAATACAAAAAACAGAGGAAACCGAAATGAATCACATGAGCGTTTTTGAAAAGAGTCCCGATCCGATTTTTGCACGCAAAGAGATCAGCCTGCTGGACGGCGAATGGGAGATCTCGATCGGCGGGGAGCAGTTTTGCCGCTTGCGCACGACGCAAAAAATACAAAGGAACAGAGCTGGAACGAATTGACATTTGATTACTATCCCGACAAAGAGGCTTGCGATGCAGATTTTCTCTATGAAGATGACGGGGAAACGACTGCTTATCGGCAGGGCGAGTTCCGAATCGGCGAATACGAAGCGAAGTACGATCGAAAAGAGAACGCGTACGTGATCCGCTTTGCGGCTTCCGAAGGTTCGTTTGCGGGAAAAAGAGCTTGCACGATGAGAAAGGCGGCGGTCCGCGTACATTCATGCGGAGGAAAGATTGAGCGTGCGGAGATGAACGGGGAGGAGCTTGTGGTTGAGCAGATCGGCCGCGACGCCGAGGCATTCCCGTTTGCGGCGGAAGGCGGCGCGGCGGACGGAGACGTTTTCACCGTGCGCGTGTGTATGGATTTGTCGCAGTCTCACGAAATCAAATTTTATCTTGCCTGAGAGAAATCACTGTGGTGCCGTATCGCGAATGTTGCAGGTAACGGCAAAAATTGAAATAAAAATCATCGGATAGTGGAGTTTCCCTGAAATTTTGAAGTAATTTGCAGTAATTGCATAGTACTATATTACACATAATACGGAGAATATTTATGAAAAGAATCTTACCGGCTTATCCTTTATGGATCATTGATCCGAACTTCTCGGTGTGGTCGCCCTGCAACGGGTTGAACGGCGGGGACACGATTTTTTGGACGGGGCTTGTGCGCAGGACGTACGGTTTTGTGCGGGCCAACGGAAAGACGTATTGTTTTATGGGGAAGCGAGAGGGAGCGGAACCGTTGAAACAGACGGATGTGAGCATCTCGGCTTTCGGAACGAAATATGAATTCAAAGCGAAAGAGTTTACTTTGAAAGTCAATTTTGTTTCGCCGCTTTTTCCGGATGATTTAAAGCGGCTCTCTTGTCCCGTTTGCTATACGGAGTACAAAGTAAAGTTTAAGGGAGAAAAGCCGGACGACTTTTCGATCGCTTTGGCTTTGGACGAAGAATACTGCTATAATGACGAACGCGCGCGCGTGGTCGGCGGGGTTTTGCCGTTGAACGGATATGAAGCGGCGTTCATGACGCGTGAACGCAACCTGATTTTGTCCAATGCGGAAGACTGCATAGCGCCTGACTGGGGCGATACCTATCTTGCGGGCGAAGCTTGCTGGTTTATAACCGATTCGGCGTTGAACCGTTATGTTTCGGAAGGGAAGGCGGATTATATTCGCAAGGGCAGCGAGCGAAATTACATACTTGCCGTGAACCGAGAAGAGAAGGGATATTTCATGACGGCGTTTGACGACCGCGTATCCATATTTTATTTTGGGGAATGGCTGAAAGGTTATTATTGTAAGGACGGAAAGAGCGTCATTGATGCGATGGACGAATCGCGCGAGAGGCATGACGAAATTCTCAAAAGGTGCGACGAGTTTGACGCAAAGCTGAAAGCGGATTGCAAAGAGGTAGGGAAAGACTATTATACGCTCGCATGCGCATCCCTGCGTCAATCGGTGGGCGCGCACAAGCTTGTGGAGAACAAGAAGGGGGATCTTCTGTTTCTTTCCAAGGAATGCAATTCCAACGGCTGTATCGGAACGGTCGATGTAAGCTACCCTTCGATGCCGCTGTATCTTCTGTACAATCCCGAACTTGTGAACGCGATGATGAACGGTATTTTTGATTTTGCGCGGATGCCGGTTTGGACGTATGATTTTGCGCCGCACGATCTGGGTACATATCCGTGGTGCTGCGGGCAGGTGTACGGTGTAGAGAATCGCGATGATAAATACAGCTGTAACATGACATGTTTTTGGCATTATCCGCGCACACATACAATGTTGTATCTGCGCCCTGCGGCGAGCCGGGTATATGAAACAAATCATCAGATGCCGGTGGAAGAGTGCGGGAATATGCTTGTGATGACGGCGGCGGCGCTGCGAGCGGGGGCGAGCGACAAAGTTGCGCGGGATAATTTTGATTTGCTCGAACAGTGGGTCGTGTATTTGGAAAAATACGGGCTGCAACCGGAGAACCAGCTTTGCACGGATGATTTTGCGGGGCATTTGGCAAACAATGTTAACCTTGCGATCAAAGCACTTGCGGGGCTTGAAGGATTTTCGATCATATGCGAAAAGCTTGGGAAAGCGGATCGAGCGGAAGAATATGCGGACAAAGCAAAAGTGTTTGCTGCGGAGCTGAAAAAGCTGACCGGCGACGGGGTGATGCCGCTTGCTTACGGAGAAAAAGATACATATTCGCTGAAATATAATATACTGTTTGACAAGTTGTTCGGGTTTGATTTGATCGGGCAGGAAGCGTGCGAGCGTGAGACGCAATACTATATAGAGAAAAACAATGCATACGGTGTTCCTTTGGATACGCGCAAAGCATATACGAAGTCAGACTGGATCCTATGGGCGGCGGCGTTGACGGACGACAAGGAGAAGACGGAGGCATTGTATATGCCGGTAGTGCGATATCTTGCGG
Organism: uncultured Clostridia bacterium; assembly: GCA_944328495.1. GTDB lineage: Bacteria > Bacillota > Clostridia > Christensenellales > Borkfalkiaceae > Borkfalkia. Next base: position 54,466 of record CALVHR010000008.1, read on the forward strand.
AAAGTCCGTCGAGAAAGCCGTTCGGCGACTGGTACGATACGGAAAACGGAGTGATCGAATGGTTTTATAATCGTACGGTGCAAGGCGGGATTTTTGCTCCGTTGCTCAAAGAAAAAGGAATTTTGAATAATTAACGGAGACAAGAGATGAAGATCAAGTTTTTGGGTACTGCGGCATATGAAGGTGTGCCTGCGATGTATTGTCAGTGCAAGGTATGCCGCGACTCTTTGAAAACAGGCGGGAGGGCGTTGCGTACCCGTTCGCAGGCTCTCGTGGATGACATGCTTCTGCTGGATTACAATGCGGATACGGTGTGTCATTTTCTGCAATACCGCATAGATTGGAACAAAGTCGGCAGTTGTCTGATCACGCACAGTCACAGCGATCATCTGTATCCTTTGGATATAGCAATTTTATCGACTCCGTTTACGCATGAGCATCGTTCGCTGCGGTTTTATTCTGCAAAATCGGGATACGACAAAATCAAAGAGCAGATCGAGTTGCATCAAATGCAAAATCATGTCGAAGTATCGCTGGTCAAACCCGGTGACATCTTTCAAATCGAGGAGGGAGGGTTTAAAGTACTGGTTTTGAAAGCAAATCATGCGGCGGAAACGACGCCCGTGTTTTATGCGATCGAGCGAGGCGGCAAGCGGCTGTTGTACGCGCACGACACGGGAGTGTTTTATGAAGAAGTCTACGCGCAGCTGAAAAATTTCGGCAGATTGGATTGTATATCGTTGGATTGCACCGGCTGTTTGGGGATCGGTTGGGACTGGCGGAACGGACATATGAGTCTGCGGACCAATCTCGAGGTGATCGAACGCTTGAAAAAGGAAGGGATCATGGACGAAAAGACGATAGTGGTTTCCAATCATTATTCGCATAACGGCGGACAGACATACGATGAAATGGTTCCCGAAATGGCAAAAAACGGGATCATCGTATCCTATGACGGTTTGGAGATCGAATTTTAATTTTATATTTGCGCCGTTCCATTTGATAGAGGATCAAAAACATTTCTCAGAGGAGCTTCCGACAGGGTCGGGGGCTCCTCTCGGTTTATGATGGCTCGGGCAGAGGCGACGGTGAAAAAATTGATGTATAAAAATTTGGCAAAATTTTTTAATTAGCTATTGACAAGCTGTATTTTTTGGGTTATAATGATACTGAAGAAAACACATTAACGATAATGTTTGTAAAAATAAGGACATCGTCGACGCATCTTCTTAACCGGGTTCTGCAGCGGGAAAGAAGGCGGCCGGTGTCAATATTTATTTACATTAACGTTAATGATGTGCGTTGGTTTATTGCCGAACGCAGAATGGTAATGCGGAGAAAAATCAGAAGGAGGATCTGATGAAAAAGATATTCAGGACAGTGCTTCTTGTCGGTACGATATTCGTACTGGCCGTCAGCATGGCGGTATTTGCGGCATGCGGCGGGAAAGAAGGGACGGATGATGCGGTAAAATACGGCGTCACGGTAACGGAGACGGCAAACGGCGAGATCACTTCAAGCGTGGCCGAGGCGGCGGAAGGGACGCAAGTCACTCTTACGATCACGCCGGACAGCGGTTATAGGCTGGGCGAATTGAAGGTTGACGGTGAAGCGGTAAACGTGGAAGGCAATACATACACGTTTACGATGCCCGGCAAAGCGGTGACGGTGGAAGGCTCATTTGTGGAGAATGCATATTCTGTCAAAGTGAACGCGGCTGAGAACGGAAAAGTATCGATCAGCAAGTCGAGTGCTGCACCGGGAGAAACGATCACGGTAACGGCGACGCCTGATTTCGGCTATGCTTTGGGAACGGTGACGGTGAACGGAACCGCGGCGACGGTATCCGGCAATACGGCGACTTTTACGATGCCGGGCGCGGATGCGGAGATCGATGTGACGTTTACAAGCGTAGCGATCACGGCAGAAGCGGTGCCGTCGGCGCGCGCGTTTGAGATCAGCGTGAAGGCGCTTGCGGGTGCCACGGCGAATTCGTACTGGACGGTTGCATTCGGTGAATCGGCGGTGACGGTCGCTGCATATGTCGAGGATGAAGCAATAACAAACCGCGATGCGGTGGCGGTATATTTCGGGAAGAGCGGAATTGACGGGGTAAAACTTTCGTCGGCCAACATTGGTATGCAGATCGCTCCGGCGGGCGAGGCGACGGGCTATTTGGTGACAAACGGTTCCTATACGGAAGGCGAAGTGCAGATCACGGCAGCGGCGGTGCCTTGGGGCGAGCAGGCGGATACGATGCTCGGATACAAAGTGACTTTCGAGGTTGCGTATACAGCGCTCGAGTTTGAAGGTAAGGCGGCTGCGCAGGGAAGCCTGACTGTTCTGCCGATACTTTTCAATACAGACAGTACATACGCGCCGCGCGAAGGTACGATCGAAAACGGCGAAGCGGAAAATCCGGGATCGTATCCTGTATTCTCGGCGGACAATACGTGGAAAGAAAATTATTATGCGCTCGGAATCGGGCAGCTCGGTGACGGCAATGCTGTCAGTGCAGGACGCTATTGGGATCTTGAAAAAGATTATGCGATCGATGATAGTGAAAATTATGCAAACCGCGAAGCGAAGTTGACGGGACATGACGGCGTTGACAACGACATCGTCTTCTTCCGTTCGGAAGGGAATGCGCTCTTTGCGAAAGCGACTTTCCGCGTCGATGATGTGCTCAACGGCGAGAAATGGGGCAAATTCGGCCTGATGCTGTTTGACGGGGCATCCAAGACAGGTGTGTTCTTCTATGCGGATGCGTCGATCGGCGAAGGCAAGACGATCAGTGTAGACAATATTTCGGGCACGTCGCTCGGGTATAACGTAGGCAGCGGCAACTGGGGCAGCTGGGTCTCGATACCGGATTCTGCGGGTTCATTCAATCTGGTAACGCATACGATCACGTTGGCGATGGTATATTATGAGAACATGATCTACATGTATTGCGGCGACACGCTGGTTGAACAGATCTATTATGTAGCAAAGACGGATGATTTGCAGATCGGTATGAAGTCGTTTGCGTACACCCTGACGGTGACCGATTATATGTCCAGCGACGACCCGACTTCGCCTGAATTTGCGGCGCATATTCCTGCGGTCGAGCAAGAAAAGGTAGAGGTTCTGTTTGCCGGCGACAGCTACATGCAGTTCCTGATCAATTACGGTTGCTACGAAAGCCTGACAAAGGAGATCCCGACGAAAGCGAACAAAGGCGTCGGCGGTACGCAGGTTCCGTATTGGCAGGGTGAATCGATCGTAAACATGCTGAAAAAGTTCTACAAGCCTGAAAAGATCGTTTTCCATATCGGCGTGAACGATGTGGATGCCACGTCGCGCAGCGTGGATGAGATCTATGCGGATTTGGTCGAGTTGTTTGGCATTTATAACACCACATTCCCCGATGCGCAGATATACTGGGTGTCGTTGATTCCGAACATGCTCTTCCCGAACAAGACGAGCGATTATCTTTCTTTAAATGAGAAAGTGAGTGCTCTTGCGCAGTCGACGAATTATCTGAATTATATCGACGTAACGACGGCGTTCAGTGCAGGCAGTGATTCTGTTCCGGTGGCGCGCACATATATGTTTACGGCGGACGGATTGCATCTGAATATAGAATACGGTTATCCTCTGTGGATGAAGATCATCAAGGAGGCGCTGGGATACACGGTCGCGTCGGGTGATACGTTCGGGTACAACACATCCGGATTCATGCCGACGGGCGGATGGACATACGGCACTGAAACGGCGTCCAATACGGGCACGGGCGAAGCGCTGACATATTATAAAGGTATCGGTCTTTCCGCAGATATTTATCTGCAAGCAGAAATTAAGAAAGGCGATACGTATTTGATGAACGGCACGAAGGATCCGTTCCCGAAGGTCGGTCTGATTCTGCACAATGACAATATGACATTGTTTGCATACTTCGATGCGAATCCGGCAGATATTTCGAAAGGAAATGTCGGGATCGTGGCCCGTCCTTTGGATGCTTCGGGGAAAGGTTATGGCGGCTGGGATTGGGCCGGCGGCAGTGCAACAGTTTCTACGAATAAGAACTGCGAGGCGGATTATGTGTCGATCGGGTTCGGAAAACTGGGCGACGTACTCTTTGTGACGATCGACGGTGTAAAGGAACTCGAATGGAAACTTTCATCGGTGGGAGCCGACGATACGTTTGTTGCAGGCATCCTCGGATTCAGCTCGCAGCTCGACGTGCGCAATGTTACTACGGCGACGAACGTAACGGAGGAAATCCGGGCGATTTATGCTCCGCAGAGTGCAGGCGAAACCGAAACTCCTGCGGTGACGGAATAATTACGATGTTCTGTCGCATGGCGGAAGGATAACGATCAAACAATGCAAAACAGGCGGTCGGAGCAAAAGCTCTGACCGCCTGTTTTCAAAAAGCGCCCGCGGAGAACCGCGGGCGCTTTCACATATTTAAAAACGTGCAATTCGTATGAAAGAAGCCGCGCAAAATTTTTTTGCGCGGCTTCTTTTGGTAGCCCCATGGGGAATCGAACCCCAGTTTCCGCCGTGAGAGGGCGGCGTCTTAACCGCTTGACCATGAGGCCGTGATCAAATCAGCTAAAATATTATAGCATAAAACAGCATGAAACGCAAGCTATTCAAAGCGGAAATTCAAAAAAAGAAAAAGAAAATAAAAAAAGATCCGCCTGTGCCGCAGTTCGAAAAAGTGTTAACCCGCTTCTCGCAGGTGGGTGCGCCGCTTGCCGCCTCAGCCTTTCCGTTCAAAAACAGACCTCGCCTATCGGCATAGACCATTTCGATAGCGCTCCCTTTTAACAAATGTGGATTAAGATAATTCGAACTCCGAACACCGCAGACCGATGTATGCTTATGATGCCGCAAGCGGCTTTCATATAATTATTATACACGATAATTGTGATAAATACAAGGAAATAAATAAAATTTTTATTTTCTTAAAAGCGGGGCGCGGGCAAAACAGAAATCAAATCAAAATTTTGCCGCCGCGTCCAGTGCCTGCAAAAACCAAAGCATCTGGCTTTCCGAATTCAGTCCGTAGCGCGCCTCGGTTTTGTCGAGCTTCGTCTGGCGAATGGAATTTTTGGTAAATTCGGCAGAAATTTCGACGGCTTTCGGCATCTCTACGCCGCGGGCGAGGCAGCCGACCAAAGCGCTGGCATAGACATCGCCTGCGCCGTGAAAAGCTCCCGAGATTTTCTCGGTGGAATACTTTTGTGTTTTTCCGCAGTACGTAAAATACACAGAAGAAAGGGGATTGCCGGCGGAATCTGTTTCGTCGCAGCCCGTAACGGACGGAGAAGGGCAGAGTCCGGCAAGTTTTTTCAGAACATCTTCGTATGAACCCTCGTTGACGGAAGAGTAATCGGTATCGGTGAGAAAGCTTGCTTCGGTCAGGTTGGGAACGATTATATCGGCGATGCGGCAAAGACCTTTCATTTCGTCGACAAATTTCTGATCGAAATGGGTATAAAGGCGGCCGTTGTCGCCCATTACGGGGTCGACGATCATGGTGCCGTCTTTTTTCAGAAAATCGCGTTTGATGTTTTTGACCATTTCAATTTGGTCGATGCTCCCGAGGTATCCGCTGATGATGAAATCATATTGCAACCCGAGGCTTTTCCAATGGGCGAGGATGGCGGGGATATCTTCGCTCAGGTCGCGGAAAGTAAATCCCGTAAATCCGCCTGTATGCGTGGAAAGGATGGCGGTGGGCAAAATATCGCAAGTTACGCCCGAAGCGGAAATGATGGGCAAAGCAACGGTCAGGGAACATTTCCCGACGCAGGAGATGTCATTAATGGCAAGCACTCGCATGGTATAACTCCGAAAAGCCGAGCAATGAATTTAAAAGGGCGCTCAGCTGTTTGATATTATAAAATTATAGCGATTGTTCGCGGAAAAGTCAAACGGTTGCAAGCAAAAAACGGGTTGCGTGCGGGGTAAAAATTTTGTCGGGCATTTCTAAAAACTGATGCAAAATGCGGGGCGGAACTTTACATCGTGCGCGTTTTATGATACAATGAAAGGCATGGAAGAGCAAACAAAAAGCGGGTATATCATGATCAGCGGAGCGACGGGCGGTGTCGGGAGAGCGTTTGCGTTCGAATGTGCCGCGCGCGGTAAGAAATTGTTTTTGACCGGGCGGAGCGAGGCGCGTTTGGATGCGCTGATCGGCGAAATTCGCGGACGGTATGCTTCGGTATGTGCCGATCGTTTTGCGTGTGATCTGACGGATATGCATTCACGCGAAGAAATGTTTTCATACATCGGGGAGCAGGGATATACTTTTTCGGGGTTGTGCAACATTGCGGGGGCGGATATACAGAAACCGTTTGAGCGTTATACGCAGGAAAAGATTGCATTTCAATGCCGTGTCAACGTTGAGGCGGCGATGTCGCTGACACATTTTGTTTTGGGACGGCGGGACAAATCGTTGGAAATAGTTGCGATGGGCAGCATTTCGGCGGTGTATCCGATGCCGTATTTTGCGATATACAGCGCTACCAAAAAGGCGCTCGAGTATTTTTTTATGTCATTGCGCGTAGAGCTTCGCGGTTCGGGGGTAAAGGTCACGGTCGTGGAACCGGGCGGGATCTATACGCGTCCGGATATTTGCAAGGACATCGAAGGACAAGGTGTGTGGGGAAAACTTTCGGCGAAGACGCCCGCATACATTGCAAAGAAAAGTTTGAATGCGGTGCGCCGAAACAAGCGTCTGATACGTCCGGGATTTTGGAATAAATTTATAGCGGCGGTACCGCGGCTGGTGCCGCTCGGCGTGCGGATGCGTTTTATCGCGCATCGGTGGAAGAAGCTAGAAAAAGATGCGTTTTGAACGCTGAGGAGAGGGGGATGAAAAAATACGTAGCGGCGCTGGATCAGGGGACGACGAGTTCGCGTACAATTTTTTTTGATGCGCAAGGGAAGGCGGTTGCGAGTGCGCAACGGGAATTTCGGCAGCTGTATCCGAAGCCGGGTTGGGTAGAGCATGACGCGCGGGATATTCTGACTTCACAGTTTGAATCTTTTCGTGCGGCTCTGGCATCGGGAGGAATATCGGCGGACGAGATCGCGGCGATCGGGGTAGCCAACCAGCGAGAAACGGTATTGGTTTGGGACCGTTTTACGGGGAAACCTGTCTATAATGCGATCGTGTGGCAATGCCGACGCACGGCCGAGGTGTGCGAGAGACTCAAAGCGCGCCATGAAAAATTTGTGTATGAGCGAACAGGGCTGAATATTGATGCGTATTTTTCGGCGTCCAAATTGCAGTGGATCTTAGAGAATGTTCCGTTTGCGCGCAAGCGTGCGGAACGCGGCGAACTGTTGTTCGGCACGGTCGATACTTTTCTTATCTGGCATCTGACAGGCGGGCGCACGCATGCGACCGATTACAGCAATGCATCGCGAACGATGTTGTTCAATATTCATACACTGCGCTGGGATGAGGAGCTTTGCAGATTGTTCGACATACCGATGTGTATGCTCCCGGAAGTGCGTTTTTCCGGGGCGGATTACGGTTTGACGGATAAGGCTGTCTTCGGGGCGGAAATACCCGTTTGCGGTGTAGCGGGCGATCAACAGGCGGCTTTGTTCGGGCAGCTCTGTGTAGAAAAGGGAACGGTTAAAAACACATACGGGACGGGCTGTTTTCTTTTGATGAATACAGGAAAAGATGCGATCGGTTCGCGCAACGGACTGATCACGACCCTGTCGGCTTCGGTCGGGAAGTCGCCCGATTATGTTTTGGAGGGAAGTGTTTTTATTGCCGGAGCGGCTGTGCAATGGCTTCGTGACGGTGTCGGGTTGGTGGAGTCGGCACAAGAAACGGAAAAACTGGCGCTATCGGTAGAAGATACCGGCGGCGTGATGTTTGTTCCTGCCTTTGTGGGGCTCGGGGCGCCGCACTGGGATTCGGAGTGCCGCGGCATGATTTACGGCATTACACGCGGGACTGCGCGCGCACACATTGTCCGCGCCGCGCTCGAATCCATTGCGTTGCAGACGTTTGACGTTGTGCATGCCATGGAGCAAGATACGCGCGTGACGATCCAACGGCTTTGCGCGGACGGTGGAGCGAGTGCGAATGATTTTTTGATGCAGTTTCAGGCAGATGTTCTGGGGGCAGAAGTCGCAAGGCCTGCGTCCATGGAGACCACTGCGCGCGGTGTGGCATACCTGGCCGGGCTTGCGTGCGAATTCTATAAAGACTTGAACGATTTGCGCGGGTTTGGGGGAGAGATGACGGTCTTTTTTCCTCGTATGGACGACGCGCACCGTGCAGAAAAGTTGTTGGCATGGGAAGAGGCGCTCGGCAGGGATATGTACCGAGTGAAAAAATAGAGAGGAAGAATTATGACGCAAAAGGAAAGAATGAACCGCGGACTCGTATATGATCCGACGGACGGCGATATCATGCGCGAACAAACGGACTGTCTGGAGCTTTTATACGATTATAACGCGACGCGGCCGCATGAGTTTGCGAGGCGGCAGCAATTAATGAAAAAGATGTTTGCGGAAGTAGGGGAGAATTGTTATTTTGAACCTCCTTTGCACAGCAATTTCGGGGGCAGGCACGTACATCTCGGCAACAATGTTTACGGGAATTTCGGAGTAACGTTTGTGGACGACGTGGAGATTTATGTCGGGGACTGCGTTATGTTTGCGCCGAACGTAGTGGTAGCGACGGCGGGGCATCCGATCCTGCCGGCGTTGCGGCGCAGGGCGATGCAGTTCAACCGCCCGGTGACGATCGGTGCAAATGTCTGGATCGGAGCAAATGCGGTGGTTTTGCCCGGCGTCACGATCGGGGAAAACAGTGTGATCGGTGCTGGAAGCGTAGTGACAAAGGATATTCCGGCAAACGTAGTGGCGGTAGGCAATCCCTGCCGCGTGTTGCGTCCGATCGGCGAACATGACCGTGAATATTTTTATAAAAACGAGCGTTATGATTTCGACGTAAGCCAATACGAACGGGAGGAAGAGAAATGAGCAGAGCAGACGAAATATTTATAGCGAATTGCAAAGATATACTTGAGAACGGGACGTGGGACACGGACAGGGAGGTGCGCCCTCGGTGGGAGGATGGTACTCCTGCGCATACAATCAAAAAGTTCGGTCAGGTATCGCGGTACGACCTGCGCGAAGAGTTTCCCATTCTTACCATACGGCGTACGTATCTCAAATCGGCGATAGACGAGATTCTATGGATCTGGCAGAAAAAGAGCAATAATATCCATGACCTTTCTTCGCATATATGGGACAGCTGGGCGGACGAAACGGGTTCGATCGGGAAGGCATACGGCTATCAGCTCGGCATAAAATATACGTTTCCGGAAGGGGAGTTCGATCAGGTGGATAAAGTTCTTTACGATCTGAAAAACAATCCAGCGAGCCGCCGCATAATCGCGCATATGTATAACGTTGCCGATCTCAAAGACATGCATCTGTATCCCTGTGCCTATTCGATGACGTTTAATGTGACTGGCAACACGCTGAACGGAATTTTGAATCAGCGCAGTCAGGATATGCTGGCGGCAAGCAATTGGAATGTGGTGCAGTACAGCATTCTTTTGATGATGTTTGCGCGCGCCTGCGGGTTGGAGGCAGGGGAGCTGGTACACGTTGTGGCGGACGCGCATATTTACGATCGTCACGTTCCCATTGTTGAAAAGATCTTGAAAAATCCGCAGTATGCGGCGCCGAAACTGATCGTGGACGATGTCAGAGACTTCTATTCTTTTACGAAAGACAGCTTTCGATTGGAGAACTATAAGTACAATGAATTTACCGATAAAATCCCTGTTGCTGTTTGATTTTTAATATTTTCATAGTACTATGTCACACATAAATACGAAAAAAGAGAGGTTATTATGAAAGCAATCGTGGTCGTGGACCGTAATTGGGGGATCGGAAAGAAAAACGATCTTTTGTTTCGTCTTCCTGCCGATATGAAGCGTTTTCGTGAAATGACGAGCGGTAAAATTGTAGTTATGGGCAGCAATACACTGCTTTCTTTTCCCGAGGGGAAGCCGCTTAAAAATCGCACGAATATTGTGCTGTGGCCGGGCGGAAAAACACGCGAGGACTGTACGGTCGTGCAGTCCTTGGAGGAATTGTTTGCGCAAATCAAGCTTTATCCTGCGGACGATGTGTTTGTGGTCGGCGGGGCAATGATGTACCGCACGCTTCTGCCGTATTGCAGTGAGGCGATCGTAACAAAGACGGATGCGGACGGCGGAGCGGAAGTCTTTTTTGAAAATTTGGATGCGTCAGAAAATTGGGAGATACAGTCGCAGAGTGAGCCGATCGAAACGAACGGCTATAACATTCGGTTCACGGTATATAAAAATATTTCGGTGCGAACCTTTTAAACATTGAATAATTTGATTACGCCGTTCGGCGTAAATCGAAAAACGGAGAGCCTTGTTTAAACCTGTTTTAGCAGATTTACAATGCCCGTGCGCATATTTGCAATTGCTTTAACGTTAATGTTGTGTTAAAATTTGAATTGAACCATGAGGAAAAGACACATAGGCGTGAGAGTTGTATAATAAGTTGTGAATGGAGGCGGATATGAAAAATTGCGGGGAAAGCATGTTTTTCCGAATTCTGGCGATTATTTTTGCCGTGGTGCTCGGTGCATTCTGTTTTGTCGGATGCGGGGCGGCGCCGGCGGACGACAACGTCGATCAGACGGGGCAGCTGGGCGGGCAGGAAGAAGGTGAGAATGATTTGCAGGAAGAAACGGCGGAAGATGCGCATTATTACGTTCGAACGGACAAAGATCTGTATTATGCAGGGGAAAAAATATACGTCACGGCAGGCGGAGGGAAGAATTTGCGTGTCGTGGTTTGCGAACGCGGCGAGGATCCTGCGACGGCGGAACCGCTTGCGGAATATCGTACGGATGAAGGCGGAATGCGTTCCGGCATGAGGTATGTGATCGGAAGCGGTCTTGCAGCGGGTGAGTACGAGGTGTCCGTACTGGCGGAAGATTCGGAAGGACAAAGAGAAGCGCGGACGGGGTTTGCGGTTGCGGAACAGGAAATGCAGACCGACAAGACGGAATACGGTGCGGGCGAAGATATTGTAGTTACCGCAGTCGGCACAGGGACTGCGTGGGTCGGTTTGTACCGTATCGGAGAAACTCCGGGAAAAGGGACGACGTCGATTTGCTGGTATTATGTCGATCAGGACAAACACTTATCCGGGCAAAGCTATATCTTGCAGCGTACGGCGGCATATAATCGCAGCGGTTATTCTGCGGATGAGCCGTTCCCTGCGGGGGAATATAAAGTCGTGCTGTTTGCGAACGATTCGCAATCGAGTGTTGTGAAAGAGATTCCGATAACGATCTTGCCGCAAGAGCCGGGCGAGGCGAGCGCGCCGGTTTCGGCGGAATATGTACAGGACGAACCGGGGAGCGGGCGCGCGAGCGGAACGCTGACGGTTACGTTTGCGGAAGAGTACAGTGCGTCCGAAGTGGTGGCGTATTGGGCAAACGACGAAGGAAGGCTGGCAAATTATGATGCATTTGCTCCGCAGAAGGTGTCGGGCAGGGTAATGAAGTTTCGTGCGATTGAAGGTGTTATGATACCGACCAAGGCAACGAAGATGCTTTTTTACGGAAAAAATGTGAAAGGGCAGGGAACGGAATGTTTTGAGCTGGTATTGCCTGAAAATTGCGGGCATGCGGCGGGAGAGATTTTGAGTGAATTCAGCGTGCTCAGTGATCTTCATGTTTCGACAGCGACTTCGCACAGCGGCAAACCGGATGTTTACAATACAAATTTTGAGAAAGCGTGTCGGGACATCGCGGCGGTGAGCTCGTCCTCCGACGGTATATTCATCGTGGGAGATATAACCAATTCGGGGCTCGCGTCAGAATGGCGCAAGGCAGAGGAAATTATGGATTCGGTCGGCGGACTGGCGAAAGCGTTTTATGCGATCGGAAACCATGATCTTTATGAAATCGGAACGCCGTACGCGCAGAAAATACAAGATTTTCTCACATATTCCGGGCAAGACAGGGTGTATTATGAAGCGGTGACGGGCGGGTATCATCATTTGATCCTTGGCAGTCAGGAGCAGCAGACGGATACTGCTTCGCCGACGGGGAACACGGGGGTGGATGCGATCCTGCATGATGATCAGCTTTCATGGCTGGATGCGAGGTTGGAAGCGATTACGGAAGAAACGCCGGGCGAACCTGTGTTTGTGTATTGCCATCAATCGATGTATGATACGATTGCCGGGAGCCTGAAAGGGCAGGAATGGAACGGGGTTCGTCCGGAAAGTGCGTTGCGGGAGATACTGGCAAAGTATCCGCAGGTAATATTGTTCAACGGGCACAGTCATTGGGTGATGCAGTCGTATCGCAACGCTTATTTTTCATCAAACGAATTGCCGTCCGTGTTTAATACGTCGTCGGTCGGGTATTTGTGGTCGACGACGGACAGAGAAGAATCGGTGAGCGGATCGCAAGGATATTACGTGCGCGTCTATGCGGACGAGGTATTGATTTTGGGCAGGAATTTTTCGGACAGCGCATGGATCCCGGAAGCTTGTTATTCGATAAAGATATGATCGGGATGAAGGCGCAGACAAAGCGGACGGAAAACAATCCGTCCGCTTTTCAATATTTACAGCGAATTGCTTGCAATTTTTTCGTCAAACGTATAAAATAAAAAGGAAAACATATTCAGAGGTTGTTTTATGGATAAAATTGACGGCGCGATCGTAAAAAACTGCGTCGAATACAAAGAATTCCCCGAGCACGTTGACGAAATTGTCGTCATGAAAGGAATGATACACCGCATCCGCGAAATGACGGGTTTTGCGTTTGTGATCATAAGGACTGCGCGCGATGTGGTGCAATGCGTATATTCTCCGGATTTTTCGGACTATCGCATGGATGAAAAGGTTGTGGAAGGCTGCGCCGTCAAGATCACGGGTAAAGTTGTCAAGGATCAGACCCGCGAAGACAGATACGAGCTGCAGATCCATAACATTGAAGTATTGTCCACGCCTGCGGAAATGATGCCGATTGTGATCAACAAGAAGCAGCTGGACAATATTCCGCTCGACTTAAATTTAAACATGCGCCCCGTGACGTTGCGCAATCCGAAGGAAAGAGCGGTATTTAAGGTGCAGGAAGGGATTGCGAGAGGATTTCGTGAATTTTTATTTTCGCAGAATTTTACCGAGATTCGCACACCCAAGATCAATGCGCAAGGCGCGGAAGGTGGCGCGAACATATTCAAACTCGATTATTTCGGGAAACAGGTTTTTCTTGCGCAGAGCCCGCAGTTTTACAAGCAAATGCTGGTTCCCGTGTATGAAAGAGTGTTTGAAGTGGGGCCTGTGTTCCGTGCCGAGCATCACGATACTTCGCGCCATTTGAACGAATACATCAGCATGGATTTTGAGATGGGCTTTATTGAAAGTTTCTATGATATCATGAACATGGAAACGGGCGCGCTCAAATACATCATGAATCTTTTGAAAACGGAATATGCGCAGGAAATGGCGCTTTTGAACGTGAATCTTCCGGAAATCACGGACATACCCGTTGTAAAGTTCATGGATGCGAAAGAGATTATCACGAAGAAATTCAAGAAAAAGATCACCGATTATCGTGATTTTGAGCCGGAAGAAGAACAGATTCTGGGTAAATGGGCGAAAAACGAATTCAACAGCGATTTTCTGTTTGTTACCCATTATCCGAGCGAAAAGCGTCCTTTCTATGCAATGGACGATCCTGCCGATCCTGCGTACACACTCAGTTTTGATCTGTTATTCCGCGGAATCGAGATCACGACGGGAGGACAAAGGATCCACGATTACAACGAACAGGTTGCAAAAATGCGTGCGCGCGGCATGAATCCCGACGATTTTGAAAGTTATCTCATGGCGCACAAATACGGTATGCCTCCGCACGGAGGGCTCGGGCTTGGGCTGGAGCGTATCACGATGCACCTTCTCGGGTTTAAGAACGTACGTTATGCGTCCATGTTTCCGCGCGACATCAACCGTGTTACTCCGTAACAAAAGACGAGGCTTTTGCCTCGTCTTTTCTATTGACGGAAGTGTTATTTCGAAAAGCTCCCGTAGCGGCAAATTGCACTAAGATGTGCAATAAATATATTTTATAAGATGTGCAATAAATATATTTTATAAGATGTGCAATAAATCTATTTTATTTAAGCATGAATTCTTTATCATAATATTGACAAATTTATTAAATACTGTTATACTGTATTTGCATGATTTTCGAGCGGACGCAGATAAATGGACTAAAC
>CALVHR010000009.1 GCA_944328495.1 uncultured Clostridia bacterium
TTACATTTCCAAACACCACAAGATTTGTTTGAACAAAATCTTGTCAAGTGTTGCACTTAGTTTGACAATTCATCGTACTCATGTAAAATTACACCTTTAATTCTTATCAAATCCGATCAGATCGCCCACGTAGCTGTTACCGTCCACCGTGCCTTCGTTGACACAATCGGTCACCGTCGAACCTGCACCGAGATACCCGCCGATCCCGCCGACATTTGTTTTTGCCCATACATCGCCGTAATTGGTACACCCGCTGATCGAAGACGTTGTCGTGATCCAGCCGCAAATGCCGCCGAATCCTTTTCCTTCGCCCTCGGAGTCCTCCAAAAGCCTGACCGCACCGTAATTGTTGCAATCCTGTACAGTCGCTTCATGCGAACTGCCGATGATTCCGCCGCCATACAACGCCGTATAGACATCGCCGTAATTGTCGCAAGACTGGATCGTTCCGCCGTATTCTCCTACAATACCGCCGGCCTCCGAAACCGTTGCCGTGATCGTGCCGTAATTTACGCATCCGCTCACGAGCTGGGTATTGTACCCCGCGATGCCGCCGACTTTGACAGTGCCCGTAATATTGCCGTAGTTTTTACAGCCAATCACCGACATTCCCGCAGAATAGCAATTCCCGACAATGCCGCCGACCTTTCCGCCCTCTGCAGTGCTCGTAATATCTCCGTAGTTCACGCAGCGCTCAACCGTCGAAGCTGTTGACATGCCGATAATACCGCCGACGCTCGCGTTATCCCCCGAAATAGCGCCGTAGTTCACGCAATCATTTATCGAAGAAGATTTAAAAGACCCTGCAATTCCACCGACATTTGCCGTAGATCCCGCCGTAGTCGTGATATTTCCGTAGTAACTGCAACCGGAGATCGTACTTGTCTTTTCTGCGACACCGACCACGCCGCCGACCACGCCCGTTTTTTCCGCAGATGTGATGTCCACATAGCTTCGTATGTTGCTGACCGTCCCGCTCTGGACGTAATACACCAGCCCGCCGATGCGGTTTTTGGCAGAGATCGTTCCGTGAATGGTCAGATCGTAGATATTGCCCTTTGATGCGGCAAACAATCCGACCGCATACAACCCCGTATTATCGTAAGACATGTTTGCGATCGTATATCCGTCGCCGTCGAAATTGCCGTAGAACCATTTATAAGTAGTGGACGTACCGCCGTTAAAACAAATCGGCGTCCAAGGCAGATTATTCAGATCAATGCTTGCCGTCAGGCGGTAATACTGATCCTGCCCGTAAGAGACATTGCGCGACAGTTCGGACAGATAGGCAAGCTGTGCGCCCGTCGCGATGAGGTACGGGTCTTCCGCTGTGCCCGAACCGCCGGCAAACCCATCCGCAACACTGCCGTCCCACACGTCGCACGCAGAATATGTCACGGTATAGGAAACATCTCCTTCCATCACGCCCGAAACAAAGAACTGATCGGGCAGATACCCCTCTTTTTCAGGCGTTGCGGTCTGCTCTTTTCCGTATCTTGTGCCGTACGCCAGCGAAAGTTCAAGCGGTTCGCCCGCCGCGCCGCCGTCACGGAGATTGTAGTCGATCCGCAGCGTGTAATTGCGCAGAGTCTCATTAAATATTGCAAAGTATTCGGTATCCTGCGCTACTTTTTCGGCGGAAAGATCGACGATTTCCCCGTCCTCCGTCAATGACCAGCCCGCAAATTCGTAGGTATATTGCACGGTTTCTTCACGTACCGGCGTTTCTCCGCTGAATACAGGCGTTTCATTATATTTAAAATACGTTTCTTCCTTTGCGATCCCGTCGACATAGAACGCAACCAGATATTCGCGCTCCGCTGCCGTAAAAACTGCATAGTAAACGATGTCGCGATCGACGATCTGCGAAGAAAGTTCTATGATCTCACCGTCCTCGCTCAAAGACCAGCCCGCAAATGTGTAATTGTACTGCGGGTCGCTTTCCTTGACAGGTGTACCCTCATAGAAAGGCACACTCCCTTTATCCGCCTTATAAGAGGTTTCCGTACCGTCAATGCTGAACGTCACCGTAAATTGCTTTATCACCTCTTCAAATACGGCATAGAACGTCAGTTCCCCTTCCACGATAATTTCGGAAAGATCGACAAGTTCTCCGCCTTTGGTAAGAGACCAACCTTTGAAACGATACTCATAATCATCCGTCGAAGGCTTGGAAGGCGTCCCCGCATAGGCAGGTACAGTTCCATAATCGGCGGCAACGGTGTTATCCGCCCCGTCAATGACCCAATGCACATTGTATTGGCGCAAAACAGGGGTGAATATTGCCGTATAAGTCGCTTCGCCCGTGACCGCAGGAAGTGTATCTTCGGTGGAATAATCCGCCTGCCCGTCGTTCCAGCCCGCAAACACATAATCATACTGTGCCGTCGAAGCCTTTACGGGCGTTTGCCCTTCATACGCGGGTACGGTCCCGTATTCGAGCGTTTCAGACGAAAGCTCCGTTCCGTCATTTACGAATTTGACGGCATAACGGTTGACCGTTGACGAGAACACCGCATAAAAAGTCACTTCGCCCGTGACCGTCATTTCCTCGGCGTCAAGCACCTCCCCGCCTTCGGTGCGTGACCAACCTGCAAACGCGTAGGTATATTGCGCCGTTTTATCTTTGGAAGGCGTCTCGCCGGCGTATTCCGCCTTTGTTCCGTATGCAAAGTATTTTTCCGTTACCGCACCTTCGACGCTCCACGTCACTTTGTATTCGTTTTTATCCGTTTTGAACACGGCGGTATACTCCGTTTCCCCCGTCAGGACAGGAAGCGCTTCATCCTTTGCGTAACTGTTTGTGCCGTCCGTCCAGCCGTCGAACAGGAAGGTATACTCGGCTGTCGCCGCCTTCTGCGGCTCCTCGCCGCGGTATTCGACGGCACTGCCGTATTCCAGCGTCTTTTCTTCCAAAGTTACCCCCTCGCAGACGAAGCGCACGGCATATTGGTTTTTGACCGCATTGTAAGCCGCCGTATATTCCGCATTCGCCGTCAACGCGGGAAACGCATCCAAAATTACGCCGTCCGCGCCTTTCCAGCCGGCAAACGTATAGGTATATTCCGCCGTTGCGGCGCGCGAAGGCGCATTTCCTTCATAGGCAGGCACCTCGCCTTCGGCAAGCGTCTGCTCATACAGCACCGTGCCGTCCCAATCTTGGAACGTTACCGTATAGGTTGATTTTGTTTCCGCGCAAGACGCCGCTCCCAGCAAAAACAGCGCCGTCATGATGCACAGAAGACATGTGCTCCAAATTTTTTTCATTGATTCCTCCTTATTTTTCGCAATCCCCGCAAAAAGGTCATGCCGATTTTACTTTTCCGAAACTTTGATTGGATTCAGATGTGCTGGTCGATGTGAGCTGTCCGCAGATCTGCCCGACCGATGAATTCCCCGCGATCGTGCCGTAGTTCGTACAGCCGCTTACCGCGCCGTACCCGTAATTGCTGCCTGCGATCCCGCCGACATATGCGCCGCTGCCGAGTGCGGATGCGTCGACCCGTCCGTAGTTTTCGGACTGCGCGATCACTGCCCCGTTGCAGGCGCCGATGACGCCGCCCGTATACGAACCGTTCGCAAAGACGTGTCCGTAATTCGTACAATCTGCCACTTCGGGCTTATATTGCGTGTCGGAAACCGTCTTCATGTCCGCACGCCCGACGATGCCGCCGATGACCGAATTTGTTCCCGTATACCTGCTTGTAATGCGCGCATAGTTTTTGCAATTTTCAATGCGGCTTGCAAACGGCTGAGCGCGCGATGTATCGACCTGCAAGGAACCTGCAATACCGCCCACAGAAGAAGATTCGCTCGTCACTTCACCGTAATTTTTGCAATCGGCGATGCGGTACAGAGAATACCCGACAATACCGCCCGCATTGGATTTTGTCGCATAGACCATGCCGCGATTTTCAAATGTCTGCACCTTGCCGCTGCTGTATCCAGCAATGCCCCCGACATACTGCGCGCCGCGCACGATGCCTTCGTTATACCCGTTTTGCGCGTCCGTTTCCTTTGCATAGCCGAACACACCGCCCGTATAGGAAGCGCCGAACACGGGCGCATAGTTGCTCACGTTTTCCATCGACGAGCCTTCGCCGCCCGCATACCCGACGACGCCGCCCGTATTGGATTTTGTCGAACTGACAAAACCGTAGTTCTTGCAATCGATCACCGCTCCGCCCTCGGTTTTACCGACGACGCCGCCGACACTGCCCGTGCCCGCCGAAACGCGCACGGCGCCGTAGTTGACACAGCCGCGCAACGTGCCCGTAGCACAGCCCGCCACGCCGCCGAAACGGTAACAACCGCTGTTTCCGTTATCGAAGATCTGCGCGTAATTGATACAGTTTTCGGCATTCCCCGCGCCGAAACCGAACACGCCGCCGACATTTCCGAAGCCGTATACCTGACCATAGGTCGTACAGCCTGTAATTTCGCCCTGATTGTTCCCCGCGAGTATTGCCGTATATTTTGCAACAGAGCGCACCGTCCCTTCCACAATTAAGCCACGGATCGTGCCGCTCACCGTCGAAAACAGACCATGTCCCGAATTTGCGTTGGTATTGGCAAGAGTGCTCTCGTATTGCAGATGAATGATCGCATGCCCGTTTCCGTCAAAGTTGCCCGCAAACGGGAGAGAATACGAACCGATCGCCTTCCACGCAAGCCCGTTCAGGTCGATGTCGTTGTTGAGAACAAAATATTTCCCCGCAAAATTCTGCGTAGCCGATTCGATCGCCAAGCGGTACAGCTGCGCTCCGCTCACGATCAAATACGGATCTTCCGCCGTTCCGGTCCCCTCTGTGACGGGGGCATCCGTTCCGTCCCACACATCGAATTGCGCATACACAACTTCAAGCGCAGTGTCCTGTTCCATGAAACCCGTGCACAGCGCAATACGCGGCGCAAGGCCCGCAAATGTCGGAGACGCAACACTGAAAATTTCTCCGTAGGCATAATTCGCCGTATAATTGCCTAGCTCGTTTGTTCCGTCAGTATAACGAATGCTGAGCGTGAATTCACGCGCGCTCTTTTCATAGACGGCGACAAACTCCATGTCTTCGGAAATTGCGGGAAGAGAAGAATATTCCAATCCCTCACATTCCCAATGATCGAAACGATAATCAAAGCGATCGTCGCTCTCGCGGGAAGGCAAAACCTGTGAGCAATCGGGAATGCTTCCGTATTCTGTTTTCTGTTCGGCAAGCAGTGCGCCGTCATAATCGAGGAAACGGACAGTAAATGTCATATATATCGCTTTGAACACTGCGGTATAGGTACATGCCTGCGTCGCCGCGGGAAGAGTTTCGCCCGCGGCATAAAATTCGTCTCCGCATTGCCATCCAGTAAACTCGTATGTACAAAATTCTGTCCCCTTTTTATAGGGAGTGCCGTAAAAGGCGGGCACAGAGCCGACGGGCACGGGCACGGCAAGGACTTCTCCCTCCACATCGAAAGAAATAATATAACCGTCTTCCGTTTCAACGATTGCAGTATAGCGCTGATCGCCGTATGCGGGGGCAAACTCTTTATCCCAACCGACGATCGAAATGAGCATACCGTCAAGGACAAACTCCCTTTCACCGCCATATGCGGGAATTTCTCCGAACGCCGCTTCCTGTGTGATGATCTGCCCGCAGACGGAAAATTCCACCGTAAAAGTCTGCACCTTGGACAAGAAAGTAGCACGGATCACCGTATTTTCATACACCGCGGGAAGCGCGTCTTCGTAGACGGTGCCCGCGATCTCCCAGCCCGCAAAAACATATTCCGTGCCTTCCGAACCTGTGCGCTTCGGCGTCTCTCCCGTATAAACGGGCGAACTTCCCTTTTCGACGGTGACAACCTGCAATAAATTCTCCTCCGCGTCTACAAAATTGACCGTCACGGTCTGCGCGGACGGTGCGTTTTGTTCCGCTTTTTGGCAACCGACGAGGACAGCGGCACACACAGAAACAATCAGCAAAGCCGTAAACAACAAGATTCTTTTCAGTTTCATACCGCGCCTCCCGCCTCGATGCGCACATTGCGCGCCGTCAATCCGAGATTAAAGGAAAAAATCCCGAGCACCAAAGGTTCGCCTTTAAACACGTCCGCCGACAGGGATGTGATCTTTGTACCGTTTGCATACAGATCGACCGAATTGCCCTGCCGCACGATTTTCATTGCGACAAACTGTCCGTCCGTGTATCGGAGCCCGTCGACGGGATACTCCTTCGACCCGCTCCATTCAAAATCATTCTCTGCTTTCGTCACAATACCTACGTCGTTGCAAGTGAGATTATTTTCGCCGCAGACATAAAAGAAGCGGCTCGTTTGAGAATTTGCGAGCAACAATCCGAATTTCGGATATGCGTCGTTATTGTAGAGCGCATCGACCGTGATCTCCGCCTCAAAAGTAAAATCTCCTTCCTGAACGGTACGGCTGTATAAAAGGCTCGTTCCGCCGCTTTTCAGCGTCAGCTCCGACCCGAACTGCCAGGCACCTTGCGCGACGAACTGTCCGCAATCTCCCCATTCTCCGTTACCGATCTCCGTATATTTTCCGTACGCGGCAAGGATCGCGCGGCGCACGACGCGGTACCCTTCGAAAGAAAGTTTTGACGGCGCGGAATACAGGCACATATTGCGCACCCCGTTCGGACAAAACTGGGCATAAACGTCTATGTACTCGACATTCTCCCGCGCAGAAGCATAAGCTTGAACCATGCTGTTGAATGCCTCCGCTTCCCGTACGTCGCAAGAATCGGAAAGCGTCGGAAGCACGGAAAGAATGCGCAAAGTCATGTCGGGTGCCCCTTCCCCGAATTTTTCGATCAGCGACCGCAAAGCGGAAAATGCGCCGATCACACCTTGCTCCGCCACGTCATCGTACGAACAGCAGAAAATGACCTCTTTTGCGCCGCGTTCCATGAGCAGATCGACATTTTCCGTCCAATACGTCAAAGTACTGCCGCGGCGCGCAATGCTGATCGAATCGCCGAGCGCCTCCGTATCCGCACCGAAATCCGACCACGCGTCCGCCGCAAGCAAGTCGGCTCCCGCAAACAAATATTCGGTCGGCGCCGTATTTTTCAAGAAAGCGCCGTCCCCGCTCACCACGGGATGCGTTCCGACATTCTCCCAACTGCAATTCATTCCCGAATAGGATACCCAATTGGTCGTCAGCGCGGAAACGGTATTGCGAAGCGCAGGCGCCACGGTGAGATTTCCGTATGCCTCGCCGCGCGTCAGCGAGAGCGCCGAATACGGAATGAACACTTCCGCTTCATATCCCACAAACCCGTGGGTATCGAGATCGCACAGGGTGCTTTGCACTTTTACGCCCGTCGCGCTCGCCGAAACCCATGCTCCGCCTTCGTATTTTTGAAACCAATACTCACCTTTTGCACTTACAAGCACGCGGCGATTATATTTCCCGTATCCGCCCTTATCGCCGTTTCGTCCCAAAATGAACTCAACGTTATCGCCGTAAGCGATACTCGAAAGATATTCGTCTACGTTATAAACAATGTTGTCTTCCACCACGGCGCGGACGGTAAATCCGCTGTCTCCATAAGAAGCATACCAGTGCGAACGCGCCGTCTGATACGCCGAAGTAGCCTCGACAATGAGCCCGCCTTCTGCAATGGGCGATGCAAATACGCCCTCCACGGTCACATCGCAATCGGGCATCGAAAAACGGTCGCCCTCGATCGCTTCGCCGTTGACAACGTAGCATAAAAGTTCGCTGTTATACGAAGGTACGTTGCGCAGTATCACTTCCTCACCCGCATTCGCGGAAAGAAGGTCGCATGCGAGCGCCCCCTCTTCTTTCGAGATCAAAGTGATCGTGTGCGCGCCTTCACCGTCGGCAACCAACGCATATGTGAGCGTAACGTCGCGGGCGGGCATGATAAAACAGTCCCCTTCGATGGCCTCGCCGTCTACATATGCACGAGCAACGGAATACCCGTCTTTTGCAGAGCGCACGGTAATTTTTTCGCCTGCATCCGCACGCTCGCGTGAAACGATGCGGCCGTAATCGCCTTCCACCGTAATGGAATATTCTCCGCCCGAAGAGGCGCATGCACTCAGCCCGAATACAAGCAAAAGGCAGACAAGCAGGCACCCGATCGCAATTCTTTTTCTTTTCATGATTCACACCTCTCCCCGAACATGCCCCGTTCAATCGGAATAATACAGCGTTGACAAAATATCGGTATTGCCGTAAAAATCATAGACGAACTGATTCTGATAGTTATAGAGTTTGTCGTGGATCGTACTGTAATAATTGACGTATATTTTTTGTTCGCGCTCGTCAAACCCGAAAAGCCCGACAAGCGAATCCAAACCGCTGTTCATTACAATGGTCTGCGCATTTACCATAAACGCGCTCACCACGTTGCCGTTTTCTCCGACATACTCGCGCACGATGATGTCCTCATTCCCCACATGTCCGCACAGAACCATGAATATATTCGGATACTTGCTCAGCCATTTTTCCCACATTTCATCGGCATTGTTGATACTCGTTTTGCCGTTCCAG
The DNA here is from genome assembly GCA_944328495.1 of uncultured Clostridia bacterium. GTDB lineage: Bacteria > Bacillota > Clostridia > Christensenellales > Borkfalkiaceae > Borkfalkia. The sequence goes on from CALVHR010000009.1 coordinate 8,534, forward strand.
CCGTAGGATGCGGGACTTGCCGACTCCTCTGCGTACAGCATCTTGCCGAACCCCGTCAAAAATCCGTGGGTCGATACGATGACGCGGCGGTCGGGATACTGTTCGGTTATGCGGCACGCCCAATCGAGCGTATCGTCCGAAGGCCCGAAATCGATGGAGAACATCAGGTATTTCACGCCCGCAAATTCAAACAAATAATACGAGTTGACGACATTGTCGGGATCTTGACTTCCGCCCCAATACGGGAATGCGCTGATCTTTTCGATCGGGAAAGCCTTGTTCAGTTCACCGAGAGAATGATCGGTCTTGCACTCGTTGTCATAATCGTGGTTGCCCGGCACAATGATGTACGGGATCTCGTCATCCAACCGCGTAAACTGTTTTTTGACGGCGTTATACTGACGATCCCAGTCCTTGCCGTTGGTGATGCCGTCCGTGATATCGCCCACGGTGATCGCCGCCGCGATCTTGCGCGTCTCTTTTTCGGCAAGCAGGTAATCGAACAGCGCGGGAAGCGCTTTCTGATAGTGATTGGTGATCATCTGCATATCGGGAATGACAGCAAGGGTATAATCGCAAACGGGATACAATTCATCCTCATAATAGTAATCGTTGCTGCCCAGCCGCGCATCGTTGCAATACAGCGACGTATCTTCCTGCACTGTCTTTGTCGGGTCTAACCTGACGTTGAACAGCAGATCGTCCCGCGTCCCGAACCGAATGACATTGCCGTTATCCCGATCGCGCACGATCTCCGCCTCATTGAGCGCATCCGAATAAAGCGTGACCTGGCGGATCCTTCCGTAAAACGATTTATTGATATTGGTTTGGTTATTGAAATCGCTCCCGATGCACGGCTCGCGGTAAAATTCGAGGTTGCTCGAACCCGCGCCGCCCGATACGGTTTGCACCGGTTTGCCGTCAATGCAGCAATCAAAACTGCCCGATGACGGGCGGCGCACCACGCTTACAAACGTCCATTCTCCCGTGCGCACGTCCGTTTTGTCAAACACAATGTATCGCTCATAATTGTTCCAGTTCACGGTCAGCTGTCCTTCGGCGTTGACCGCATATTCAACGGAAGGCGTATCGGAAACCGAACCGTTTCCGAAGATCACGCCGATCTCCCCTTCCGCATCCTCTTCGACCTTGATCCAGCTCTCAAACGCATTCGGATCTTCGATCAGAGGCTCATCCAAAATATATTTAATGATACCGCTGCGAAAATCCACGCCGTGCGCCGCCGCCACGGAATCCGCCATAGGGACCTGCATCGCTGCGGCTCCCAGCAATACGGTCAGTGCCGCCGCGACCAATCTCAACTTCATACTTTCCTCCTTTTGCGCACGAGCGCCACTGTCCCGACAATAGCGCCGCCGCCTGCAATACCGCCCGCCGCGGCAATTACAGGCACCGAAACGCTGTTTACCTCTTCAAGAGCTTTTGTTGCGGCAATCAATTCATCACACAACGCATCCACCTGCGCTTGTTCCGTTTCCTCGCCCGTACGCATCGCGCGCGTCAGCACGTCATAAAAAGTCAGCCACGAACTCTTGGTAAAATCTTTTTGCGAATATCCGCGAATGCGTTCCTGCGCATCTTCGATCGCGCTTTTTAGAGCGGAAAGGTCTGCCTTTTTGCCCGACGATGAAAGCAAAGATCGCACTTCTTCCAGCGCCGCCGCCATGTTTTCGCCGCTGTGGTATGCCGTCACCGACTGCGCCGCACAGAATGCACGCGACAGCGCGCGCTGAGCTTCGTCGGTAAATTGCTCCCGTTCGCTCTCGTATTGGGAATGAAGATTTAAAAGCTCGGTCTCATATGAAGCAAAATCGCCCGCCGTCGCATTTACCGACGCGACCTGCCCGACAAACACTTCATCGATGACAAAGGGCGAACTCCCCTCGTTGACGAAGGTCAGCGAACGCAACCCCTCGGCGAGAGTAAGCGCAACGTACAGATCACAACGAACCATGCCCCCTTCCTCGCTCCAAGCAACGCTGAGCGCGCCGTCTTCCGATTCTCCGTCCTTTCCCGCAGTCAGCGAAAAATGCCTGCCGCTCCTGCCCGAAAAATACAAACCTACCGCTCCTTCCTTTCCTTCCATTAAAAATGATACGTGATATACGTTGGTTTGTTTTGCAAAATCCGTATGCACGGAAAAACTTTCGCCCGCTTCCGCACGCATTGCACCGTTTAATGAATTTTTCGCGACCTTGCGCGCAGGTGTTCCGAAAGCGGAATTGAATACAATATCCTGCTCCGCCTGCATTTCGTCCGCCGCCATGCCCTCGAACGTGCCGCGCAGGTGCAAGCGCGAATCCCCTTCCGATTTGCCGATGTTTACGTTGTCGATGTCCGCAAAAGTATTTGTCGAAAAGGAAGCATTCCCGTCATGCCCGTCAAATTGAAACATGAGATAGGGAGATGCGCTCGTCTTTGCCTGCCAAACGCCGCTGTATGTATGCCAGCTCTCATCCCCCCGTTCATTCACGATCAGATCGCCAAGGCGAATGACGCCTCCGTTATTGTCCGACGTCGCGCCCTTCACGGTAAGGGTAAAGATCGCGTCGTTTTCCCTCAGCCCCGCCAAAACCAAATCGTCGATGTAAAGACGATAATCGAAAGAATACCGGATCTGTCCGCTGCCGGGGAGAGAAGTCACTGCTGAACCTGTATCCGCATCGTAAAAATAGCTCACAAAGCGGCTGCCCGTAACGCCGCTTTTACCGTTAAAATTGCCCAGCCGAACAAAGGTGTTGTCCGAATAGCTGTCATACACGGCATATACGTCACCTTCCCCCGCATTCACGCTCGTCGCACCGCGGTACGTTCCCGAACTCCCCGCACGCGCCAACATTGCGGACGCCTGCCCGAAATCAAAATTCCAGCGACGCACATCGCTGTATTCGGTATTCACCGAATACGCCATCGCATCCGAATCGAGCTTATATTGCTTTTTTGCCTCTATACCGTCCGTCGCAGGGTCAAAAGAATAAATAGGCGAAGACCCTTCATCCGCTTCGGCAAATTCAAAATCGCCCAAGGAAAATACATTTTCACCCGCAACATTCACTGCTATATCGTCAATGTCAAAATATCCTGCGCCCTCTGCATCCGTATAATGAAAGGTAAGACAAATACTGTTTTGCTCCGTCGCAGCAGACTGCCAATCAAAAGATAACTCGTTCCATGAAAAATCGTCCGAAGCATTGGTTTTCAGCTCCGCATACGTAAAAATCTTGCGCTGACTGCCCTGCGACAGGCTGAACACGGGATCATCTTCGCGATAAGTGCCTTCTTCTTCACAGAGCCTGTATCGGAAAGAAATTGTTGCATCGCCCGCGTTTTTATCCGGCCGCAGATTTACAGCCGTAAAATCCGCAAGCCCGTATCCGTCAAAATCTGTCATGCGCAGAAACATGTTCGAGCCCGATGCCTGTTTCTCCATACAATAATACAGGGAGGACGCTCCGCTGTTTAGAACGGACGAAGACTGCCACACCCCCGTCAAGTTCGTAAACTGCTCTACCTGTTCTCCCCGATAGATCTGCATAAATTGTTTGGATTCGGCACTCGCTTTCGGCACTTTTACCGTCCATCCCAATACAAAAAGCGCTGCCAAAGTTCCCAGCCAAATCTTCTTCATACCCGATTTCGCTCCCCGATATTGATAAATAAAAATAAACCAATAAATTTACTGGAAAACACACAAAAAATGCATATTTTTTGAATCTAAATCCATTATACCACAAGAAAAGTGCCCTGTAAATATATGATTCTATCAAATTCAATCAATGATAAGTTGATAATATATCAACCTATTGTTGACACGCACGAAAAATTGGGCTATAATACAGGCATGGAAAAGATTGTATCCAGTGAAAAAGAACTGTTTTTCTCCCTGTCCGATCAGGCAAACGACGCACAAGTTGAAAAAATCTGCAAAGCACTCTCTTCGCCCATCCGCCTGCAAATGGTCAAGCAGATCATTGAAACGCCGCAAACCATCACACAGCTCGCCAAACGAAACGGACTGACCAATTCGACCATCATATTTCACCTCAAAATCCTTGCCGACGCAAATATCATCAACATCCGCTATGCTCCCGGGAAAAAGGGTTTTGCGCAGGTTTGTTTTATCAATTTCCGTGACATCATCTTCGCCAAGGGCGCCAAACCCGCTCCGCACACTTCCGTGCATGAACAGAGCATGGATGTGGGAAAATATGTTGCCGCAAACTTTCAAACCGTCGGCTTTGCCACCAAGGACGAACTCTTTCATCTCAGCCCCGACGATGCGTTTTCCAATATTCGTTTCGACGCGGAACTTCTTTGGACAACGGGCGGATCCGTAACATACGCCTTCGGAAAACAGTTTATGGCCGAAAAAAGAGTGACTGAACTGCGCTTTTCGCTGGAAATCTGTTCGGAAACTTCCTATTACAAAAACGACTGGAAAAGCGATATCACCTTTGCCGTAAACGAAAAAGAGGTCGCAACGTACACTTCGCCAGGCGACTTCGGCGGCGTGCGCGGCAAGCTCAACCCCGATTGGTGGCCGAATAACCTGACCCAATACGGCGCACTCATCACTTTGTCCGTCACCGACGAAGGTACGTTTCTCAACAATATTCCCGCTTCAAAAATTGCATTGAAAGACCTTGCGCTGCACAGCGGAAACAGCATTCTCTTTTCCGTCTATAATAAGCCGGACGCAAAATATTACGGCGGTTTCAATCTGTTCGGGCGCCATTTCGGCAATCATGAACAGAGCATCCTGCTTACGGCACAGACACAATCGCTTTAAATTACGAATTCCAAAAAACGAAAACAGCAGCGGACTGCACTGAAAGCAGTACGCTGCTGTTTTCACATAATCAATGTCTACGGTATGCATAAAACAGGGAAAATAAAGCACAATAACCAATATAAACCGGAAGGAGGTTGATTTTTCATGAAGAAAAAAGGATTTCTTTTTCTGATTCTTATCGCAATGCTCGCAGCGGCACTCGCAGCAAACTTTGTCTGTGCTTCCGCACAAACAGACGAATCCGCACCGGACCGGCTCTGCGTCACAGGTTACGCCGAGGTACAGGTAAAAGCGGATGAATGCTCATTCGGCGGAAGCGTCCAAGTCGTCGCCAACGATCTGAGCGCTGCGCAAAAAGAATGTGAAAGCGCCGCGCAGAAGATCATGGAAGCATTTGCTCCTTACGGCAGCGTAACCGAACAACACGCGGGAGCAATGCCGCTCGGACGCGGAAAAGGCTATTCTGCAACGCGCTGTTTTACATTTACCACAAAATCTTTGGGTCAACTGAGCGAAATGCGCACTGCGCTCGCCGATGCCGGGATCTCCGACCTCGAAGGACCGTGCTACGCGTGCTCGGACGATTCTGCAGCACGTGCGGCGGCCCTTCAAGCCGCGATCGAAGATGCACGCAAAAAAGCGCAATCATTGAACGCGGAAGGAACGCTTGTATGCGTCGAAGAGACCTGCTGTTATCCGCGCCCCTGCGGCGGCACAGAGCCCTGCGTGTATTACACTTCGAGCGTGCGCGCCGTCTTTGTAAACAGTACAAAAAACGACTGAAACGTTTATCCTAAAATACGGCCATAAAACTTTTCCGAATTAATTTAAGCCGCCGGCATACAAAATTTTTAAGCTGTTTCAAACTGCGAATTGTAAAGGTCGGCGTAAAAACCGCCGCGGGCGAGCAGCTCTTCGTGGTTGCCCTTTTCGATGATATTGCCGTCTTTCATGACAAGGATCAAGTCTGCATTGCGTATGGTCGAAAGCCTGTGCGCAATGATAAACGATGTTCTTCCCGCGGTCAGTTTATCCATGGCGCGCTGGATGAGTTCCTCCGTACGGGTATCCACCGAACTTGTCGCCTCGTCAAGAATGAGCATGGGTGCGTTTTCGATCATGGCGCGCGCGATCGTGACAAGCTGCTTTTGTCCCGCGGAAAGGTTTGCTTTATCGTCCAACATTGTATCATAGCCTTTCGGCAAAGTCATGATAAAATGGTGCAGTCCGACCGCTTTGCAGGCACGCACGACATCTTCCTGCGTTGCGTCGGTCTTGTCATAGACGACATTTTCGCGGACGGTGCCGTCGAACAGCCATGTATCCTGCAAAACCATACAGAACAGATCATGCACGTTCTCGCGCGTGAGCTCGCTCGTCGGAATACCGTCAATGCGGATGCAACCGCTGTTGAGCTCATAAAAACGCATCAGAAGATTGACCATTGTGGTCTTACCCGCGCCCGTAGGCCCCACAATCGCGATTTTCTGCCCGGCTTTTGCCGTTGCCGAAAAGTCATTGATAATGATCCGATCGGGGTCGTATCCGAAATGAACGTGTTCAAATTCGACGTCACCGCGCACCTTGTCGGGCGGGAGCACGCGCGTCTTTGCGCTCTCGTCGGAGAGTTCCTCTTCATCGAGAAATTCAAACACACGCTCGCTCGCCGCGGCGGCGGTCTGCATGCTCGTAAACGCCTGCGCCAACTGAGACAAAGGCGACGTAAACAGACGCACATACAGCGTAAACGCAATGACCGTTCCGAAAGTGATATTCCCGCTCGCGACCAGCACCGCACCGACTACACACACCGCGACATAGCCGAGATTGCCGACAAAATTCATGAGCGGCATCATCAACCCCGAAAAGAATTGCGATTTCCACGCGCTCTGATACAATTTATAATTGATGCGATTGAAGGTATTTTTAACGGCATTTTCGGCGTTATATGCTTTGATGACATTGTGTCCCGCATAGGACTCTTCGATATGCCCGTTGATCTCGCCGAGATACCGCTGTTGGCGCGCAAAATATTTTTGCGATTTGCCCATGATCAGAAACATAAAGACAAATCCGATCAGGCTCGCCCCGATCGCCGTCAGCGCCATGATCCAGTTTGTCACAAACATCATGACGATACTGCCGAGCAGCATTACGACAGCGGTGACAAAGGTCACCAGCGACTGGTTGAGCGTCTGTCCGATCATGTCGACGTCGTTGGTCACGCGGGACAGTACGTCGCCGATGCTGTGCGAATCGAAATACCGGAGCGGAATGCGGTTGATCTTTTCGAAGATCGCGGTGCGCAGATTCCGTGAATTTTTCTGCGTGACCGTCGCCATGATCAGGCCCTGGATATACGAGCACAAAAGGCCCGCCCCATACAAAACAACGAGCAAAATACAGAGCGAAAACACACGGTCCGTGTCCATCGCAAAGACCATATCGACGCCGTGTTCCGCATCGTACAGAAAAGAGGACCGGATCGCATCGGTCAGATCGCTCAAAACATTCGGCCCTACGAGATTGAGAACGACGCCGCCCACCGCGAACAGCAATGCGATGACAATGAGCAAAATATAGGGACGGATAAAGCCGATCAGCTTCGCCATTGCCTTTTTAAAATTCTTCGGTTTTTCCGCAATGCGCGGACCGGGTCCGTGTCCGCCCATCGGTCCGTGACGGCGGGGGGCAGTATTTTGTTCAGCCATTGTTTTTCACCTCCCCCGTTATGCCGAGCTCTTCTTCCGAAAGCTGGGAATATGCGATCTCGCGGTATACTTCACAATTTTGCATCAATTCGTCGTGCGTGCCTTTGCCGACGACCGCGCCGTCTTCAAGTACGATAATAAGGTCCGCGTCGCGGATCGTTCCGATGCGCTGTGCAACGATCAAAGAAGTCGCATCGCCCGTTTCATGTTTGAGTGCGGAGCGAAGTTCTTTATCCGTCCTGTAATCGAGCGCGGAAAACGAATCGTCGAAAATAAATATCTCGGGTTTGCGGCAAACGGCGCGCGCGATGGCAAGCCGCTGTTTCTGTCCGCCCGAAACATTGGTGCCGCCCTGCGCAATGTGCGCCTTGTAGCCGCCCTCCATTTTTTCGACAAACTCCTGCCCTTGCGCAATGCGCACCGCTTCTTTCACGCCCTCTTCGGAAAATTCCAGTCCCGCCTTTTCGCCGTATGCCACATTGCTCTCCACCGTGCCCGAAAAAAGCACCGCGCGCTGGGGCACGTACCCGATTTTATCGTGCAGGGCGCGCAAGGTATACTCTTTCACGTTGATGCCGTCCACGAGCACTTCCCCTTCCGTTGCGTCATAAAAGCGCGGCACGAGATTGATCGCCGTGGATTTGCCGCTGCCCGTCGAACCGATGAACGCCACCGTCTGCCCCGCTTCCGCCTTAAATGACAGATCGTGCAAAACATATTCGGATGCGTCGGGGTAACGGAAAGAAACATTTTTAAACTCCACCGTCCCTTTCGGCGCACCGTCGGAAGATGCGGACAGTTTGCCGTCAAGAATACTCGAATCGGTATCCAAAACTTCGCGAATGCGGCGGACGGAAACCATTGCTCTCGGCAAAATGATAAAGATCATGGTCAGCATCATGAATGCCGCGACCACCTGCATCGCATACCCCGAAAACGCGGACATTTGCCCGAACAGTTCGCTGCGCTCTGCGCCCGTAGGGAGAGTGTCGATGAGATAGGCGCCCAACCAGTAAATGGCAAGGGTCAGCCCGCTCATGATCATGGTCATCATCGGCAGCATGATCGCCATGGCACGGGAAGTGAACAGCTGCGTCTTTGTAAGCTCCAAGTTGGCTTTTTCGAATTTTTTCTGCTGATATTCTTCTGCATTGTATGCGCGCACGACGCGCACGCCCGTCAGATTTTCACGCGTGACGCCGTTCAGATTATCGGTCAGTTTCTGAACAAGGCGGAATTTCGGGAACACCGCAATCAGAATGACCAGAAGCATCGCGACCATTACGCCGACCGCCACCGCCGTCGCGGCGGACCACTGCCAATTGCGGGACAAGATCTTGCAGATCGCCCAAACCGCAAGGATGGGAGCCTTTACAATGACCTGCATCCCCATGGCAATAAACATTTGCACTTGCTGAATGTCGTTGGTCGTGCGCGTGATAAGCGACGCCGTGGAAAAGCGGTTGATCTCCTCCATGGAATAGCTCTCCACTTTATCAAAGACGAGAGAACGCAGGCGGAAGGATACTGCCGCCGCAATCCGCGCGACAAAAAAACCGACGAGCACCGAGCTGAGCGCACTGCCCAAAGCACAGCCGAGCATCAGCGCGCCGTTTTTCCAGATCTCGCCGCCCGCTCCCGCCCCCGAAATTGCGAGCATCGTGATCTTTTCCATATAATCGGGCATGGTCAGATCCAGCCAAACTTGCAGGACAATGAACCCCACACCCAAAAACGCAAAGACCCATTCCCGCCATTTCAAGGTTTTTAAAATTCTGTTCATAAGACCTCTCTGTGTCTGCTGCAAAATATAAAAAGCATTATAGCACGGATGCCGTGCTCTGTCAATTTTCTATATTCCCTGTACGTGAAAAGTATGTTAAATATAAAGGCTCATATTTATTGAAAAATAAGCGCCTGCCGCGCAATATTCGCGGCAGGCGCATCTCGCGATTTTCTCTTCGGCGGGCAATGCAAGCATTCTTTTCAAAATTCAAACTTCGTGTCCCGCGAGAACAGGCGGGCGATGCGCTCCATACACATATTTTTCCCGTCTTCGCCGCTTTGCGGGCTCTCGGTAAAGCAAATATCGTACACCGCGTCCGTGATCGGCAGTTCCACGCCGTATTTTTCGCCCAGCTTTTTCATCGCCGCAGCCGTCATGACGCCCTCGGCGAGCTTTTCGAATTTCTGCCCCTTTACGAGCATCTCTCCGTACATGCGGTTATGTGAATGGCGCGAAAACAGCGTCGTTTCATAATCGCCGAGGTGCGCCAGCCCGTATGCGGAGAGTTCGTTGCCGCCCAGCGCCTTGATCAGGCGCGCCACTTCGCGCGCACCGCGCGACATCAGCGGGCCTTTGAGCGTGGATACGCCGCCGCCGTCTAAAACGCCTGCCGCGATGCCCATAACGTTTTTCGCCGCCGCACCGATCTCCGTGCCGATAATGTCGTTGCCGTAATAAAAGCGGATGAGTTCGCTTTTAAAGTCGTCCGCGAGCGCCTTTTTGAGCGCGACGTTGTGACTGTCGATGACCATGCAGTTGGGAATGCCCGCCGTAAAATCCTGGATGTGCCCGGGCCCCACCCACACGGCGATCTTGTCCTTCGCAATGCCCGCATCGATGAGAATTTGCGAAAGGCGTTCCCCCGTTTCGACTTCGATGCCTTTCATGCACAGCACAAAAAGTTTATCGGACACGTCGGCGCACGCCTTGATCTTTTCGATAAATCCGCGCACGCCCTGCGAAGAAATCGAAATGATAATGATCTCCGCGCGCGAGACCGCCGCGGCAAGATCACAGGTGAGGGTGATGCGCTCGTCCAGCGTGACGTATTCGTTTTTGCCGGTGTTTTTCAAAACCTGATAGGAATAATCTTCTTCGGGCCCCCAGGAGTACACTTCCTTTCCCTTTTTTGTGGCGAGATACCAGGCAATGAACGAGCCCCAGCGCCCGCAGCCGAGTACGGATATTTTTTGCATTGGCGAACCTCCGTTTTGTCTTCCGCGCGACGCGCGGACAATTCTGTTTCTTTCTGCCGTTCACACTTCTTTTCTTTCGATAAAGGCGCGCGCGAGGGTAATGTCGTCGGTGTATTCGATCTCCGACCCCACGGGAATGCCGTGCGCCAGCCGCGTGCATTTTACGCCCAGCGGCTTTAAAAGTTTTGCGATGTACATCGCCGTCGCGTCCCCTTCCACGTCGGGATTGGTGGCGAGAATGACTTCCTCCACTCCCCCCTCATTGACCCGTGCAAGAAGTTCGCGAATGCGGATATCGTTCGGGCCCACCCCTTCCATGGGATTGATGACCCCGTGCAGGACGTGATATACGCCCTTATATTCGTGCAATTTTTCCAGCGCGATCACGTCTTTCGGTTCCTTGACGACGCAAATGACACGCTTGTCGCGCTCCGCGCAGATCGCGCAGATGTCGTTTTCGGTGAAATTGCCGCATATCTTGCAGTAATGCACCTTTTTTTTGACGTTGATGATCGCGGCGGCAAATTCCTGCGCCTCGCTCTCGGTCATCGAGATCACTTTATACGCATAACGCTGCGCCGATTTTCTGCCCACGCCGGGAAGTTTGGAAAATTCGTTGATCAGCCTGCCGATGGGCTCGATATATACTTCCATACAAAAATCCGATTCTCCTTTTGCGGCTTACAGCATTCCGCCCAGTCCGCCCATGCCGCCGCCGAACGGACCCATCTTCTCTTTATAGACTTCGTCCGCTTTCTTATACCCGTCGTTGATCGCCGCCATGATGAGGTCTTCCAGCATTTCGACGTCTTCGGGATCGACGACTTTTTCGTCCAGCTCGATGCCGTCGATGATCTTTTTCGCGTTCATATACACGACGACCGCCTCGCCGCCGCTCGTGCCGACGATCTCCCATTCGTCCAGCAATTTTTCGGTTTCCTGCAACTGCTCCTGCATTTTCTGCGCCTGCTTCATCAGGTTTTGCATATTGCCGCCCATACCGCCTTTAAATCCTGCCATGATCTTTCTCCTATTTTCACACTTCCGCCCGCAGACGGTTTATTTTATTTCGAAATCGGTGTCCGGGAAATTGCGGCGCAGCCGCTCCTCTTCCTCGCGCACCGGATCCTTCTTCGCGCCCTTCAGGCGAATATCAAAATCATGAATGCCGATCGCGGCAAGAGCCGCCGCAACGCTTTTATGATTTTCTTCGCTGTTTAAACGGCGGAAAATGATCTCGCTGTCCGTTTCCAGCACAAAGGTATCCCCCTCGAACGAGGATTCCAAATCCTGGCACATCGTGAACAAAACGCCGTTTTTGACCGTCTTGCGCAGGGCGCGCATGAAATATCCGAACGCCGCCTTGCGTTTGTCGGGATCGAGGGCATTCACCCCCGCATCCGCCTGCGCGCGGGGAGCAGGTTCGCTTTTCGGCGCGGGTTCGTATTTCGGCGCGGGTTCGCTCGCCGCAAAAAATTCTTCGGGCGGCGCTTCGCCGATCTCCGCGGCGGAAAACGCTTGCTCTTTTGCCCCTTTCTCGGGCACGGCGCGCACGACTCCGCCGCGCAGCTGCGCCTCCAACCGATCGATGCGCCGTGACAAAGCCAAAACATCTACATCCGCTTCGGGCAGGCAAGCCTTCGCCACTGCCGTTTCCAAAACTATGCGCGCCGAAGAAGAATATCTGAGGTCCGTTTCCACATCCGCAAAGATCTCGCACACGCGCAAGATCTTCCGCCCTTCCGCATTTTCCGCAATGCGCGCGATCTCCGCATACATTTCCGTCGGCAGATTCAATATGGAATTACCGTTTTTGCAAGTCTTTGCGACCGTGCACCGGTTGAGGAAATTGAGGATATCTTTAGCGAGCACGCCCACGCCCTTTCCCGCGGCGAGTACGCGCTCCGTCTCGGCTAGCGCGGCGGCGGCATCCTCTTTGAGAATGCTCTCGCCCAGTTTTGCCACTTCATAAAAATCGGCGCTGCCAAGCACTTCGCACACGTCATTGTAGGTAAGTTTGCCGCGGCTGTATGAAATGCACATATCCGCGACGGAAAGGCTGTCGCGCATGCTTCCCGCGCCCGCCCGCGCGATCGCCGCGACCGCTTCGTCTTCGTATTCCTTGCCGATCTTTGTGAATACCGTTTTGAGGTGCGCTTCGATGTCAGCCTGCGGTATGAGCTTAAAATCGAACCGCATGCAGCGCGAAAGAATGGTCGCTGGCAATTTATGCGGTTCGGTCGTTGCGAGAATGAACACCGCGTGTTTGGGCGGCTCTTCGAGCGTCTTTAAGAGAGCGTTGAACGCCGAATCGGAGAGCATATGCACTTCATCGACGATGTACACTTTATAGCGCGCCGCGACGGGCGGATACTGCACTTTTTCGCGCAAATCGCGCATCTCGTTGACGCCGTTGTTGGACGCGGCATCGATCTCGCAAATATCGAGATTGGACGGATCGGCAAGCGCCTTGCATACCGCGCATTTTCCGCAGGGCGAACCGTGCACGGGATGCTCGCAGTTGATCGCCTTAGCAAAGATCTTTGCCGTGCTCGTCTTGCCCGTGCCGCGCGGGCCGCAAAACAGATATGCGTGCCCGACTCTGCCCGTCTCGATCTGATTTTCAAGAATTCTTACGATGTGTTCCTGCCGCACGAGCCCGTCCAGCGTTGTCGGACGAAAAGTACGGTATAAAGCCTGATATCCCATAAATACTCCTGTTTGTGCGCCGCCCCGACGCACGTACCGCGCCGCCTTGCAAAGCGGCATTTACAGAATCGCCTTTTCAGCGGCAAAAATGTTTCGCCACTTTCTTTTTTGCGCGCTGGACGGCGTTTTCCGCGCTTTTTTCACTCTTATTTTCGCGCGCGGCGATCTGTGCCACGCTCAACCCTTCCATATACAGCGTGAGCGCACGAAATTCCGCCGCCGAAAGCTCTTTTTTGAGAAAAGCGAAAAACTCCTCGCGTTCCTCGTCTGAAATCACTGCGGATTCCGGGTTTTCGGCAGAAACGAAATCCTGCCCCTGCCCGTCCGCACCGATCAGCGAAATATAATTGTTGAGAGGCATATTCTTTTTGCGCGTCGCGCTCTTGACTGCGCTCATGATGCGGCGCTGGATGCAAAGATACGCAAAGTTTTTAAAGCTCATGCCCCCTTCGCGGTAATCGTTGATCGCCCCGTACAATCCGATCATTCCTTCCTGCACGAGATCTTCCGCGTCGCCGCCCTCCAAAAAATAACTGCGTGCGACGCCGCGCACCGAATTTTTGTATCTTTCCAGCAGCGTTTCTGCCGCGCCTTTTTCCCCGCGTTGCGCCGCAAACGCGAGGTTTTCGTCCGAAAATCCCGCAAACGGTCCGCTCATTTTGTCACCTTCTCTGCCGCAAAGCTTCATACGCGGCGATGCCCAGCGCCACGGATGCATTCAGCGAATTGACCTGTCCGCAAAGCGGCAGCGATACGATCTTGTCGCATTTTTTGCGGGTAAGCGCCGAAATTCCGCTGTCTTCTCCACCCACGACGAGCGCTATGTCGCCGCGAAGATCGCAAGAATAGATGTCCTCGCCGTCCGCTTCCAGCCCGTACACCCAATAACCGTTTTCTTTGAGTTTGTCCACGGCATAGTTCACGCCCGGCACGCGCGCCACTTTTAAATGCTCGGCGGCGCCTTCGGAAATGCGCACGACCGCGCCCGTCACCTGCGCGCTCTTGTTTTTGGGAATGATGACGCCGTCCGCCCCCGCGCATTCCGCCACCCGCAGAATGCTGCCGAGATTGTGCACGTCCTCCACCCCGTCGCAGACGATCACGAACCGCGCGCCCTCTTTTTTTGCAAGCAGATCGGAAAGATCGGCGTATTCGTAGTCGGACACGAACGCGATCACGCCCTGGTGCCTGCCCGTTTCGCTCTCACGATCCAGCGCCCTGCCGTCCGCAAATTGCACGCGGATATTTTTTTCGCGCGCCATGGCAAAGATCCTGCCCGCGCTCTTTTCCGCGCCTCGCTGCATGAGTATTTTATCGACCGTTTTTTCCGTCTTTAAAAGCTCCAAAACGGCGTTCCTGCCTTCCACTTTCATTGCATGTCCTCCGCAAAGAGCTCATCGATGCGTGCATAATCCCCCACAAGATACAAAAAACCGATCACCGCTTCGATGCCCGTAGAAATGTTGTATTCCGCAACCGACGCGTTCTTGCTCTTCGTCGGCTTTTTGGCATTCCTGCCGCGCAAAAAAATTTCGCGTTCCTCCTCGGTGAACCGCCCCTCGATCCGCTCGCAAAGCTGCGCCTGTCCCTTTGCCGAAACGCGCGCGGCCGCCAGCTTTTGCAGAGTGCCCGTCTTATAATCGGAGGTGCACACCAGACCCTCGCGCACATACAGCGAAAAGGCGGCATCTCCCACAAATGCGAGCACGACGGCGTTCATTGCGCGGGCACGTTCCCGCGGCAGGGTTTCGTTAAATCTGACCATAGCGCAATTATACCACACCGCGCACAAAATTACAAGAATTTACCGCGCAATATTTGTTTTCGCTTGCAATGCGGCCGTTCTAATCATAAGCACAAATTTGTGCAAATAATGATTTTCATAATATTTTACTCTATAATATACATTAGAAATAATACAGTGAGGAAAACCCATGAAAAAACTCCTTTCTCTGTTACTTGTGTTTATTCTGGCGCTGACGACGGCTATGTTCGCAGCTTGCGCGCAAAATGCCGAAGATGGCGGCGCGCAAAACGGCGGCGCGCAAAACGGCGGCGCGCAAAACGGCGGCACGCAGATCGACGCGAATACCGACCCCGACACCATCGTTTCGGATCAGATGACCGAAACGGAATGGACTGCGGCCTTTGCGGCGGATTCATTCAAAAATTACACTATGCTCGGCGTGATGTCTCAATCCACCGAGCAAGAGGTCTATTCTTCTGAAATGACCTTAAAATATGTCGAAACCGACTCGTCGACGATTTTGCATACCCTGCTGAAAGACACATTCGGAACGGAAGTTGATACGGGCGAGGGCTATTATGAAAAAACCGCTTCTACCATTTATCAATATTCCCAAATCGACGGTGCCTGGATAAAAAGGGAAGCGTTGTATTTACCCACCGAAGACACCGATATGTATCGGAACATCATTTCGGGCGAGTTCGGAAAACTGCAATACGATAATGCGGCGAAAGCCTATACCGCAACGAATTATGCCCTTTCTTGGGGCGAAGGTTCAAACGCCGAAGAGTTCTCCCTCAATTCGGTTACCGTAAAGTTTGCGAATAAGAAACTCGCATACATCGAATATGTTGTTCCGACGCAGTCCAACGTTGAGCAGGGAAGCGACAACGCACCGCAGGAAAGCACGATGACCGTTTCCCTCAAATACTATGACTACGGAACGACGCAGGTGACTTTGCCGCAGGCTTCTTCCGTCGATGAAGGAGGAAACGGACAGGCAGATCTGCAGATGAGCGAAGCGGAGTGGCTGGAAGCGTTCAGCGCGGCAAACCTTTCCAATTTTGTGGTCGACGGTGAAATGAGGTCGGAAGTAACGGTCGAAATCGACGGCGTAGCTACGCCCGTCAGTACTACCGGTACAATCCTGCAAAAATACGATATTTCCGACGATCATGATTACCGCTATCTGTATCAGAACACATCAACGGCCGAAGGAACGCAGGAAGTCGAGGCCTATACGATCAAAGAAAACGGTGTTACGACCATATACGGCAAAAACGGTGACGGGACCTGGAGTACCTCCACATATGAAGGCGACTTCATCAGTCTTGACGCTTTTTACGATTTTGCCGAGCTTTACAGCGAAGCGGAATACGACAGCGCAACAGGCAACTACGTTATAAGCGACTATGCTCCTGCAGGCAGCGATGGCCCTATGTTCAATTCTATTTATCTTCGATTCGATAACAGCGGCAAATGTGTTTTCGTGCAATTGGTGATCGAAGACGGCTTGATCAGCAGCGGCACTGCGGGAGATATGACGATAACATATAACTTGACATACGGCACGGCGTCGATCACCCTGCCCGAAATACAATAAACCATCCGCAACGAACAACAAAGTTGGCAAACAAGCCGCCGCGCAGAACTTCTGCGCGGCGGCTGTTCTTTCCTCCGGATCTTTTAAAAATCATATAAAATGCCGAAGAAATTTGACAAATTTCTTCGGCATACCCATATTTTTCTGTTTACTCAATTATTTTTAAAAATTATGTAAGATCTCGGCTTTTATTTTCACAAAATTATATACGCCTGCCTAACAATTCATCCAGACTGACCCCGTAAAAATCTGCAAGTTTGATGCACATTTCTATACTCGGCATTGCCTGTCCCCGTTCCCAACGATACACGTTTTGATGATTGATCCCCAAAGCGCGCGCCAGTTCGTAAGGGCTCATGCCGCGTTCTTCTCTGCTTTGTTTCAGCGATTCCGCAACATCTATCACACCCATATTATTATTATGCCACAAAAACCAATTTTTTACATGTTTTTCACATTCTTGTGCACAGTATTTTTAACAAAATTATCATTATTTATTGCCCGAAAGTAACTTTTTTTTGGTTTATTTGTTCGTTTTTCAAAATCTTCGTCCGATTCGGTAAAGGCGATCGATCAAATTGCCGATACTGCTGGCCCCTCACGATTTTTCCGTTAAAGGCTTGACTATTTTTTAAAGTTTGACTACAATATGGGTGATTTTGCGGGAGGGAAAACATGAAAAAATTTTTGATCATCCTTATTACTTTGGCAATGTGCACCGCAGCCTTTGCGCTTGCAGGCTGCGAGGACGAGAAAGGCCCCGACAGCGGAAATCAAACCGAACAGGGCGGCACCGAAGACGGCGATCAGACCGAACAGGGCGGCGGCACCGAAGACGGCGATTCAACGAATAGCGGTATCGTGACGCAGGCAGAATGGGAAGCCGCATTCGATGCGAAAAATTTTGAAAACTATCAGTTTGACGGAAAGTCGCGCCCGCATGGTCAGGAGAGCGGCATTTCCGCCATTTATGCACGCGTCGAAAGCTCGGGAACATCGGTCAAGATGTATGTCGAACAAACGTACAGCGGAACGAAGACCGTCAATTATTATGAAAACACGGGCGATGCGGCCTACAAATATGACCAACAGGGCGATGGTTGGGTACGCACGGTCGAAAATTATTTTACCCCCGATGCAGGTCGACGGGCAGACATATTTTGTGAACGTAGAGCTGTACGATCAGGGAACAACAACGGTCGTTTTGCCCGCCGCAGAGGATGTGATCGACA
Source organism: uncultured Clostridia bacterium (assembly GCA_944328495.1). Lineage (GTDB taxonomy): Bacteria > Bacillota > Clostridia > Christensenellales > Borkfalkiaceae > Borkfalkia. The sequence continues at coordinate 26,331 of CALVHR010000009.1, forward strand.
GGGCGCAAAAGGCGACAACATAACCAGCACAGAGCTGGCGATCGAAAACGCCGCCGTGACCATATCCTTCGCCGACGGAAAAATTGCCGGATTTTCCGTCGATACAAAAGACGAAACTTCGACCATGCAGATCCGCGGCTCGATCGAATACGAAAGCAAGGAAATCGTCCTTCCCGCGATCGAGGAACAATAAATTGAATACAAGCAACTTGCGCCGCAAAGCCAGAGGCTTTGCGGCGCATATTTTTTGCCGAATCGGCTTTGCGGCGCCGCTTACAGCGGCGCCGCGGACATTGCTTTTTTATTCGGTTTTGTTTCCTGCATCGCCCAGGCTGAGTTTATAGAGTTTTACGGAATTGTCGATGGTCTTTTCCTTGGCTTCGGCGCCGTACTTGTCGACGTCGACAACATTTTTCGGCCCGTGATTGAGGCAGAGAGCACCGTTCAGACACCCGCCGTCGCAAGCCATTCCTTCAAAAAAGTTCTCGGTCGCACGATTGAATTTCAATTTGGTGAGCGCCGCGCGGCATTCGTCGATCCCGTTCATGGCAAGAGGTTTGATCCCCTCCACTCCGTACTCTTTGGCGACGTCCGCAACACCCTGCGCAATGCCGCCGCTCTTGGCAAAAATACGGCCGTAAAACGACGCATTGTCCAACGATGTTTCTTCCAGGCTCCCCACTTCGATGTCACGCGCGTCCAAAAACGCCTGCAACTCTTCGAACGAAAGGACGGAATCGATCGCACCTTTCGTCTTCGGCAGCTTGTATTCCAGTTTTTTGCTTGCGCACGGCCCGATAAAAATAACTTTCCCGTTCGGATCGGTGCGCTTGATGAGCATCGCCGCTTCCACCATCGGGGAAACGGAATGGCTGATGTATTTTGCAAGCTCAGGGAAATTCTTTTCCACAAACATTACGAAAGACGGACAGCAAGATGTCGTGAGAATGCCCTTTTCCTTCCATTCTTCCGCCTCGTGATACAGTGTGATGTCCGCCCCCAGCGCCGCTTCGACGACCTGATGAAAGCCGAGTTGCTTAATACCCGTCACCACCTGTTCGATCTTTGCATACTTGAACTGGCTTACGATGGACGGAGCGATCACCGCATAGACGTGATAATTTTTGTTGTTACCCGAATTTTTTAAAATGTCGATGCTTTCCAGGATCATGGACTTATCCACGATCGCTCCGAACGGACACTGATACACGCAGGCGCCGCAGGAGATGCATTTATTGTTGTCGATGACCGCCTTTTTGTCCTCGCCGACACTGATCGCCTTGACCTTGCAGGAATTGACGCAGGGACGTTTCTGCGCGATGATCGCACCGTACGGGCAAGCCTGCGTACACTTGCCGCACTCGATGCACTTGGATTTGTCGACGACCGCTTTATGATCGATGATCTGAATCGCGTCGCGCGGACACACCTCTTTGCAACGGTGCACGATGCAGCCGCGGCAGGCGGGCGTCACGAATATGCCGCCGATCGGGCATTCGTCGCACGCAATGTCAATGACCTCGACGACGTTCGGGTTGTTCTTGTCCCCGCCTTGGGCCAGCTTGATGCGCTCCTGCACGATCGCGCGCTCTTTATAAATACAGCAGCGCATCGTCGCCTTGGGACCGGGAGAGATCTCCTTCGGGATGTCTATGTAAATATTGTCGTAACAATGTTCGTATTCGTTGCGGATAACTGCTTTGAGTACATCGTATTTGAGTTTTTGTACCGCAGTATCAAATATCCTCTTGTTGTCTGCCATGATTCAACTTACCTTCCACTATATTTTCGCTATGCTTTTTCGCGCATACCCGCTCCCGCCGCACGAAAGAAAACTCATGAATTCAATCGTAATCGATCTGCACGGTCTTGCCCATTTTTTTCAAGTTCGCCGCAAGGCTCTCCACAAGTTTCAGCTTCATCGTTATGTCGATGGGCAGTCCCTGATGCGCGGCGTTGATGCTCTGCCCCACATAAAAATGTACGCTCGTCGCCTCTTCAAAGAGCAGCTGCGCCAAAAGGGACGCCCCGTCTTTTTTGGTAAACACCTTGGAGGTCAGATCGTTCGGTGAAACGTATTTTTCGGAAAGCTCCAAGAGCCTTCGCATGGTGAGCACCCCTTCGGTCGTGAGGTCGATGCCGTCGATATAGCCGATGGGCGGCACATCCTTATCGGGAAAATCAAACGATGCGCGCACCGTGGTCTTTAAGTGGCGCGCCACGATCTGCGAACTCGTTCCGCCGCACACTACTTTTTTCCCCTCCCCGGACAAAAAACGCGCGATATAAAAATCATCTTTTTCCTTGTCGACGGGCGGTCCGATCATCAATGAAACATTGAGCTGTTCGCGCACTTTGACGGCGGCAACCGTCGTGTCGTCGCCGGGCTCGCCCAAATACAGATCGTTGCACACGCCCGCCAAAAGACACGCCACTGCGCGCGCGCTCATGGTCGGTTTGACGTTATTGTCCAAATACTCCATGACCTCGGGGCGCTGCCATCCGAGATTGAGCGTCTGCCCGATCCCCGCGTGAATGACGCCGTCGCTCATCACGACGACGATATCCCCCGCCTTAAGATCGAGCGCGGTCTTGTACACCGTTTTCCCGAGTACGTTCATTTCCTCGCGCGCAAAATCGCGGCACTTGCAGTCCCGCACAAGGATCGCCTGCGGATTGTCGAACTCAAAGAGATACCCCTTCCCCTCGCTGTTCATGTGAATGACCGAAAAGGTCGAATACGCTACGCCGCGCACCTTGCACACGGGCAGGCTCGCGATGATCGTTTCGACACAGTCTTCTATCGCGATATCATTGGAAACCATCGTACACAAGATCTTGGACGTAAGCGTGGACAAAATATTTGCCTTGACGCCGCTGCCCATGCCGTCCGCAAGCACCAGTGTGGTATAATCGCCCGAAACGGTGCTCTCGACATTGTCGCCGCACAGCTCTTCGTTCTTCTTATTGAGGGAAGTGTACCCGCTTTCCAGACAGAGTGCCATGTCACTTGCCTCCGTCCTCGCCCTGCAAGGTCTTTTTGAGCTTCAAAAGCGCAACCTTGGTTTCTGCCGTCGTCTCACCGAGCAGAGAGGCGATCTCCTGCGCGACGCGCATCTGCTTTTTGATGACCTCGTCCGTCGTCGCAAGCGTCTCAAGTTTCACTTTGTCCAGCTGCTCTTCGGATTTGGTTTCCTGCGTGATGTCCTTCATCACCGCATACGTACCCTTGTTGTCTTTGAGCACGATGATGGTCAGTTCCACATAACTTCCCGTCTTTTCGAGAAATACCTTTTTATTGTAAATGTTCTGATGATCCTGCGATGCCAGAACAAAATCGGTGGGATTGAAATAATGAAAAATTCCTTTCCCTTTGATATCGTGATCGCGGATCCCCAACAGTTCTTTGGCTTTATTATTGATCTCCAAAATATTCAGATCGTTGTCCAAAAGCACGATGCCGTTCGGACTGGTCTGGATGATCTCGTACGACATGCTCTCGGCTCGCTCGCGCATGTACGGAACACACATATCGATGTTGGCATAGCCGTTGGCAACCGCCCATGCCTTATCCAAGCAGGTATCGTACCCGCACGCGCCGCAATTGAGCATGTCTTCGGGCTTGGTCTTGCCCGTCTTTGCCAAAATTTCGCTCAGCTGTCGATCGGTGGGAATAAAGTCTTCCGTGCGCTTGCGTTCGCGCACGCAGGTAAAATCGATATCGCTCACGGGCGTGTACTGTACCGATGCGTGCTCCTGCAAGTCCTTGTTGACATACTTCCGAATATCGGCATTGGCTTTGAGCGCCCCCGCTTTGAGCGCCAGCGAACAGGGACCGTTTACGCATGCGGAATCACAGCTGTTCATCTCAATAAACATGCCCGAAAGGCTCTCGATGTTTTCAAGAACCTCTTTGCATTTTTTTGTGCCGTCCACGGCGACAAATTCGTAGCCGTCAATGTAATTTTCAAAAGACTTGATGATCCCGCGGCTGATCGGATAATACTTTGCGCGGTTGACACCCCCTTCCGCATGCACGGGCAGGCGCGCGATCTCGTCCAGCACGATCCCCTTGTCGGCAAACATTGCGGATAGGTCCTCAAATGTCAGCACTCCGTCCACCACGCCGCTCTCTTTCGCCTCGCGCTTTTTTGCGATGCAAGGCCCGATAAACACGATCTTTGCGTCCGGATGCTTTTTGCGCAGCATCTTGGCATGCGCGACCATCGGCGTATCTACGGGCGCAAGATAGGACAGCGCTTTCGGATAATACAATTCGATCATCGTATTGACCGCAGGGCAGCAGGAAGTTATAAAATTTTTATAAGTTCCGCCTTCCAGCAGTTTTTTGTACTGCGCCGTAACTTCGCGCGCACCGACGCTCGTTTCTTCCGCATCCGCAAAGCCAAGCCTGCCCAGCGCCAGCTTCATGACCGTAAAATCCTGCAAGTCAAAGCTCGACACGAAAGACGGCGCAACGGATGCGATCGCTTTGCCGCTCCTTAATAACTGCTCCACTTCCGCGCGCTCGGTATGTACGCTCTTTGCGTTCTGCGGGCACACTTCGGTACAGTGTCCGCACAAGATACAGCGGCTCTCGATGATCTTTGCATGATGATCGACCACCTTGATCGCCTTGACGGGACATTCGCGCAGGCACTTGTAACAATCCTTGCAGCGCGCATCCTTAAAATCGAGATAGTGAATCATAGCGCCTCCCGCCTCACTTGTTCAGCAAAGGATATACCTGCGTCAGAAACAGATCTTCGCAGTTGTCTTTATTGGCATTATGTATCAGAACTTCGTCCGCAAGCACGCTCACGCCGTTGGTGCAGTTTCCCACGCAAAACGTCGCTTGCAGATCGATCTTGTCTTCGACGCCGTACTTTTTGATCAGGCGCTTCATCTCTTCGATCACGTCGTACGAGCCGCGCAAATGGCAGGAACTTCCCACACATACTTTCAAAACCATACCGATATTCTCCTTTTTGTCATGCCGCGACGCCCCCAAAATTTGGCGGCGCTCCACAGGCGCTTTGGTATCGATAAAAAATTATCGATTCATATTATAATATAAACTGTCCTTTTCGTCAATGCTTTTCACCGATCTTCAAAGCGGAAATTCCTGCCGTAAAATGCCCGCAGGTTCCCGCCTGTTCTTTTAAAGCATCTTTTCTCCCATGTTCTGTCCGCCCAGAATGTGGATGTGCAGATGATGCACCGTCTGCCCCGCGGCTTCACCCTGATTGACGATGAGCCGATATCCGTCCGAAAGCCCGAGCGAAGATGCGATCTGCGGGATCTTTTTCATGCACTTTTTGACAAGCTCCGCCTGTGCGTCGTTCATTTCGGCGAGCGTCGCAAAATGGGATTTCGGTACGACGAGAACATGCACTTTTGCCTGCGGATTGATGTCGCGGAATGCGAGCATGTCGTCGTCTTCATACACTTTTGCGGAAGGGATCTCCCCCGCAATGATCTTACAAAAAATACAGTCTGCCATTGTCTTTCTCCTTTATCTCGCCGCGCATTTCTCTGCGCGAAATTATACTTCGTCCGTGCATTCTGCCAGCATGCCGTCAGAAAACATCCCGACTGCGCGCACCTTCCGCCGCGATAAAACCTCTCCCTTTACATACAGACGGATATAATTTTCGGAATACCCTACGGTATAGCCGTCCTTTTGTTCTTCGGGTACCAGTTCGAGCGTTTTGCCGATAAACCCGCTCTCATACTTTTTCCGCAGCTCTTCGGCAAGCGCCATCAACCGATGCAGCCGCTCCTTTTTGATCTGCGGCGCCAAATCTTTGAGCTTTGCCGCGTTGGTGCCCGTACGGCGGCTGTACGGAAAACAATGTATATGCGAAAATCCCGCGCGCCGCGCAAGGTCGAGCGTATCCGCAAAATCGGCTTCCGTTTCGGTCGGGAATCCCACGATTATGTCCGTCGTGATCGCGGCGGACGGGAAATAGCGGCGTATCAGCGACACTTTTTCCAAATACTGTTCGCGGGTATAATGTCTGTTCATTTTTTTCAGCACCGCATCCGCCCCGCTCTGCAAGGACAAGTGAAATTGCGGCGCAAAATCGCGCACACGCTGTGCCGATTCCAGTAACCTTTCATTGATAACGCCCACTTCCAACGAGCCTAAACGAATGCGGCATTTTTCATCTTTTACGGCCTCCAAAAGCTCGGCAAGCCCCGCCTCCCCGTCGCGGTAGGAAGAGATATCGATGCCCGTGATGACCGCCTCTTCCGCGCCGCAGGAAAGAATTTCCGCCGCGGCGCTTTCAATCGTGCGCGAGCGGCTCCTGCCGCGCAAATACGGAATGATACAGTACGAACAGAAGTTATTGCATCCGTCCTGGATCTTGACAAAGGCGCGCGTTTTCAGGGATACGGGAGGGAGCATATCGTCGTAGGCGGTGTCCGTATCGTCGATGGAGACGGGAGCGCTCTGCCCTTCAAACGATGCGTTTTCGTCCTTTTGCAGAGGAAACCGCATTGTGCCCATGCCGTCCAACAGCTCCAAAATTTTGCTCTTTTGCCGCGCACCCGTTACAAGAAAAACCCCTTCGCGCGAGGAAAATGCTTCGGGCGCTTTTTCCGCGGCACAGCCGCACACGACGATCGCCGCATGCGGGTTCACCGCGCGCACCCGCGCGATCGCCTGGCGGGATTTTTTTTCCGCCTCGCCCGTAACGGCGCAGGTGTTGAGGATATACAGATCGGCAAAGACAAGTTCGTCCGAGACCTCCCAGCCGCGCTCGCGAAGCCCTGCGATCAGCGAGCCGCTCTCCACACCGTTGACCTTGCACCCGAGCGTAAAAACCACTGCCTTCATTGCCATTCTCCCAGCACAAACATGACCGCCGACGTGAACGCGATCGCGGCGGTTTCCGCGCGCAAAATGCGCTTGCCCAAAGTGACCCCCGCAAACCCCGCGGATCTTGCAACCGCAAATTCTTCTTCCGAAAAACCGCCTTCGCTCCCCACGACCAGCGCGCACGAACCGCGCAGTGAACGCAGGTCAACATCCGAACTCTTTGCAAACTCACAGGCAAAGAGTTTGTTTTCAAAATCTGCACACGTTGCGAGCGCCTCTTCCAGCGAATCGCAATACTCGATCGACGGCACAGTCGCGCGCAGGCACTGTTTCGCCGCCTCCCGCGCCACTTTGCGCAAACGTTCCAGTTTGTTTTCGTTCATATACGCCGCGCAAAATCGGGAGGAAAATACGCAAATCTGCGCCACCCCCAGCTCCGTCGCCTTTTGCACGACCAACTCCGTCTTGTCCCCTTTGAGCGCACCGATCAGAAGCCGCACGCAGGTTTTGCATTCTTTGTCGGACGGACGCTCGCCCACGACGCTGCACAGCATTTCGCCTTTGGAAACTTTGGCGATGATCGCATCGTACTCCTTGCCGCTTCCGTCCAAAAGTACGATCTCATCCCCTTCTCCGAGGCGCAATACATTTTTGGCATGGGAATATTCGTCACCCGATAAAATTGTTTCTCTTTCGACGTTTTGTACAAAAAATCTCCGCATTGCAGCCATGATCTTATTCCCGATATCCGATGTCCTCGGCGTATTTTTTCCAATAAATGAAATAGCAACTATAAATCACTTTTTAAATGCCAGCGCAAACCATTCGCCCTTGCGCTTTTGACAAATCTTTTGCAGGCCCAACCCTTCATACGTTTGGATGACCTGCGCAAGTTTGGGCTCGATGATACCGCTCAAAATGAGAGTGCCACCCTCTTTGAGATTTTTCGGAATGCTGCCTGCTAAGCGGCACAATATGTCCGCCGTGATATTCGCCGTCATGATCTCGCCGCGAACGTCTGCATTTTCCAAAAGGTCGGAAAGGGCCACCTTGACTTTATCCTGTACGCCGTTCAAAGCGGCATTGTGCGTCGCGCTCTTCACGGCTACGTAATCGATGTCGGTCAGATACGCAAACTTTGCGCCCAGCTTGACGCCTGCGATGCCGAGGATCCCGCTCCCGCAACCGACGTCGATCATGGTATCCCCTTCTTTCATGGTTTCCTGCAAGAGTTCCAAGCACATCGAAGTGGTTTCATGCTCGCCGGTCCCGAACGCCATATTCGAATCGAGTTTTATGACCACTTCGTCCGCCGCGGGTTCGTACGCGATCCATTCGGGACATACGACCACCCGCCCGCCGATATGAATGGGACGGAAATGCTTTTTCCATACGTCGATCCAGTCGTCACCGTCGATCTCGCGGCAGGTACTTTCCAAAGACCCGAGCTCCACAAAACCTGCACTGCGTTCGCGAAGCGCTTCCAGATCGGCGCGGATACTCCGCACGTTTTCCTCGGCAATGTCCAACGGCAAAAAGCATTTGACGAGCACGTCGCTCCCTTCCGCCGTAAGTTCGTCGTCCATATAATCCCAAAACGTGCGTTTATCGTTCTGCAACGCAATGATGTCGTTTACGTCGCAGACGGTCACCCCGTAATTTGTATAATTCCAAAAGATGTCTGCGACCAATTCGCTTCCCTCGCTGGTCGTATGCACCGTAAGTTCGATAAATTTCACTTGCTTTCTCCTTGCGTTTTACTTTTGTCCGCCATGCCCGCAACGTCGTCTGCATGCTTTTCGGCCGACTCGGGTGCAGCCGCACCGGCATCCGCATGCTTTTCGGCCGCATCCGATGACTCCTGCGGAACTTCCACCATCGTTTCGGAACGCTTTTCGAGCACGATGCGGCGGAACTGTTTTTCGGTCAGAATGACTTTATTGATAAACCAATTGGGTTTGCGGCGCATCCCGACATACGCTATGATGCACACGACAAGACAGCCCAAAACATTCATGATCATGTCGGTCATGGTATCTTTGAGCCCGCTTCCGTATGCGGGAGAAGTGACGTACGAGCCATCGGGCAGCTGGGTGATCCCGTCCTGCCAGCGCTGCATGTTTGCACCGAACAGGCGGTCAACGCCGAACTCGACGAGCTCCCATACATACTCCACCGTCATGGTAAAGCAGAATGTGAACAGCACAATGAAAAAAGGCGAAAGCTTGATCTTTTTGCTCTCCGAATTGTTCAAAAGCCAGATGACGGAAAAGCTCAGGATCGCAAAAATCACACCGCCCGTCGTATGCAGGATCTTGTCATACAGAAACACATGGTCGTATGCTCGGTAAATCTCGCCGAGCACGAAGTGCGCAAAAGCAAAAACGTACAGAGTAACCGTAATAAAGGCAGGAATATAACAGCGGAATTTTCTGGAAATGAGCATCGGGATATTCAGAACGACGAGCGCGCCGACGCACTGAAAAATATGGTTGATCGTAATATCCAGTCCGCGTGAATCGTCCACAAAAAAGACAATGAGCGATGCGATCGCAGTCATGAGCGTGAGCGCTTGCAGGATATAGTTGACGATGAGAGTGCGTCTGCCTTTTTTGCGCAATCCAACAAGGATCTCTTCTTCTTCGGGCGTCAAACCGGTTTCAAATTTCTTTTTTTCCATAACATTCTCCGTTATCAATATTTATTGTAACCGTTTTTTTACTTTCCGTCAACTTTTTTGCAAAAAAATACAAGCGGCGCCCGCGTAAATCCTGCGCAAACGCCGCTTCTGTTCAATTCCTGCGCACGGCCGCGCCGCACGTAAAAAATTTTTCAGCTCTTATACGGATCGACGCCGTACATCGCCTGCATATTGTCTTTAAACGCGCGCATCTTCGACGTCTGTCTGATGTCGAGGGTCGCATTCAAATCTTCCAGCGCTTTTTTCTGCTCACGCGTCAGTTTGGAGGGAACTTCTACCTGCACGGTGATGTACATGTTGCCTGTACCCGTGCGTGTCTTGATGCCCTTGCCGCGCACGCAGAATACCGTACCGCTCTGCGTCCCTTCGGGAATAAGATATTCGAACGCCTCGTCGATGCCGGGAACTTTGACTTTCCCGCCCAGTGCCGCCGTAGCAAAAGACACAGGCAACTCGATATACAGATCTTTTTCCTTGCGCTTAAAGATCTTGTGCGGTTCGACACGGAACACGACGATCAGATCGCCCGGCGCACCGCCGCGCGCGGACGCATGCCCATAGCCCTTTTTGCGAATGTAGCTGTTTGTATCCGCACCCGCCGGGATATTGAGAGTGACGACCGTTTCCTTGCGCGTATACCCCTTGCCTTTGCAATCGGGGCAGGCATCGGTGATCTTTTTGCCCGTTCCGCCGCATTCGGGACAAACTGCCGTACGGATGGTGGTTCCTAAAATCGTGTCCTGACGATAGCGCACCTGTCCGCTGCCGCCGCATTTGTCACACGTCTTATACGCGGTGCCGTTCTTCGCTCCCGTGCCTTTGCACGAAGCGCAAGGCTCGTTGCGCATGTAACGGACTTCCTTGGTGCAGCCTTTTGCCGCATCGAGAAAAGACAGTACGACTTCGCGCTGCACATCCTCGCCCTGGGCCTCTGCCGTGCGGGCAGTCGTTCCGCCGCCGAACCCCGAGAAAAATTCGCTGAAAATGTCGCCGAATCCGCCGAATCCCGAAAAACCGGAAAAGCCAGAACCATTGAACCCGCCTGCCGCGCCGCCGCGCATGCCCGGATGATCCAGCTCATAATCGTATTGCTGGCGTTTCTGCGGATCGGAAAGCGTTTCGTTCGCTTCGTTTACTTCCTTGAATTTCGCCGCCGCATTGGCATCATTCGGGTGCAGGTCGGGGTGATACATCTTGACCAACTTGCGGTACGCCGCCTTGATTTCCGCATCCGTCGCTTTGCGGTCGACGCCCAATATTTCATAATAATTTTTATCTGCCATAATTATATCCTTTACACAAATTGTTTCGAGCTGTCGAAACAATTTGTCGTAATTTCAGGAAAACCCCAATGTTCGCCGTTTCTAAAACGGCTCTGCATTCGGGTTTTCCTCTGCGGCGCGCCTTTTTAGGGCACACCACACTACGCGCGCCGCATTCACCTTTCCTGCGAAAGCAAAAGTTTTTGCAAATAAGGGTGCGCTAACGCAAAAACGCGGTTTTGCTTGCGCGAGTGATTATTTTAATAATTTATTGCGCGTTTGAGAACCACGCTTCTCAAAAAGCGCACTCAATTTGCCGCATACCTACGGCTTTCGGGAAGAGGGTGAAGTTGCGCTATTTTAGAATATGCGTGCCCCTAAATATCGCGCAACGAGGGAGAAACCGCCGCGCGCCCGAATGGGCGTCCGGCAGGTGTCCCCCTCCCTCTCACGAGAATTTGTTTTATCAGCTTAAAACAAATTCTGTGAATGATTATTGATGAAATTCTTCGCCGCCGTCGGCGCCGTTCGCGCCGCCCATGTCGGGTCCGCCCTGCGCGCCGCCTGCCTGCTGATAAACCTTCGCAAAGATCTGCTGGCTCTCGCTCGTAAGTTTGTCGGTCGCCGCTTTGATGCGGTCATCGTCATCCGAAGCAAGTTCTTCCTTCGCGTGCTTGACGCTCTCTTCCAGCGAAGCTTTGTCTTCCGCCGAAAGCTTGTCGCCCAGCTCGTTCATGGATTTTTCGACCGCAAAGATCATGCCGTCCAACTTGTTCTTGTTGTCCACTTTCTCTTTGCGTTTCTTATCTTCTTCGGCATACTGTTCCGCTTCTTTTACTGCCTTATCGATATCCGCTTCGGACAAATTTGTCGAAGACGTGATCGTGATATCCGTACTCTTCTGCGTGCCGAGGTCTTTCGCGGTGACATGCACGATACCGTTTGCGTCCACGTCGAAAGTAACTTCGATCTGCGGAATGCCGCGCGGTGCGGGCGGGATACCGGTCAATTCAAAACGGCCGAGCGTCTTGTTGTCCTTTGCAAATTCGCGTTCGCCCTGCAAAATATGAATGTCGACCTGCGTCTGATTGTCCGCCGCGGTGGAGAACACCTGCGACTTCTTGGCAGGGATGGTCGTATTGCGCTCGATGAGCTTCGTGAACACGCCGCCCAACGTTTCGATACCCAAAGACAGAGGCATTACATCGAGCAGGAGCACGTCTTTGACTTCGCCCGAAAGCACGCCGCCCTGGATAGCCGCGCCGATCGCGACGCACTCGTCGGGGTTGATGCCCTTGAACGGCTCTTTGCCCGTGATCTGTTTAACTTTTTCAACGACTGCGGGAATACGCGTCGAGCCGCCGACAAGGATAACCTTATCGATATCGCTGTACGAAAGTCCGGCGTCCTTCATCGCAAGGCGCATCGGTTCGCTGGTCTTTTCGACGAGGTCTGCCGTCAGCGCATCGAATTTCTGACGGGTAAGGTCTACATCGAGGTGCTTCGGGCCCTCCGCCGTCGCCGTAATGAACGGCAGGTTAATGTTTGTGGTGGTCATGCCCGAAAGTTCGATCTTCGCCTTTTCCGCCGCCTCTTTCAGACGCTGCATTGCCATTTTATCCTTGGACAGGTCAATGCCCTCTTTGCTCTTGAATTCGTCGACCAGATAATCCATGATACGCTTATCGAAGTCATCGCCGCCCAGCATGTTGTTGCCGTTGGTCGCGAGCACTTCAAAGACACCGTCGCCGATTTCGAGAATAGACACATCGAACGTGCCGCCGCCGAGGTCGTAGATCATGACTTTGTGATTGTTCTTGTCTTTGTCCAGACCGTATGCGAGCGCCGCTGCCGTCGGTTCGTTGATGATACGCAGAACGTTCAGGCCTGCGATCTTGCCCGCGTCTTTCGTCGCCTGACGCTGGCTGTCCGTAAAGTATGCCGGGCAGGTAATGACAGCATCGGTAACTTTGCTGCCGAGATAGCTCTCCGCGTCCGCTTTGAGTTTGGCAAGGATCATCGCCGAGATCTCCTGCGGCGAATATTTTTTCCCGTCGATTTCTACTTTATAATCACTCCCCATGTGACGTTTGATCGAGATGACCGTACGGTCGGGGTTCGCAACAGCCTGACGCTTTGCAACCTGCCCCACGATCCTCTGCCCGTCCTTTTGGAACGCTACGACGGAAGGCGTCGTGCGCGCACCTTCGGGGTTGGGGATAACAACTGCTTCGCCGCCTTCCATAACGGCTACGCAAGAGTTTGTCGTACCTAAGTCAATTCCGATTACTTTTCCCATAATATGCACTCCTTCTATCCGAAAAAGATATTACCAAATTTATTTTTTATGTCAACGGCTTTCGCCTGTTGCTGCCTTTATTTTGTTTTTATTCCGCGCCGAAAAATTTATTCAGTTTTCAGCGCTTGAAATTACTGTGTCAGCTGGTGACTTTGACCTGCGCAAACCGCAGTACTTTGTCGCCGCGCTTATAACCTTTGAGGAAAACCTCTTTTACATATCCCGCTTCCACGCCGTCGGCGGCGGGTTCGCTCATGATCGCCTCGCAGAACGTCGGGTCAAACTCTTCGTCTACGGGATTGATCTCCTCGATGCCCTCGTCCTCCAACAGCTTTTTGAAGGAACGAAGCACCATTTCGATGCCTTTTGCCGTTTTTTCGTCGCACATGCCGAGCGCTCGTTCAAGATTATCGCCGATCGGGAAAATCTTTAACAGGATCTCGCCTTTCCCGTCCAGATAGGCATTGCGGCGCGTCGACTCGTTTCGTTTGCGGAAGTTGTCGAATTCGGCAACGCTGCGCATCCATTTGTCTTTGAAATCCGCCGCTTCCGCCTTCGCCGCTTCCAGCTCTTCCCGCAATTTCTCGTGCTTGTTTTTCTTTTCCGATCCGTGCGAATCGGCAGTTTTTTCGGCGTTTTCCGCTACAGTTTCCTGTGCGGGAAGCTCCTGCTCCGCCTCTTTTGCAGGTTCGGCTTGCACGTTTTTATCTTCACTCATGTTTCGTATCGTCCTTTTTATCTTTCAATTTATTGCCGACAAGCTCTTCCAAAGCTTTGCCGACATTTTCCAGTACGGTGATCACCTTCGTGTAATCCATGCGGATGGGACCGATGACGCCGTACGTGCCGAGATTCTTACCGCCCGCCGAATAGGTCGCCGTAACGACCGAACAGTCGTCGGGAACTTCCGCATCCCCCGTCGAACCGATCTTGACATTGATCTGGATCTCATCGTCTTCGTCGCCGATGATCTCCGCAAGCCGATCTTTACTGGAAATGACGGTCAGAAAATTCTTGACATTGTCGATATCTTCGTACTCGGGATGCTTGAAAATTTTATCCGCACCCGTCAAAACGACGTCTTCATCGCGAGGACGGGTATAACTTTTCAAAGCATCGATTACTTCGCTCATTACCTGACGGTACTGCGAAAATTCATCCAGCACTTCCGCGCCGACTTCTTTCACTTCGGAGAGCGCTTTGCCCTCGAAAAGCTTGGAAATCACGTGCGATGCATTGGACAGTTCCTCGTCGCTCATGGATTCGGGAATATCGATGAAAGAATCGCGCAAGATACGCGAACCCGTCACGATCACGAGCAGCGCTTTGCCGTCGCCGCAAGCCAAAAGCGCAAGATTGCGGATCTTTTCTTCATCCGTATGCGGCCCGATCGCAACCGATGTGTAATCGGTCAGCTCACTGATGACTCGCGAAACGTTTTTGATGAGATGCTCCACATCCCCCGACTTTTCACTGAACGCGCGCTCGATGTAATCGAGATCGTTGTCGGACAAATTCCCCTTCTCCATCAGCTCTTCGATATAAAACCGATACGCCTGCGGGGAGGGCACCCTGCCGCCCGATGTATGAAACTGCGTCAGATATCCCAGTTCTTCCAGCGAAGCGAGCTCGTTTCGCACCGTCGCCGAACTCACGTCCGTCAAGTGCTTTTCGGCAATGCTTTTGCTCGACACGGGGACCGCAGTGTTGATATACTCATCCACCACGATCTGCAAAATTTTCTTTTTCCGGTCGGACATTTTCATTCGCCGCGTCACCCCTTCTTGAAAACTTGGCACTTATGCTTCGTTAATGTTAGCACTCTCTATGTTCAAGTGCTAACGCTATTATATATTTATTGTTTGGGAAAGTCAAGAGTTTTATGCCAAAATTTAAAAAATTTTTTTATTGCAAGCCGAAGGGACGGAAAAGTCCGAAATGTGCGGACAACAACGGCGCCGTCTCCCTGCGGGGACGGCGCCGTTGCTATCGGTAGGTTATTACAACTGTGTAAACTGATAGATATATTATATAGATATATTATAATAATAGGTATATAATCGAGTAAGAGACAAACTTCTCCGAAAAAATCTGCCACACCCTCCCCGCACGCAGGAAAGCGCACGACTTCGTCGCCGCACGGCACCGCGACTCGCTCAATTCGCCCTCCCTCTCTTCTCTTAATTAGTTAACCATGGTTTATTATAATGATTTTGTCCGCGCTTGTCAACAAAAATCGCCTTACCTGAACGAAGAATTTAAAATTGTACGGCGTTTGCCGTTCATTGTTTGACAGTTGTCGGCGGGTATGCTATCATAGAGCCGACTAACAATTGCGGTGAAAACGATGCAGGGAGAATTGGCTAAAAAATTCGCGAGATATGCGAGTCTGAATATTTTAGGGATGATCGGGCTGTCTTTATACATTCTGGCCGACACCTATTTCATATCGGCGAAGATGGGCGCAGACGGACTGGCCGCGCTCAATATCACCATTCCCGCTTATGCGCTGATCAATGCGTGCGGGTTGATGCTGGGGACGGGCGGTGCGACCAAATATGCGATCTATCATTCGCAAAGCGACGAACGCAAAGAAGGACTGTTTACGCATACCCTTCTGACCGGGATCGGGCTTGGCCTCCTTTTTCTGTTTGCCGGTCTTTTCTTTTCAAAACCGATCGCAACAGTGCTCGGAGCAAACCGGGAGATCATCGGACTTACGAACGAATATTTGCGCACACTCATGCTGATGTCTCCGTTTTTCATCTGCAACGGCTTGCTCAACGCCTATGTGCGCAACGACGGTTCGCCCAACCTTTCCATGGCGGGCATGTTGGTGGGAAGCCTGTCCAATATCGTACTTGACTATGTGTTCATGTATCCGCTGAATATGGGGATGTTCGGCGCGGCACTGGCAACCGGATGCGCGCCTGTCTTGGGGATTCTGACACTGAGTCTGCATTTTATCCGCCGCAAAAATTCGTTCGGGATACGCTTCCGCAAAGGCTGGGCAGAAAACGTGCGAAGTGCTGTCAAACTCGGCATACCCTCGTTCATTAACGAGATCTCAACGGGAATCGTGCTGTTGACTTTTAACTATATCATACTCGGTCTTACGGGAAATACGGGTGTGGCGGCATACGGGGTGGTGGCAAACATTTCCATTGTCTGCATTGCGATCTTTACCGGTTTGGCGCAGGGGATGCAGCCCCTCGTGAGCCGTTTTTATGCGATCGGCGATGAAAAGAGCGTAAGAACACTCCACCGCTATTCGATGCTCGCAGCTCTGCTTCTCGGAATTTTGTTTTTTTTGTGCGGATTTTTTCTTGCCGAACAACTCACCGCCGTATTTAACAGCGAAAAAGACGCACAGCTCGCCGCGCTCGCGGAATACGGCATGCGCCTGTACAGCATCGGATATGTGCTCGCCGGCCTGAACATCGTTTCGGCGCTGTATTTTACCGCGCGCGAACGCGCCGTCCAAGCCTTTCTGATCGCGCTGTTGCGCGGGCTGGCGGCGATCATTGCATTCTCCCTGCTCTTTTCCATGTTCTGGGGCATGACGGGCGTTTGGCTTGCCTTCCCCGCCGCAGAAGCGGTAACGCTCGCCGTCACCCTCTCGCTTACCCTTTCTCTGCACAAACGAAACCCCGTTTTATGCAATCAACCCCAATAAATGCAAGCTCACTTTTTACTTTGAACAAATCGCCTATATAAAAGCACTTACAAACGCCCGCCCCTTTCGCCTTGGCAAAAGGGGCGGGCGTTTAAAAATCAAATCGTAGTTGATTCGGGATCGATCAGCCTAAGAATGTTATTCTTTTTCCTGCAATGATTTTGCGATCTCTTTTCCGGAACTCGTTCCGATACGGTCCGCGCCGGCGTCGATCATCTCGCAGAACTGTTCCGCCGTGCGGATCCCGCCCGAAGCTTTGACGCCGCACTTTCCCGCGACCGTCTGTTTCAGGAGTTTTACGTCTTCGGCATTTGCACCCTCGCCGAAATATCCCGTGCTGGTCTTGACGAATGCCGCGCCCGCATCGCGCGCGCAAATCGCCGCGCGCACCATCTCGTCGCGGGTAAGAAGAGAGGTTTCGATGATGACTTTTACGGGATTCCCCTTTGCCGCTTTGACGACCTGTTTGATCTCTTTTTTTACATACGAATAATTCCCGTTCTTGATCGCGGAGATACAAGCAACCATGTCGATCTCATCCGCGCCGTCGGCAATGGCGCGTTTTGTCTCAAAAACTTTGGTCGCCGTCGTGTTTTCGCCCATGGGAAAACCCACGACGCAAGCGATCTTGACCGACGGCGCGTCGCGCAGAATGTCACAGCAAAGCCCCACGTATACCGGCTGCACGCACACGGAATAAAATCCGAATTCACGCGCCTCGTTGCACAATTTTTTCACGTCTTCGCGCGTCGCCGTCTGTTTGAGCAGAGTGTGGTCGATCATGCGCAGCATACGCCTCAGTTCCAGTGCCTTTTTCTGGCGGCGGAATTCTTCAAATTCACGCATTTCGTCCGCCGAAATCGCAGCGCCCTGTCCTGCCTTCTGCACGCCTTGCTCTGCGGCATGTTCTGCGGGGGGATTGATTGCAGCCTCCTCCGTCTTGACCGGCACGGTTTTTTCCGCTTCGGGCTGTTCTTCCTCGGTATTTTTCTTTTTGAATTTAAACATTTTTCGGTTCCTCCCCGATAAATTGATATACGAGCGGCTTCGGAGCGTATTCACCCGAACAACGGAATGCCCCGTCCGCAAGAGCAAATGCGTCCTCGCTTGCCCCGTTATAATAAATCTCCGCGAGCGTATCGCCTGTTTTCACGGCGTCGCCTGCGCGTTTTTTTAAAATGATCGCGACGGTATGATCGATCCGATCTCCTTCGCGCTTTCTGCCGCCGCCGAGCTCTACGCACGCCCTGCCGAGAGCCAACGCGGAAATGTGCAAAAAACCCGCGCCCTTTGCGCGCACGGTGCGGCAGTTTTTTGCGAGCGGGAGAACATTTTCGTCTTGCAGGGCGGCATCGTCCCCGCCCTGTGCGCGCACGATCTCACCCAGCTTCGCAAGCGCCGCTCCCGAACGAATGCTCTCCTGCGCGCGGCGCTCTGCCTCCGTTTCGGAAATTTTCAGCGCGCGCGCCGCCAGCTTTTTACAATGATACAAAGACAGCGTCGCGAGATCGTTCTGCTTGCCTTTGAGCACTTCGATTGCTTCGCGCACCTCGGCATTGCACCCGATATTATCTCCCAACGGCTGATCCATGCAGGTAACTGCGGCGCAGGTATCCCTGCCCGCCGCCCTGCCGATGGACACCATCAACCGCGCCAATGCCGCCGCGTCTTCCGCCTCGCGCATGAACGCGCCGTCTCCGTACTTCACGTCCAGCAAAATCACGTCCGCAAAGGACGCAAGTTTTTTGCTCATCACGGAAGATGCGATCAGCGGAATGCTGTCCACCGTCGCAGTCACGTCCCGAACGGCATACATTCGTTTGTCCGCAGGCACCGTATGCTCGGTCTGCCCCGCGATCGCCGCGCCGACCAGACGCACCTGCCGCTCAAACTGCTGCGCGGAAAGGGAAACATTGAATCCCGCAAAACTCTCCAACTTATCCAGCGTGCCGCCCGTATGACCGAGCCCCCTGCCCGAATATTTGGCACATTTTACGCCCAACGACGCGAGTACGGGTACAAGCACGAGCGTCGTCGAATCGGACACGCCGCCCGTCGAATGTTTGTCCGCAAATACGCCTTCCGCAGACGGGCGGCGGCAAAGTTCGCCGCTCTTTGCCATCGCATCGGTCAGGATAAAACATTCCTCGTCCGTCATGCCGCGCAGAAGCGTCGCCATACAAAACGCCGCGATCTGCGCGTCGGACGCCCGATCGCTCGCCACCTCCCGCACAAAAAATCGGATCTGCGCTTCGCTGAGCGCGTTCCCCCGTTTTTTTGCATCGATTATGTCGTAAACCGTCATTCGACAAAACCCCCGCTGCTGCGGCAAAAGCCGCCTTCAAATCCCATTGCGCCCGTGATACAATATGCTTCGTATCATAAAAGGCGGTGAAACCATGAATCTTCTTGCAAGCACGCTCTTCGGCGGACTGTATCTTTTTCTGTTGTTCGGGATTTGTTTCGGATGCGTCGCGGGCGCAAAAGCGCTCCGGATCGAACTCAAAAAACGAGAAACCGTGCACACAAAAAAATCTCGGGAGAGCGACCCGCCCGCCACCGCGGCCGATCAAAGCGAAAAGCATGAAAAAAAACAACCGCAGACCGTATACTATATTGTCGAAAAAAAGCGCGCACGCCCGAAAAACAGTTACGGCGAACCCAAAGAAATTAAATTCCGATGATTCGCGCGCACATATCCGCGCAAGCAATACCGACCCCGAATTTTAAAATAACTTTCCCGCGGCGGGCAATTTTGCCCGCCGCGGTTTTTGTCAATCCTCGAAGCGCCGAACGTTGTCGCCTTCACCCCACAACCGCTCCAGATGATAGAACAGACGGGATTCGTCGTTGAAAACGTGTACGATCGCATCGCCGTAATCGAGCACCCCCCAGCGTCCTTCGCGCACCCCTTCCGTACGGCGAGGCTCCACGCCCTGCTTGGAAAGGTATTCTTCCAGGTTTTCGCAAAGTGCTTTGACCTGCGTCATGTTGCGCCCGCTCGCGATCACAAAATAATCGCACAGCGACGTCTTTTCCCGCACGTCGATGATCAGAATATCCTCCGCTTTTTTCGAAGACAAAAGTTTGCAGATCTCCTGCGTAAGTTGTTCGGATTGCATATCGTTCTCCTTATCGTTTTTCTTCGGTGCGGGCAGCTTTGCCCGCAAATTCTAGGCGGCTTCTTTGTCAGCCGCGCTTGACGAGTTCTTCATAATACGCAAAGGCGCTTTCGGTTAAAGGATAAATCGCGCCTCGCTGTTTCTTGAGATAGCGCAGTTCATATTTCAGGCTCTTGTACATACATTCGTTGAGGTCTTCGTAAAACAGGCGCCGCAATTTTTCGATGCCCGGAAAATCCCTGCCCTGTTCGAGCATATCCGATAAAAACACGATCTTTTCCAAATTGCTCATGTTCGGCCGCCCCGACGTATGGAAACGGATGGCGTTGAGCACGTCCTCATCTTCCACCCCGAATGTGTGTTCGGCAAGATATGCCCCCGCATACTGGTGCATCACGGGTTGGGGCACGCCCTCGGGCGCCACGAATCCCGCAAGTTCGGGAGCGGAAAGATCGAGATTTTTCGCACAGTCGTGCAGTGCCGCAGCCAAAATCGCAGTGTTTTCGGGAATTTTGTATTTGCCGGCGACACTCACCGCCATGAGCGCCACGCGCAGAGAATGCTTGCGGCGCGCAGGTTTTAAATAGCGGAGCGCATCCTTCACCCGCTCCACGCGATACAGCTCATTTGCCTCGATGTAATCGATCACGTCCTGCGTAAGATAGGGCCTTAGATCCTCGCCGAACGCGCACAGCACGCGCGCCTTGGTCGAGGAAATATCCCTGCCCGTATATTCAAGGGTTTTGAAAAATTTGTGGAACTTCGCAAAAAAACGAAGTTGTTCCGCCTTGACGTTGAGCTTTTCCCCTTCCCGCCCCGCCGCGACCAATTCGGCGTTGGCAAGAATGTTTTCAGGTTCCTTCCATGTATAAAAGTCTTTGAGCATATCCGCGCCGACAAGCAGATAAAAGGTCGCCTGCGGGTATTTTTCACGGAAATACTGCAACGTGCGATAGGTATAGCTCGTTCCGCCTGCGCTGATCTCAAAAGAACTGACCTCGCAGTTTTTGATCGGACCGAATGCCAGCTTTGCCATATTCAGCCGATCCTGCGCAGACGCGAGGCTCTTGCCCTGCTTGTGCGGAGGAATGTATGCGGGGATCACAATGATCTTGTCCGTTTCCAGCTTTTCCGCCGCCGCCTTTACGATATTGATATGTTCCGCATGCACGGGATCGAACGATCCCCCGAAAATCGCTATCTTCACTTCGTTTCCTTCGTTCAAGGTATGGGAATTGTACGGTCAGGTTATACCCCTTTCGCCAAATATTCCCTTTTTTCTTTTCAGTATACCACATCTTTTTCGGCGTTGCAAGGTTTGAAAGCGCGAAAAAAAGGGAAAAATCACGGAAAACTTTCGAGAGAGGTTTTTCGTTGAAAAAATTTGACTTACCGCTTTGGTCGGACACTGTCTTTCTGTTTTTGGTATTTTTTCTGTTTCTGTTTTGTTTGCTTCGCCGCGCGGCAGGACTATGGGGCGCTTTTGCCGCCGCCCTCGCCGCCGCCCTCGCGGCATCGGTGCTTTTTTTTCTTTGGCGGCGCGCAGCACACGGCAAGCGCAGCGCAGGAAAAGCACAGAACGCGCAAGCCGCAAAGCTTGCCTTTCATACGGCGATGTGCTCCCCGCAAGAAAACGCAAGCCTGATCGCGCAATGCCTCAATGCAAAGAGCGAAAATACGCATGCGCGCGCCGAAAATGGACTTGTGCGCATGGACACGGGCTGCTGGCACATGCTTTTCCGCTTTGAAAAAGTCAATGCAGACGAAATCGCCGCAATTATACGCACAAACGGCAAAGAGCAGAACAACGTCTCGGAAACAATCGTAGCCGCAAACGATTTTACAGACGAGGCAAAAAAACTGGCAACAGCATTCGGGGTTACCCTAAAAGGAGCTGACGAAATATACACTCTGATCAAAGAAAGCGGCAATATGCCGGAGCATCTCATCGAGCCGCCTTCCCCCAAAAACGGATTTGCCGAAAAACTTCGCTTTCATGTGCGGCGCGAAGCCTGGCGAGGCTATCTGTTTTCGGGTGCATTTTTACTGCTGTTTTCGCTGATCACCGTTTTTCCCGTATATTATATTATTGCGGGAAGCATTCTTTTGTTCGTCGCCGTCTTCATCCGTTTTTTCGGCAAAAAAACCTCATAAAAGCCATTGCAAAAATCCGACGCGCCGCGGGCTTTGTTTTTAAGCCCGCGGCGCGCTTGCGTTCGCTGTTTCACGACAACGCCTTTTCGATCAGCGTCCAGATCAAGACAAGCAGCACGATCCCCGCTGCCGTGATGAGCCCGCCGACAATTTTTCTCTTCCAGCCGGCAGACGCCTGCTTTTTCCGCTTCATCTCGCGCCACCGCTCCAAAATAAGAGGCGAAAGGCTCCGCGGCAGTTCTTCCCCTTCCAACGGTTCGCCGAACGCCATCGAAAAGTCGGGACAGCGGCGGCATTTTGCAAGATCTGCCGACGGATCATACGCCTTGTCCTTGCCGCACCGCGCCGCGATCAAAAGCTCCCACGCCCTCGCACAGGCAGGAAACTTTGCACACATCACTGCGCCGTATCGTTCGGCATCCTCGTACGCCTGCGCCTCAATCAACCGCATGCCTTCTCCGATCTCCCGCGCAATGCGTGCGTTCTCTGCGCACACTTCTGCAATCCGCGCATAAACGCGCCTCTGTTCATGATCCGCCAGCGCAAGGACGCGCTCGAAATGCAATGTCTTGTGCAGATTTCCCGCCCAATAAGACAGCTCCGCTTCGTCCTTTGCCCCGATTTCCGCGAGCAGGCGCAGCCGTTCGGCTGCAAATACCGTATCGGGCACGCCGCAAAGCGCCTCGTTTACCGCATACGCCTTTCCGCTCTGCAACAAGCGCTCTGCCCGTCGGATCTGCCCGTTTATGACCTCGGTCGCTCCTTCGAAGACACGATATCCGTTCCCGAAATCGACGGCAAAGGCACTCTTTCGCTTTTGCAGTTCCCGCTCAAACTCCTCCGCGCCGATCACTTCCGCGCCCGCTTCGACGGACGCATCCAAAACGCTGAGCACCCTCGCGCCGCAATGTTTGCAGACATATTCGCCGCCCTGTTTTTCCAGCGGCGCGCCGCAATTTTTGCAGTTCATTTGTACAAGCGACATATTCTCCCCCTTTCATTTACATGCGCACAGCAAAACGCGGCGACAAACCGAATTCCCTTTCCAGCGCGGGTGCGCATAAAAGCGGCGTACATTCCGCCGAAACATCATATCCCTCTTCGAGCGGAAATCGGATGGGTCTTTCCCGCTCTTTCGCGCAATATGCGCACGCAACGTCCCGCACGAACGATTCCAAAAGCCGCGCCGAAACAGCCATGCGCCTCCGACTTTCGGTAAAAATTCCGATGCGGGCAAAACTCTCCGCCGCCGTCGGTACGCGCACGTTGGCAAATATTGTTTTGGGCGACGCTCCCAATTCGTTTGCCGCACGCTTCACGCGCGCAACGTAATCGGGCACAAAATAGGCGCGCGGCACCGCTCGCTCAAAGAACGACACGTACCGCTTTGCGCTGTACTTCAACACCGCAAACGACGATTGTGCCGCATTTTGCGGCATACGTCTCTTCAAAAACCTGTCAAAACCCAGACATGCAAAGCGCGAATACTTTTGCAAGGCGATCAAAAACGATGCCGAAACGCAAAAAAGCTTTTCGCGCGAAATCGCTCCTTTGCGGCACAATGCTCTAAGCTCCTCCGTCAACCTTTCAAAGAGGGACAAATCGTGCTCCGTTCCCGAAAACAGCGCGTCTGTGCGCAATTCTTCCGCGCACAATGCGCAAAGTGCCGTTTCTGCGAGTGCCGTTCCTTCGCTTCGGCACATTTCGTTCGTACTCAATGCGATCAGATCGGGAAACCGAAGCGGATAACCCGCAAAGGGCGGCGGCGCTTCCCTTTCGAAACAGCCGTCCGCTGACGGAGAATCGGGCAGCGCGACACAGATCCCGCCCCGCAAAGTAGTAAAAAAACGCGCCGCCGTGATCGCCCGCGCGCCCACACCCACCGTGGCACGCACGTCGTCGGGCAATGAAAACAGGCTCATCACGCTTCCTTCCCCCAACATGACGGTTCGCGGCGAAAAACCCGCGAGCATCTCCAAAAACCGCCGAATACGTTCGGGCGGCTCACCCTCGGAAAACAACAGCGCCGCATGGCATCCCGCGGGAACATTTTTGCGGAAAAAAGCGGCAAGATCCTCGCTCTTTTCAATTTTCGTCTGCGCTCCGCAACCGCGCAGAAATTGTTTTGCAATGCTTTCGCACATAGAAAAACTCCTGAAAAATCTTCTTTTGTCTTCTTTCGTGCGTCGGCAAAATTTTCCGCGCGCCTTTTCGCTTTCCGCGAAAAGGCGCGCGGAAAAATATCCTTTCTTATTTCCTTAAAAAATCATCGAGTGCGGCTAAAAGCGCATCGTTTTCTTCGGCGGACCCCACGGTGATGCGACAAAATTCCGATATGCGCGGCTTTGCAAAATACCGCACCAATACCCCCCTCAAACGGAGCGCTTCATACACTTCCCTGCCCCCCTTCTGTTCGTGCTTTGCAAACACAAAATTCGCTTTCGAGGGCAAAACAAAAAAACCGCGGGCGCGCAATCCGTCTGACAGGCGTTCGCGCTCGGACACCACCAGCGAAGTCATCTTCGCGAAATATTCCGCGTCCGCGATCGATGCGGCGCATACCGCCTGGCAGATGCGATCGACGGGATAGGAATTGAAACAATCCTTGCAACGTTCCAGCCCCGCAATGAGCTGTTCGTCACCGATCGCATACCCGCAACGGATCCCCGCAAGCGAATAGCCCTTGGAAAAAGTCTTGACGATAAGCAGATTCTTATATTTTTTTGTGAGAGGCACGGCGCTTTCTCCGAAGAACGGCATATATGCTTCGTCGATAATGACGACGCGGTGCCCATTCTGCGCCACAAACGCTTCCATTTCGGAAAGCGGAATACCGATACCCGTCGGAGCATTGGGATTTGCAACGATCAGACCCTGCGCATCCGTCGCAGTCAGTTTGGCCAAATCGAGCGTAAAGTCCTCTTCCAGAGGAACAATGGTGTGCGGAATACCGAAAAACGCGGCAAATACCGGATAAAAACTGTACGTCACGTCCGCAAATGCCGCGCCCGTTCCGTCCGCATCGAAAAATGCGGGAAAACAGAGAGCGAGAATCTCGTCGCTCCCGTTTCCGCAAAAGACATTTTCGGGGCGTACCCCTTCCGCCGCGGCGATCGCTTCACGAAGTGCAAAGGAGTCAGGGGCGGGATACAGTTTCAGGCTGTCCGCTTCAAATGCCCTGAGTGCTTGGACCGCTTTCGGGCTGGGCGGGTACGGATTTTCGTTGGTGTTGAGTTTGACGTATTTTTTATCTTTGGGCTGTTCTCCCGCAACGTACGGGGCGATTCCCTGCGCTTTTTTGCTGAGAAATGCGTTCATCTTCGTACCTCTTTTGTTCGCTACCATGATATATTTTTTCACACCAAAAGTCAAGAGCTTGCAAGCCTTCACCGCAAAGCCGCTTTTTTTCGACAAAAAAAGCGGGCTTACGCCCGCCCGCACGCGGTTTCCCGCGCGAAAGTTATCGGCACTTTCCCTCCGCACACATTTTTTTGAGGGCGGCAAACACCCCGTGCGCAGAACAGCTTTCCGCCGAAATGAAATGCTCCGCTTCCGAAATGTCCCAAAGATAATGGGCATCCGAATCGGTGATCTGCGGAAGTTCTACCCCCGAATCCACGGTGCACTCGACCATTTCAAAACCCAAACCGTAATCGAACGCGCCCAACACCCCGATCAGTCCGTTGGATTGTTTGTCAATGTGCGCGGGTACGGCGATCCCGCCGAACCCCTTGACGAGCGCCGCGGCTTCCTGCACGGATACGCCCGAACTCACGATCAAAAGGTCCTCTTCTTCGCCGATCACTTCGTCGTTTTCGTTCAGAATTCGCTGATGCCCGAAAATTTCGGGCTTGTTGCGGATACGCAGGCGCGTCTTCTGAATATGATCTTCCAGTTTTTTTAAATCTTCATATTTTTCGAACAGGCATAGGATATGAATATCTTCACTGGTCGTAAGCTCCATGGCGGGAAGCACGACGAGTCCGTTCTTTTTGCCGACGGCGATCGCGGCGGGACAGTTTTTGCCCGTATTGTGATCGGACAGCGCGATGACATTCAATCCCTTAATGAGCGCCATGTTCACGATGTTGTTGGGGGTGCTGTCCTCATCTCCGCAAGGCGAGAGGCAGGAATGAATATGAAGATCGTAATACAGTTTCATTTCGATCGCTCCTCTCCTCTTGCGCGCCGCCCCCCCGAACATTCCGTGAATTTCGTCCGCTCAAAAAAGCATGATAAAAAAATGCAACCCGAATAATTTATTCGTGCAAGGAAAATCACACTTTTCCGCCGCGCACCTCTGTTTGCGCGTAAGCGCCTCGGCGGGTGAAGCCGCGCGTTTTATAATATGCGTGCCCCCGATATCGCGCGGCGAGGGCAGAGCCCTCAAACTCACGGAAATTTGTTTCGTCAGCTCGAAAGAAATTTCTTGAACCCAAAACTCAATTTTTTACTGCGCGTTTGAGAATCACTCTTCTCAATAAGCGCACCCTATTTGGCGAATGCTTTCGCCTTTTGCAGGAAAGGTGAAGGCGGCGCGCGATTTGATAAACAAGCCGACCGAATAGCAGGTGAAGGCTTGCAATTCAAATTCATGCAAAGCCCTTAAATATTGCAAGCCGAGGGCGCAGCCCTCAAAATCTCGACTTTTCGCAGCGCCTTTGCGCGAGAAAAGTGAGAACATTCGGCGTGCCCTTAAAAGGCGCGCCGCCGAGGAAAACGCCGATTGTACCGCGCAAAGCGCGGTCAATGGGGTTTCCCTAAAAACTCACGACTTTTTGTTTTGTCAGCTCAAAACAAAAAGTGAGAACCGTGTCGGCTCAAAAGAAATTTCTTGAACCCAAAACTCAATTTTTTACTGCGCGTTTGAGAATCACACTTCTCAATAAGCGCACCCTATTTGGCGAATGCTTTCGCCTTTTGCAGGAAAGGTGAAGGCGGCGCGCGATTTGATAAACAAGCCGACCGAATAGCAGGTGAAGGCTTGCAATTCAAATTCATGCAAAGCCCTTAAATATTGCAAGCCGAGGGCGCAGCCCTCAAAATCTCGACTTTTCGCAGCGCCTTTGCGCGAGAAAAGTGAGAACATTCGGCGTGCCCTTAAAAAGCGCGCCGCCGAGGAAAACGCCGATTGCTCCGCGCAAAGCGCGGTCAATGGGGTTTTCCTAAAAAATCACGACTTTTTCTTTCGTCAGCTCGAAAGAAAAAGTGTGAACTGCGTCAGCTTAAAAGAAATTTCGTGAATCTTTCCTCACACTCCGCACAGCGCGGCAACTTTTTTGCTCGCCTCGAATACGTTTTCATTGGCGCCGAGTACCCAAATCCCGAGCTGTTTTGCACGCGAAAAAAATGCCTCGTCCGGCTCCGTGCCCTCACACAGAACAATGCAGGCGCAGTCGATCAGCGTTGCGACCGCGGCGACGTTGACGTTGTTCATCACCGTCAGCCAACAGCAGCTTTCGGGCGCGCGCGATATGATATTGCTCAAAAAATCGCCGCAGTACCCGTTTTCAATGGTACGTTCCTCGCCTTTTGTAAACACGGCATAGCCGCTCTTTTCAGCAAACTCGGATACCGTCATTTGATTTCCCTCAATTTTACGCAGTCAAGCGGTTTTCCGCTCGTCACGACGTCTTCCGCATGCGTGCGGCAAGTAGGCGCGCCGCATGCGCCGCAATCGATGCCGGGCAGTTTTTTCAGATACTCCTCGACAAGCATCAATTTTTGCATCGCCGCAAAGCGATCGGTATCCAGCTGGAAGGAAGTTGAAGGTTCGGGCGCCTTGTCCCAAATAAAGAAACTTTCGTCCAGCCCGTAATCCTGCATCGTCGCGGGCGGTATTTTGAGTTTTTCGGCGAGCTGGCGCATATGATTGCGCGCAATGAACGGGTTTTCCACGTTTAAAACGCCGCCCACGCATCCGCCGGGACACATATTCAGCTCCACAAAATCGGCGCCGTCCAATTTTCCGTCACTCATTTCGGTAAGAACGCCCAAAACGTTGCGCACGCCCGAACAATGGATATAGTTTCCGAGCCCCAGTGAATTGCTCTCACCGCCCGAGGATCCCCAGCCCAGCCCCGAATACCCGCATTTGCCGAGCTTGCGCGGATTTTTGATTTTGTTCATCTTGTCCACAAGACGGAAATACACGTCGCTCTGCGAGAGCACGCCCGATATGTACTTTTCGTTCGCAACTTCCTCTTTATGCAAAGAATACACCTTTGCGGGACAGGGCGAAATGAAGAATATTCCGATATCGTCGGCGGGAATGCCCTTTTCGAGCGCCTGTTTTTTGGCGAGCTTCGCCGCGATCTTGGCGGGCGCATACACATTGAGCATATGATCGGCAAGCTCGTGAAATTTTAGCAGAATGAGTTCGGCAACCGCGGGACACGCCGTACTGATAACGGGGCGCGGCAGGTTCTTTTTCTGCATAAGTTTTTTGGTACAGTCGGTCACAAGCTCCGCCGCAAGACCGACTTCGAACACTTCGTCAAACCCCAGCGCCAGAAGTCCCTCGATGACATAGTTCGGATCGTCCAGGTTGTTGAACTGCCCGAACAGCGAAGGCGACGGCAGAGCGATCTTATACGCATAGGAGCTTACAAGATCGAAACTGTCGTACACGGGACGCTTTGCGCCGCCCTTACAGCTGCGGACACACTCGCCGCAGTTGATGCATTTATCGTAAAGTATCTTTGCCTTGCCGTTTTCGATGCGAATCGCTTCGGTAGGACACCTGCGCATGCAAGTGATGCATCCGATACACTTTTCGCTGTCCAAAACGACGGTTTTGAGTGTAGGCATAACCCCCTCCGTTCACTCTTTTGCCGCAACGGGATTTTTGCGCTGCCCTTTAAAAGCGCACCCGCAAAAACACCGTGGTGCCCACCCCGACGGTGGAATCCACCTTCATTTCGTCGCTGTAATTTTTCATGTTGGGAAGTCCCATTCCCGCGCCGAATCCGAGGCTTCGGATATTTTCGGACGCCGTCGACCAACCCGCTTTCATCGCGAGGTCAATGTCGGCAATGCCGGGACCGTGATCTTTGAGATAAATGTCGATATAATCGGGATAAATTTCCACTTCCGCCCTGCCGCCGTGCGCATGAATGACCATGTTGATCTCCCCTTCATACATCGCGATCGCGACCCTGCGCACCGATGCGGGGGATACGCCGAGCTGTTTGAGCGTACGCTTGACGCTCTCGCTCGCATTGCCCGCCGATGAAAAATTTTCCCCGTCTACATCATAAGCAAGTCTGATGCATTCCATGATCAGCCGCCCAGCCCGTTAGTATACAAAATACCGCACGCGACAAACAGCCGCTTATCGGTGGACAACAGGACGATCCCCTTCTCCTTTGCAAGTTCGATCACCGCTGCATCCGGCTTTTTGCCGCGCACGAATACGATGCAGAGCATATCCATCATCTCCGCCGTGCGCACGACCTGCGGGTTCAAAAGACCCGTCAAAAGCACGGACTGATCTTTGACGTACGCGAGCACGTCGCTCATCATGTCCGAACCGCAGGCGGTGTGGATCTCGGTATCGAGACGATCCTCTCCGCACAAAATCTCTGCGTCCAGCAGCTTCACCACTTCTCTGATTGTCATACAATTCTTCTCCCGACAAGAATTTCCCGCGCGGCAACGCACCGCGCGCCAAACCGCTTTTTAATCATCATACCACAAAAACAGCGCTTTTTCAACCTCTTTTGCAAAATTTTGCCCGCATTTGCAAACAGGCGGCGCCGAACATACCGTTCGGCGCCGCCTGTGCCTGTATCGTAATTCTGTTATTATTTCCCGCTGTCGCCGTAGTTGGAAAGTACGCGCGCGGACGGATCGTCCACCTTGCAACCATCCCACTTTTTGTTGGGCATCCAGAAATCCTTGACCATCTTCGCCTGGCCCGGATAATACTTTTCAAAGATCTCGCGGTACAACAAGCTCTCCTTTGTGAAAGGCTTTGCGTGATACGCATACTTTTTCGCGATCTCTTTCCAATCGTCGCCGTATTTTTCCGCGGCATATTCTTTGAGATCGTCCACCATCGAATGCCCGACCGCGTCCGAAAACGCCGCTTTTTCGCGCCACAAAATGTTCTCGGGCAGGTAATCGCCCTCAAAAGCGCGGCGCAGCAGATATTTTCCCTTGCCGTAGACGTTCATTTTCAGTTTCGGGTCGACGTGCATCACATACTTGACGAAATCGAGATCGCCGAACGGCACGCGCGCCTCCATGCTGTTGACCGAAATACAGCGATCGGCACGCAGGACATCGTACATATGCAGTTCGCGCACCCGCTTTTGCGATTCTTTTTGGAATTCTTCGGCGCTCGGCGCGAAATCGGTGTATTTATATCCGAACAGCTCGTCGGAAATTTCCCCCGTCAGCAGCACGCGCACGTCGGAAATTTCATGAATTTTTTTACAGATCAGGTACATGCCCATCGACGCGCGGATGGTCGTAATGTCGTACGTGCCCAGCGCGGCGATCACCTTTTCGAGAGAGGAAAGCACCTCTTCGCGGGTCATGAAAATTTCGGTATGATCGGAACCGATGTAATCCGCCACTTCGCGGGCATATTTTAAGTCGATCGCGTCTTTTTCCATGCCGACGGCAAACGTCTTGATGGGACGGTGCAAAATTTTTGCCGCGATGGAGCAGACCAACGAACTGTCCAGTCCGCCCGAAAGCAAAAATCCGACGGGCGCGTCCGCGTCCAGACGCTTGCGCACGCCCTCAACCAATTTGTCGTGAATGTTTCGGCAAACTTCGTCCAAATCGTCCGAAAGATACCCGTGCGCCTCCGCTATGTCACAGTACCGATGGAATTTTCCCTTCGAGTAATAATGTCCGGGCGGGAACGGAAAGATTTCGCCCGCAACGAGCCCCGTCAGGTTCTTGGGCTCGCTCGCAAATACGATCGCGCCGCTTGCAAGATATCCGTAATACAGGGGACGGATCCCGATCGGGTCGCGCGCGGCTATGTACTCGTCTTTTGTTCCGTCATAGAGTACAAGCGCGTATTCCGCGTCCAGCATCGAGAACATTTTCAAACCGTACTCGCGGTACATGGGAAGCAATATCTCGCAATCGCTGTCCGACTGAAAGGTATAGCCCAGCTCTTCCAAATGCCGTTTGACGGGCCTGAATCCGTAAATTTCACCGTTGCACACCAACTTGTCTTTTCCCATTGAAAAGGGCTGCATCCCCGCAGCGTTCAGCCCCATGATCGCCAGACGGTGAAACGCCATGTATCCCGACGGCGTCTTTTCCACGCGGCTCATGTCCGGCCCGCGCGATACGGTGCGGAAAAAACTTTCCAACATGGTTTTATAGTCGACCTCTTTGGCCGTACAGCAAAAAATCGAACACATAGCTCTCTCTCCTTTCCCGCTTTGATTTTAAGGGTCCCGCCCTGCGGGATACATTTGGGCTTTTCGGGATTCGACATAAAAAAACAGCCTTCCTCCCCGATCCGATCAGGGCGAAAGACTCTTCCGCGGTGCCACCTGAATTGCCGCATATTTGTGCGGCGCTCTCCCTTCCTGCAAAGGTATGCGCTGTAACGGGCGGACCCGTCGGACACTATTTGGGCTTTCCCGTTCGCATCCGCCGCTCGCGGGTGTTTTTCGTGCGGACGGAAACGCGGGACTTTCAGCTGCCTCCCGCTCTCTGCGGTTTCCTTGTTTCCGCGCTACTCCTCCCGGTCGTCGCGCTTGATATACGAATTGTAGCACAAGCGCCGCTCGCTGTCAACTTCTGCGCCGATTTTTAAGCTATACACATTTTGAAAGGCTGGTATTTGCCTGGATTATAGTTCCCTCGGCGTACACATTCTCTTGCATTCGCTCACGATTTTTTCAAAATATGCGCGCCCGCCGAAATTTTCGGCGGGCGCGCATATTCAAATGAAAACTTTCAAAAATTATTTTCTCGCAAAAGTCGTTCCGGCGGGGGTATCGGTCAGCACTACGCCCTGCGCCGCAAGCTCGGCGCGGATACGGTCCGCTTCGGCATAATTTTTCGCCTTCTTTGCCGCAAGCCGTGCCGCGATCATCTCTTCGATCTGCGCATCCGTCAAACCGCCTTCATCCTGTTTTTTCTCTTCCTCTTTCAGAAGGTCCAAAGAAAGCACGCGATCGAAATCGGCGATGAGCGCACGCTTGGTCGCGCCCTCAATATCTTTGGCTTTCAGCACGTCATACACGCACGTCACTGCGAGCGACGTATTCAGGTCCGCGTCCAACGCATCGCAGAACTGCTGTTTATATTTTGCAAAGCCAGCTTCGTCGACCGCACCGTCCGCCGTAAGCGCCAAAGCGCGCGATTTGAGTTTGCGATACGCGTTCGCCGCATTTTCAAAATTATCTTCCGAATATACAAGAGAATTGCGATAATGGGAAAGCAGACAGAAAAAGCGGTATTCCATGGCGGAATGCCCTTCCTCTTCCAGCTTGGAAAGAGTCAAAAAGCCGCCCGAAGACTTGCTCATCTTGCCGCCTGCAGTATTGAGGTGCAGAACGTGGAACCAATATCTGCACCAGGGATGCCCCAGATACGCTTCGCTCTGCGCGATCTCGTTGGTATGGTGCGGGAACACGTTGTCTATGCCGCCGCAGTGCACGTCGAGGTACTCACCCAAATTTTTCATTGCAATGCAGGAGCATTCAATGTGCCAGCCGGGGTACCCTACGCCCCACGGACTGTCCCACTTAAGCGCCTGGTCTTCAAATTTGGATTTGGTAAACCACAGCACGAAATCGTTTTTGTTGCGCTTGTTCTCGTCCTTGTCGACACCCTCGCGCACCCCTTCTTCCAAGTCGTCTTCCTTGAAGTTGAAAAATACGTGGTACTGTTTTACCTTGGACGTATCAAAGTAAACGTTGCCGCCCGCCTTGTACGCAAACCCTTTCTTTTCCAGATCTCGGATGACGCGGATGAATTCTTCCACGCATCCCGTCGCGGGCTGCACCACGTCCGGCCGCTTGATGTTCAGCTTTTTGCAGTCGGCAAAAAACGCATCGGTGTAGAACTTCGCAAGCTCCAAAACGCTCTTGTGCTCGCGCTTTGCGCCGAGCAGCATTTTGTCCTCGCCGCTGTCCGCATCGTCCGAAAGATGCCCGATGTCTGTGATGTTCATGACCCGCTTTACGTCATAGCCGACATAACGGAAATACTTTTCCAACACGTCTTCCATGAGATAGGTGCGCAAATTCCCGATGTGCGCAAAATTGTACACGGTCGGGCCGCAGGTGTACATGCTCACCTTGCCCGCTTCGTGCGGGATAAATTCTTCGATCTGCCTTGTCCGCGTATTATACAGTTTCATGTCCTTTTCCTCTTTTTTATTCCGTTTACCATTATAACATATGCGGCTCGCGCTCACAAGCGATTCAACCGCCGCAAAAAAATTTCCGTTACAGCCGCTCCGCCGCTTCGGCGATCGCGCGCACCGTCTCCTCTACGTTCAGCCCCGCGCAGTCGATCGTGACGTCCGCATACTTTTCGTAGAGCGGAACGCGCTCGGCGTACAAATCGGCCACCGTTTCCCCTGCTTTGCGCATCACGACCCCGCGGCGGAAAATATTTTTTAACCGCTTCTCCAGCTCTTTTTCACCAAGTTTCAGATAAACGACCGTGCCGAGTTCTTTGAGATGCGCCATCGCGCGCGCACCGTATATCACCGAACCGCCTGTGGCGATCACGCAGTGCTCCGCCCACAGCGATGCGTTCACCTCCTCTTCGATGCGAAGAAATTCTTCCGCGCCTTTTTGCGCAATGATATCGCACAGCAGAGCCTTTTGCTCGTTTTGGATCAGCAAGTCACAATCGATGAACCCGTAGCCGATCGCCTTCGCCAACAGTACGCCCGCCGTGCTCTTGCCCGACGCAGGCATCCCGATCAATATAATGTTTCTCGCCTTCATTGCTTCCGCTTTCTCCTCTTTTTTGCCGTAAAAGGCGCACCCGACTCCCGTTTACGAGCATTATACGTTTTTTCACGCAAAATGTCAATTTTTCGTTGCCGCAAAGGCGCAAAATATGATACACTTAGCGTATGGAAACAAACGAACAAAGCGTGCATGAAATTTTGCTCCGTCTGCCTGCGCTCCTGTTGCCTTGGTACGATCAAAACAAACGCGATCTTCCCTGGCGAAAAAACACCGATCCTTATCGCGTATGGGTGTCGGAGATCATGCTGCAACAAACGCGCGTGGAAGCCGCAAAAGATCATTATATTCGTTTTTTAAAAGAACTGCCTACCGTGCAGGCGCTCGCAGAATGCCCCGAAGAAAAGCTTTTTAAGCTGTGGGAAGGGCTGGGATACTATTCCCGCGCGAAAAATCTGCAAAAAGCGGCGAAAATTGCGGCGGAACAAGGATTTCCGCGCACCGCTGACCAATTAAAAAAATTGCCCGGCATCGGAGATTATACGGCGGGGGCGATCGCATCCATTGCGTTTGAACAGCCTTCGCCCGCAGTGGACGGAAACGTCATCCGCGTGCTGTCACGTCTGCTGGGCGATGCGCGCGATCAGGAAACACTCAAAAGCGCATTTGCCCGGCTCCTTGCCCCCGTCTATCCGCATGAGCGGTGCGGCGATTTTACCCAAAGCCTGATGGAACTGGGCGCGACGGTTTGCGTACCCTCCTCCCCGCTCTGTCTCGCGTGTCCTCTTTTATCGGTCTGCAAGACCAAAAGCGATGCCCTTCCGACCAAAAAAATCAAGGCCGAGCGCCGCAAAACGGATGTAACGCTTTTACTGTTTCAAAACCAAAGCGGTGCCGCGCTGTGCAAACGCACCGAAGGGGTACTCAAAGGCATGTACGGGTTCTTCATGATCGAACGCGCCATGACGGACGAAAATGTGCGCACATTTTTGCAAAGTGCGGGCATGAAGCAATTTTCGGTCGGCGCCCCGCACGCGCATAAGCATGTGTTTTCCCACATCGAATGGAATATGCGGGCATTTCCCGTGTATTCGGAAGAAAATGCGGCACACCTCTGTCCTGCAACAGACGTACGGGAATATCGCTCGGATTTTTCTTCGCTCGAATATTTTCCCAAAGAGAAAATCGAACGCGAACTTTCCCTTCCTTCCGCCTTCCGCTGGTGTCTGAAACTTCTGTGAACACTTTTACTTTGGCCTTCAGTCTTATTCTTTACGAACTCTTGCATCAAATATAATTTCACTTGAATGAAAAAGCGCGTGGCATCTTCTTGCAAGAAGATGCCCCGCGCTTTTTATGACCTGTTGCTTTTGCCGCACCGAATCGATCGGTGCTTAACTCCACAGTCCGCAAGTACTCTATTAAACTATATTATGCTCCGTATTTTAAACTCAAGGTCTTCATAATACATTTTAAACCACTCTATCATTATAAATTAAAATTTTTACTGTTCCTTCTGGAAAGTTAATATCCCCAGAAACACCATGTTTTATTTCTTGTCCTGATTGAATAATTGTAGGAGTCATAGATGAAGCAATAGATAAATAATCACAATCCAAAATTTTTCCTGTTGCATCCAAATAATAAACGTCAATATATTTTACCCTGATAGATTCATTTGTTGTGTTCTTTATTGTATAATCAAGATATTCTTCACCATAATCATCAATGCCATGCTCAAAACTGACAACTTCAAGCCCGGTATTATTTTTCGGCAAATCGTTTACCGTTACGGCAATCGTCTCTTCCATATAGCCGCCTCCCTGCTTTTCATATTTACTTTTGATCGTTATCGTCGCCGTCCCTACGGCGTTAAACGTGATCAGCCCGTCTTCATTGACGCTTGCAACCGTCGGATCGTCCGACGCAAACGTTACGTCTGCACTCGTTGCCGCCGCTTCTTCTTCGCCCAAATACGTCACTGTCAGCGATATTTGCGCCGTCGCGTCCGCCGTTACGCCTTGCGCTTCGTCCGCAATTCCGCGAATCAGACTGTAGCTTACGCTGCTCGTCAGCGTCATTTCCGTGATCGGCGCATGCTGCAACTTATCCACAGGACGCGTTTCCACGTGTTTGGAATCATTCTTGCATGTCCTTGTCTCTTCCCCTTCTTCGGTATAGCTCGGAGCCTTTGTTACGACCCATTCGCCCCATTCGTGCGCGTCGGGGTCGATCGAAACGGAACGCGTCTCTTTATGACTTTCGTTCAGTTTGCACACGCGCGTCTCTTCCCCTTCCTCCACACACGTGGGCGCTTTCGTTTCCGCCCATTCTCCCCACTCATGCGCGTCGGGGTCGATCGAAACGGAACGCGTCTCTTTATGGCTCTCATCCAACTTGCACACGCGCGTCTCTTCCCCTTCCTCCACGCACGTGGGAGCTTTCGTTTCCGTCCATTCGCCCCACTCATGCACGTGGCCCGACGGCGTTTCGCTCGTTTGCGACGTGCACGCCGCAAACGCAAAACTCATCATTATGGCAAGCACTGCCACAAGCAGTTTCATCTTTTTCATGATCACACCTCAATAATATTTTGGTCAGATGGAGCCAAATACTGATTTCATAAATTTTTCCGAAATTCCGTCGGGCGCAAAAACTGCTTCAACGGCGTTCTTTGACGCTGTCAAGTTCCGCAAGATAACTGACGGACCAATCATACGTTTTACAAAATTCGCCGCGGTAACCGCCTCTGCCCGTTAAGAGATAATTCCAGTAATCGCACTCGATCTGCGATTTATCCAACGAAATCGCCGCTCTTTTCCACTCCACACAGGCTACCCCGATATCGTTCAACGTCTTACGCAACCGCCAAACCGCATCCCGATATAAAATTTTGCTTTTTTCTGTGTCGCCGTCTGCCCATAGCTGAGAAATAGCGTCGTTCATGGTCAGCATCTTACCGTTATAAGCGATCAGCAGAGCAAACAATTCTTTTGACTTGGCGGAAGAAAAATGCACTCTCTTTCCGTCAACAAAGCAATCGAACGTATCAAACATTTTTACAAGAAGCGTACGCTTTTTATTGCGTATCAAAGAAAGACATTTTTGCAAAGTCGCCGCATCGTAGGGTTTATATAAGAATCCCACAGTATGCTCTTTGACTCGCTCGGGCAAATCATTTGCGCTCACAGAAAGCCCGGTAATAAAAACAATCTTTAATGTCGGATCGATATCGATCAGCTTTTCGGCAAGCTCGACGCCGTTAACATCGGGCATTCGGATATCGAGAAACGCGGCGTCTACATTGCCGCCCGCCACACGATTGCAGACCGCATCGACGTCATCTCTGTAAAATTTATATTCTACGTCACGCTCCCCGATCACTTCACTCAAAAATACATGTAAAGCACTCAGCTCGTCATCGACAACAATGATCTTCATGCGTGTGCACCGCCCTTGTACGTATCTAGGCTGCGTATGCCCCCCCCCTTGAACAGCATCTCTTGTCCGACTTTTTTCCGTTCGACGCTGTAAGGCGCAGCCGTTTAATAATTTCATTATACAATATTTTTACGCCTTTCGTCAATAACGGCACAAAAAATTGATGCAAATCTTTCTTTCTGCACATAACAATTTAATCCTGTTTACGCACAGTGCTGTTTTGAAAATATTTGACCTTTCCCTGCCGAGCGCTATGCCTGCCAATAAAAAACGGAATCTTTGCAGAACATTTCTTTTCTATTCGTCATACAGCAAAAACGGCACAGACAAAAATCTGTGCCGTTTTTGTGGCGCGCCTTAAGGAGCTCGAATCCCTAACCTTTGGTTCCGTAGACCAACGCTCTATCCAATTGAGCTAAAGGCGCATATGTATGCAGTTGCCGCAAAACCAATGTTTCGCGTTTTCCGTTGCCCGCCTGAGCTTTCAACGTACCTAATTAGTATAGCAAATTTTATAAATTTGTCAATTGTTTTCGCCCATGCAAGAAAATATTTTCTGCAGTCTTTTCCGCACGCACCCATCCTCTATCCGCCGCATACTCCTGATTTTGTGAACAGATGTTCCCATTTTTGTTGATAATTTTTTTTGACTTTTTCTTTTGGATCCTTCAAATTATCCCGATTTTTGTCAATTTGTGGTGAAAATGTGGACAACTGTGCCAAAATTGTGGATAACTTTTCTGATCGTTAAATTATTAAGTTCTCATTTACTGATCTTTGCAAGTTTTTCTGTGGATAAATGCAGGTTATCCACATTTATCCACAAACTTATCCACACCCCTTTTTTTCAATTCCGATACGCAATCGGCGCGGGTTTTTGCTGAAAAAACTGCAAAAATATTTGTCAAACAAAATAAAAAATGGTATACTGTCTGTGTAAGTGTAAAACGCACTTATAAGAACACGACTATTAAGGAGATTTTAATATGGCAAAAATTACTGCGGATACTTTGATCATGGAATGCCTGCAGCTGAATCCCGATTCGGCACAGATTCTGATGTCTTACGGAATGCACTGCTTAGGTTGCGCCATGGCGCACGGCGAAACTATCGGCGAAGCAGTCAGCGTTCACGGCAAAGACCTCGATGAACTTTTGGAAAAACTCAACGAAGGCGTTCAGGAATAATTAAAAACGGCGGACTTTTCCGCCGTTTTTTGCATTCGCGGTCCATTCGGAGGCAAAAATATGTATTCTTCGGAAAACATAGAAAAGTTTAAAAGTCTGTTGGCTTCTTCCGATCGCGCAGTCTTCTTCGGCGGCGCAGGCGTGAGCACGGAGAGCGGCATCCCCGACTTCCGTTCGCAAGACGGACTATACAAACAAAAATATAAATATCCGCCTGAGACGATCCTGTCGCATACGTTTTTTGTGGAACATACCGCCGAATTTTATGAGTTTTACCGCGAAAAAATGCTTTGCCTGGATGCCCAACCGAATGCAGCTCACCGCAAACTGGCACAATGGGAAAAAGAAGGAAAACTTTCCGCTGTCATCACTCAAAACATTGACGGGCTGCACCAAAAAGCCGGCAGCCGCAACGTCCTCGAACTGCATGGCAGCGTATGGCGCAATTTCTGCTTACAATGCGGCTCCCCCTATCCCGTCCGCGATATACAAAACAGCGTCGGCGTCCCGCACTGCCGTTGCGGCGGTATTATCAAGCCCGATGTTGTGCTTTACGAAGAACCGCTCGATGATATTGTTCTCAATCGCTCCGTCGAGGAGATCCGCAAAGCAGACCTTTTGATCATCGGAGGGACCTCCCTCAATGTCTACCCTGCCGCAGGACTTATCGACTTTTTTAACGGCAATAATATCGTCGTCATCAACCGCGGTACCCCCGCAAAAAATATGAGCGGCGTATTGTTCATTGACGGCAAAATCGGTGAAGTCCTTTCCCTCCTCTGATCACAAAATAAACTATAAACAAAGGATACTCCATCTCATGATATACGATAATATAGAAAACGCTTCCGTTTATTACAACCTCGGCCCTCGCTTTGAAAAAGCTTTGGAATTTTTAAAAAATTATAAAGGCCAAATTTCTTTGGATAAAATATCCATAGACGGTAACGATGTTTTCGCAACAATACAAAATGACAGCATTACTTATGAAAAGAACCCCGACCAATGGGAATGCCACCAAAAGTTCGCCGACATTCAATTCATGTTCAACGGCGAGGAAATGTTCGGATTCGCTCAAACAAGAAAGTTAACGCCTCTATCCGATTATGATAGTTCGCGCGATATACAATTTTTAAAGAGTGCTGACTCTGAAAATTATCTAACCCTCCGCTCGGGAGACTTTGTGATCGTATTTCCGCAAGATGCACATTCCCCGTCCCGTCACCCTGTCGGCGGTATGCAGAAAAATTGGCGCGTTGTCGTAAAAGTAAGGCTTTGAATTTGAATTCGCAAAATCACGAGCAGAAACCTGAAAACGATTGCTAAAAAAATTTTTTCAAACAGCGTTAAAACGCTTGATAAAAGCGCAAAAGTTTGCTAAAATAATTTAGCAATTGAAGATTGGGGTGTCGCCAAGCGGTAAGGCAACGGACTCTGACTCCGTCATTCGTTGGTTCGAATCCAGCTACCCCAGCCATTTTTAACCTAATCCGAACCACTCGGGTTAGGTTTTTTTATTTCTTGTTTTCAAATTCAAAACCAATTCTAAAAAGCCCTGTTTTAGGCTTTCTACTGCGCTTTTACGGCGCTCTTGGCATATCGTTGACTAATCTTTCATTTTCTTATTTACGGCGGTTTATGCCGCGAAAGGCTCTTGACAAGAGTCGGGGCGTGTTAGGCTTTTTCTGCCGAAAGGCAAACCAAAACCCCGCTCCCTATAAGGGTGCGGGGTTGCAAGGTTTCGCCCGTATTTGCCTGATAACACGCCCCGAGAGAGGCTCTGGTCAAGAGCATCGTGGAATAAATAGCCGTTTTTCTTTTGGCTAAATTTTCATTTCAAAATGTACCTCTATCCGTATTGCATCCGCTCTGTGCGGATCTTTATAGGAAAGCCTTATATCTTCTGTATAAAAGGTAAAGCCCCGACTTTCGTCAGGGCTTATTTTTATGGGGCTGTTAAATTGTATCTCAATTTTATCATCAAACAAAATGATTTCTTTGACAAGAGATTCAATCAAAAGTTGCGGCTCAGATTTAAGAGCTTCTGTATAAAATCTCCGTATGGTTTCTTCAGACAGTTTCACGGAAAGTTTGCTTTTCTCTATCAGCATCTGCTTTTCCAGTTCTTCTTGTTTGCTTTCCAGTTCATGCAGTCGTTTGTTTGTTGTATTGGAAAATATCCCCTGCTCAATGGCAGCCACTAAATTATTCAGTGCAGTATCAACTTGACGTTTTTCCCTTTTTATCATGTTCAAAGCAGAAGATTCTTTTGTCTGTTCTTCCTGTATATACATCAGATTGGCAACAATGGACTGCATGATTTGCGGTCTGTTTAGTTCTCTTATAATTCTGTCAAGCACAAGTTTTTCCAGAATATCCTTACGGATAACAGATTTTTTGCAACCGCTGTTGTGTTTTCTGCCCAAACATTTATAATAATATTTCTTTTCTCCGTTTTGCGATGTCCCGCATTCGGCATTGACCGATTGCCCGCAATATCCGCATTTCAGCTTATTCCGCAAAAGATAGATGACCTGTACGCTTCTTTTCCCGTAATGGTTCTTTTCTACTTTTTCGCGGACTTTTTCAAATATCTCCGTCGGGACGATTTGCGGAAACATATTTTCAATGAGTTCCCCGCGAAAACGATAAATACCAGCATATTTTTCATTTTTCAATATGTTATAAACGGTACTTCTTCCAAACTCCTTACCGTGATAAGTCACGCCTCTGCGATCAAGTTCTAACAGAATATGTTTGACATATACACCTATGGAATATTGTTCAAAGATAAAACGCACAACTTCTGCCTGTTGCTCGTCGATAACAACCTTTTTGCCTTCTTTTTTATAACCATACAAGAGATGACCGCCAGTATAGTTTCCTTTCAGGCGCGTTTCGTTCATACCGCGCTTTACTTTTTGCGATAATTCTGCGGAATAATATTCGGCATACCCTTCTAACAAGTCAAATGGACATAAAACTTATTTTAGGGTTTTAAGTTGTCAGACGGATAAAACCGAGTCGATGTCGATCTTGTAGTAGATGTGGATCTCCTGCGGTTTGCCCGTGACCGTCTCTTTTCCGCC
>CALVHR010000010.1 GCA_944328495.1 uncultured Clostridia bacterium
CCAACGAGCCTTACAAAATCATTCTTCCTGAATAATTTTCCCTTTATCTGCTTGACTTTTCATAGCTGGTCTTTTTTGCAAAGCCGCTTGACTTTTGTTTGTATATCATTATAATTGAAAAAAAGATATATTCAATAGAATAAATAAACTGAAAATTCGCTTTTTCAAACTTTTATTTGTGGGGAGAGGACCATGGCAGTCATTCGAAGCAAATATTCGTTGTATGAAGAAAAGACGTTGTCTTTTCATTATCTGGCGGTTCCGCAGGATAAGATGCTGTTCTATTATGCAACGAGCGCCGGGCGGGAATGTCTTCGGTCAGACTATTATGTTGAACGGGAGAAGATCAATATTTATATGATCAATTACGTTCTGCGCGGCGAGGGGATTCTTCGAGTAGATGGCAAGGAATATCGTTTGCATGCAGGAGATCTGACTTTTCTTCATCTCGCCGAGCGTTCGGTATTTTTTCCTGCCGAAGACGGGCTGGAAATCATTTATTTTCATGTGCTCGGTGCGCAGACACAGGACATATACAGTGCCTTTCTCGAAAAGCACGCGCAAGATTATGTATTGCGGAATTTTCCCGAAAAAACAGTGACCGATTGCTTCAATGCCTATGTAGCCGAGATTGGTGTGCAGGACGGTTTTTACAAGCAATCGCGCATTTTGTATTTTTTGCTTACGGAAATTTTGCGCGTTCGCCGCAGTGAAACGGTGCAAAAATATCCGAAACTGATCGACAATATCATGTGTTGGATTTTGTACAAATGTCCTCTGCCCACGCCTGCGGAAGTGTCCGCTCATTTCGGCTATAATTCTGTATATTTGGAGCGGTTGTTCAAACATTATGTGGGCGAGTCGATGCGCTCGTACATTCTTCGGCAGAAATATGCCTTTGCGTGCCGCTTTCTTGCGGATACCGACTTGTCCGTGGAACAGATTGCTCAAAAGGTCGGATACAGCGATACAAAAGGATTGATCGTACTTTTTTCAAAGTTCGGCGGTCTCACGCCGCTCGCATACCGAAAACGAGTGCGCGGCAAATAATCAAAAAATTTTAACTGTCAAGTAAAAATGCTTGACAGTTGTTTTTTTGTTCGCTATAATAGAGCGGTAATCGGCAAAAGCCGCAAAAAAAGCAAATTATTTTACCGTAAAAGGAGATATCATCATGGCAGTAAAAATGAGACTGACGAGATTGGGTGACAAAAAGAGCCCGTTCTATCGTATTGTCGTAGTAGAC
Source organism: uncultured Clostridia bacterium (assembly GCA_944328495.1). Taxonomy (GTDB): domain Bacteria; phylum Bacillota; class Clostridia; order Christensenellales; family Borkfalkiaceae; genus Borkfalkia. Next base: position 1,247 of record CALVHR010000010.1, read on the forward strand.
GGAAGGAAGGCGCGTGACGGCGAGTACATCGAGAAGATCGGACATTATAATCCCACGTCCAATCCCGAAGAGATCGTGATCGATGCGGACAAGGCGAAAGATTGGCTGTCCAAAGGCGTTCAGCCTACGGAAACGGTCAAGACTCTTCTGATCCGTCAGGGTATTGTGGAAAAGTCGACCAAACTTTCGGCGCCCCGCACGAAGACCCGTAAAAAGAAGTAATCGGAAAGGGGGATTAGCAGATGCTGGATCTCGTGAAATACGTGGTGGAGCAGTTTGCAGAGCATAAAGACGCCATCGAATATCAGGTGAACGAGAAAGGCAACGCGACGGAGATCGTGGTGCTGCTCGAAGAATCGGATATGGGCAAAGTGATCGGAAAGCAGGGCAAGATCGCCAAGGCGCTCCGCACGCTCGTTCGCTGTGCTTCCGCCAAAGAAGGCAAAAAATATAACATTGAAATCAAGGAAAAGGAAAAAGCGGAATAATTTTCCGCTTCTTTTCTTTTTCGGAATAATGCACCGAGCGGTGCGGCAAGAGGAGAATGTATGCAGGAAACCATCGTCATCGGCGAAATTTTAAAGCCGCAGGGAATTCGCGGCGAGCTGAAAGTGCGGCCCCTTCTCGACGAAGTTGCAGACATTAAAAAATTCCGCCGCGTCTTTATTGAAGGGAAAGAATATAAAGTGCTTTCGGCGCGTACGGATACGCAGGCGGCGTATCTTGCGCTGAGCGGCATCGCAGACCGCAATGCGGCGGAGCTGTATCGCGGCAAGCAAATGGAAGCGCTGCGCAGCGAGGCGCCCGCGCTTGCGGAAGGAAGATACTATATCGTCGATCTGATCGGCTGCGCGGCTGTTACGGAATCGGGCGAACGCATCGGAGAGATCACGGACGTCTTATCGGCGCATACGGACGTATTCGTGATGCAGGACGGAGACAGAGAATATATGTTTCCCGCCGCGGAAGGGGTGATCGTGCGCTTCGACGCGGAGAAAAAAATCCTGATGCTCGACGCCGCGCGCTTAAAACAAGTTATTGTCGAGCAGTAAAAGAAAAAACAAATCGCCGCCGCGGGAGAATCCCGCGGCGGCGATTTGTTTATAAAAAGGAGAGTTATTCTTGCGGCGCATCTTTACGCACGCCGAGGATATGCAGATAGCGTGCCTGCTCGAAAGAATAGGAAAGAAGCGGGCGGTCGAAAGCGTCATAGGAATGCGCCGCCACGAGCGGGAACCCGAAACGAAAACCGGTTACGAGCAGGGTATGGTAAAAATCGCCCGTCGCGCGCCCGAGCTGTATGACGTCGCCGATCTTTAAATCGCGCGGGCGCACTTCTTCGGCAAACGGGCCTTCACCTTCGTTTTTGGTCAGAAAATTATAGAAAAACTGCACGCCCGTCCAGGATGCGGTGCGATCGGAGGGGGTGCGGAAATACCATCCGAATACGGGGGTATAGTTCATGACGCCCGCGCCCGCAAACACGCATTGGGAGATGAAGTTGGTGCAGTCGCCGCCGAGTCCGTCAAAGGAATAGTATTGCGGATTGCGCGAAAATGCCCAGCGCCGCGCATATAGGACCGCTTTCAGGCGATCGTATTCGAAAGTCTTCATGCTTCATATATATGCCCCTTCGCAAAGCTGCGTGAAAAAAGGCTTGTAAAAATCGGCTGTTTATGGTAAAATGAAAGGCGAAACACAAATAAAGGAAATACGCGCTTTGCGCGGAGCGGCAGATATGAGGATCGATATTTTGACGCTTTTTCCCGAAATGTTTGCGCCGCTTTCGGCGAGCATTTTGGGGCGGGCACAAAAAGAGAATAAAATCGAGATCAACGTGGTGAACATCCGCGACTATACCGAAAACAAGCACTTGCGCTGCGACGATTATCCGTTCGGAGGGGGCGCGGGCATGGTGATGACGCCCCAGCCCATCGGTTCGGCGATCGACGCGCTCGATCCCGAACATAAGGCGCGGCGCATCTATCTTTCGCCAAAAGGGGAAACCTTCCGCCAGCAAAAAGTATTTGAACTTTTGGAATTTGAGCACATTATTTTGCTTTGCGGGCATTATGAAGGAATTGACCAGCGCGTCATCGATTTGTTTATCGATGAGGAGATCAGCATCGGCGATTACGTTTTAACGGGCGGCGAACTGCCTGCCATGGTCGTTGTGGATTGCCTTGCGCGCTATGTGGACGGCGTGATCAACACCTCGTCGCTGGTGCAGGAAAGTTTTTCGGAGAATGCGCTCGAATATCCGCAGTACACCCGTCCCGTCGAATACAGGGGGCTGGTCGTTCCCGAAGTTTTGCGCAGCGGCAATCATGCCGAGATCGATAAATGGCGGCGCGAACAATCCGAAAAGATCACGCGCGAAAAGCGCCCCGACCTGCTTTGCGGAACAAAAGACGATAAAGTATGAAAACGGCGATCATATACGCTTCGGGGCATCATCACAATACCGAAAAAGTGGTTCGCGCAATGGCAGACGGACGGGATGTCGACCTGTTCACCCCCGCCGAGGCAAAAGATGCGGATTTGTCTGCATACGATTGCGTCGGACTCGCGTCGGGGATCTATTTTTGCCGATTCCGCAAAGATCTGGTAGCGTGGGCGTGCGAAACGGACGCTCTGTGCGGCAAGGCAGTGTTTTTCGTCTATACTTGCGGGTTTCGTTACAAAGATTTTTCCAAACGCCTTCGGAAGGCGCTTTGCAAAAAAGATTGCCGCAATTTGGGGGTATTTTGGTGCCGCGGGTATGATACGTTCGGCATTTTAAAAGCGATGGGCGGCATCGCCAAGAGGCATCCCGACGCGCGCGATCTCAAACGTGCGCAAGACTTTATGGACGGCATTGCGGAGCAGATCAAGCAATAACAAATAGGGAGGAACCGCAGCCGAGCCGTAGGCTTGCGGCGGTGTCGCCCTTTGGTCGCGGAAAATCGCAGGGAACAGCTTCCCGAGATTTTCGCGAAGTACAAAATTTTTTGCGCGCGCAAAAATCGCATTTTTTGCAAGCGCACTCAAGTTGCCGAAAACATTCGGCTTTTGCGGAAAAAGTGAATGCGGCGATCTAAAAAATAAGAGAGCCGTAACGTATCGCCGCAGAGAGAAAACCGAATGATAAGCCGCCGGGGGCGGCGAGCATCGGGTTTTCTCTAAAAAATCAAGCAAAAGCTCTCATCTCTTTTGAGAGCTTTTGCGCGAAGGAATAGCTAAAGGAGTTTTATGAAACACATTCAATGGTTTCCCGGTCACATGACCAAAGCGATGCGCATGATGGAGGAGAGCGTGAAGCTTGTGGACGGCGTTCTCGTCGTGCTCGATGCGCGCGCGCCTGCGGCGACATACAATCGCAACCTTGCGGCGCTTTGCGGGACGAAGCCTGTTTTATATGTATTGAACAAGGCAGACCTTGCCGACGATAAAAAGACGGATGCGTTTATCGGTGAATTTGCAAAGAACGGCGCTTTTGCGCTCAAATGCAGTGCCACGGCGCCGCCCGCCGCGAAACAGATCGCGGGGAAGATCGCGCTTGTCCTGCGCGAAAAATTTGCACGCGACGAACAAAAAGGAGTCGTGCGCCCTCCGAAAATGATGGTGTGCGGCGTTCCCAACACGGGCAAAAGCACGGTCATCAATGCGCTCAGCGGGCAAAAGCGCGCCGTGACGGGCGACAAAGCGGGGGTCACGCGCGGCAAACAGTGGATCCGCTGTACGGGGTTCGAGCTTCTCGATACGCCCGGCACGATGCCGCCCTCTTTCGACAATCAGGAGCTGGCGCGGCACCTTGCATATATTGGGAGCATCAACGACGATATTTTGGACATGGACGATGTCGCACTCGAGCTTTTGCGCGAAATCGGGCAGACGTATCCGTCATTTTTGACCGAACGGTACGGGATCGAAGATTTTTCCTCGCCGCTGGCGATGTACGAACAGGTTTGCCGCAGGCGCGGGTTCATGCTCCGCGGCGGAGAATTTGATTATGAGCGCGGCGCAAAAGCCATTGTGGATGATTTCCGCAAGGGCAGGCTGGGCAGGATCACGCTGGACGAAGTGTCGGCGCTGACGCTGTAAGACGAAGGGCAATACAGATGAAAAAAAAGACGGAGTTCGCAGACAAACTGTTTTTTGAGAGAGAAATGCTTGCATCGGGCGCGCGGTACATTGCGGGTGCGGACGAAGTGGGCAGGGGACCTTTGGCAGGACCGGTCGTTTGTGCGGCAGTCATCTTGCCTTTGAGGGAAGATGAGCTGATCGAGGGTATCGACGATAGCAAAAAACTGCGCGAGAGCGAGCGCGAGCGGCTGGCGGCGCTCATCAAAGAGCGCGCGATCGCTTACTGTATTTGCGAGGAGAGTGAAGAGGTCATTGATTCGATCAACATTCTCGAAGCGACGAAGCGCTGTATGAAGCGCGCGGCGGAAGGGCTTTCAGTGCCGCCCGACGTGCTGCTTGTGGACGGAAATTTCCGTATCGACGTGCCGTTTTTGCAAAAAGACATTGTCAAGGGTGACGCGCTCAGTTACAGTATCGGCGCGGCGAGCATTCTTGCAAAGGTATACCGCGACAATCTGATGTGCGAATATGATAAAATATATCCGCAGTACGGGTTTGCGAAACATAAAGGATACGGCACCAAGGCGCATACAGATGCGATCAGGGAGTACGGAATATGCAAAATTCATCGCAGGACGTTCGTAAAAAAGCTCTTGGCAGAAGCGGAGAAAAGCGGGCGGTAAAATATCTGAAAAAGGCAGGACTGCGTATCGTCAAGGTCAATTATAAAACACCGTTCGGCGAGGCAGACATCGTCGCGCGGGAAGGGGAGACGTTTGTGCTGTGCGAAGTCAAAACGCGCACGGGCGAGACATTCGGCACGCCTGCGGAGGCGGTCGATTTTCAAAAGCGGGAACGTTATATAAATATAGCCAAGTATATGCAGATGCGCGCGGGAGAAGAACTTTCGGTGCGCCTCGACGTCGTGGAGGTCTTTGGGGACAAAATTAACCACATCGCGGGCGCATTCTCTGCGGAAAAAAGGAAATTTTAAAAAAATCGTATTTTGCGGCGAAAAATCGCAGATCGGCGCATAAAAACGGTTGCAAGACGTCAAAAATTATGATAAAATAGCAAAAGACTTCGGGCGGTCCTCTGGCAACGCGAGCCACGAACGCTTAGTAACAATGGAGGTAAAGTCGATGAAAGGATTGATCGAAGCGATCGAGAAAGAGAACCTGAAAGACAGCGTTCCCGTATTCAACGTAGGCGACACCGTAAAAGTAAGCGTAAAAGTCGTCGAGGGCACGCGTGAAAGGTTGCAGGCGTTCGAAGGCGTCGTGATCGCGAAGAAAAACGGCGGGATCCGCGAAACGTTCACGGTAAGAAGGCTTTCTTACGGCGTAGGCGTGGAGCGTACGTTCCCGGTGCATTCCCCGAAAATTGCAGGGATCACCGTGATCCGCAAAGGCAAAGTCCGCAGGGCGAAACTGTATTATCTGCGCGGACGTACCGGTAAAGCGGCAAAAATCAAAGAAGTTCGTTAACCGAGCAAAAAGCTCCCCGATCGATCGGGGAGCTTTTGTTTTTTCGATAATTTCGCCGCAGTGCAAATTTCACGTATGAAAAAATGCAAAAACTGTTTACAGAACGGCGTTTTTGCGGTATAATGGAATATACAAGATTTGTAACGGACGGATGACACATGGCAACGATCAAAGAGAGCAAAAAAGCAAAGATCAAAGCGTTCTTCGCAAAATATTCGAGGTTTGCCAAAGCTGCGGCGATCCTGGTGCTTGCCTTTTTCGTTTTAGGCGCATGCACGATCGGCGGATTCAATTCGCCGGGAGGGGCGTATTTTGCGGAAGAGGGGACGACGGTATCGGTCTATCTCGATTACAACAAGAACGAATCGGGATCTTCGGTTGCGCTGGATAAGGTGTATCTGAACGTCGGTGCGATCTACGAAGAGGTCGGTTCGGATGTCACGCTGACTTTCCGCCACGCGTCCGCGACGCTGACGACGCTGAGCTGGAGCACGACGGGGCTCGGCAGCCTGAAACTGGGGAATTTATATTCTCAGTCGGGGGGCGTAACCAACGCAAATTATAATTGGGTCAAGGCATTCGATCTGACGGAGTCCGGCAAAACCGTATCCACGACCCGCCGCATCATACAGATCTCATTCCCCTCGTCCATGGTGGTCAACGAAGTTGTCTTTGTGGATAAAGACGGCAATGTGATCCCCGCTTATACAGCCCGTGCCGAAGTAGAAAAGGTATTTGCCGATTCTTCCAAATGGACAACGTATCGCGATCTGTTTGCGAGCAATGATAAGTATGAAGGCGTGTCCGAACTTTTGGACGCGCAGAATAATTATCGTACGGGTTCGTCGGCGTATTTCAATTTTACACAAGATGAAATGTACACGCTGATGCAGATCGACGGGATCCTGATCGGCAAGCATACCACGGGGGAGAATTATCTCACGAGTACCGATTTCGGGCCGCTTGCACCTCTCTTGTCTATGGTCGGCGTTGCGATATTCGGAAAGAGCCTTTTTGGGTTGCGCATCATGTCGGTGCTGTTCACTGCGGCGCTGGCGGGATTGGCGTATTTATTCGGCAAGCGGCTGTTCAAGAGCGAAGGATTCGGGTTTTTGCTCGCCTGCCTGTTTGCGGGCGGCGGACTTGCTCTCACGGTCGGAAGGCTGGGGCTTGCGTATCCTTTCCTGGCATTCTTTGCGGTCGCCGCGTATTATTTCATGTTCAAGTTCTTTGAGGACGGAATATCGGAGGATGCGCCCGTGCGTTCGGCTCTCAATATTCTTTTCTCGGGCCTGATGTTTGCGCTCGCCGTTGCGGTCGATCCCAAAGCCGTGTTTGCGTTGATCGGACTTGCGGTCCTGTTTGTGATCGGAGCCGTGAAGCAGTCCCGCGCGCATAAAGAAGAAGCGCGCGCGATCCGCAAGGAGATGAGCGATAAAAATTTCAGCGAGCGTTCCGAAGAGGTGATGCAGGCGAACATTGACGAGTGCGAACGCAAAGAGCGCGTGCTCGCCGTCAATTACGGTTATAAAACGCGCATCATGTATGCTTTCCTGCTCGTGTCATTTATTGTCGCGACGGTGCTGTTCTATGTGCTTGCATCCGTTCCTTCTTATTATTCATATGTGCGGCTGTATGAAGCGAACCCCGAAAGCCCGACACTCGGAATTTTCCGTTTGATCGGAAATGCGATCAAAGATGCGTTTACGGTCAGTGACGTCACCGCTTTTTCTGCGGGAAATGCAATGTCTGCATTCGGCTGGTTTATCGGACTCAAAGGAGCAACATTGTTCTCCGCATCTTCTGCACAGACTTATATGGCGATCAATGCACAGCTGAATATTGCAATGATCGTTACCGGTTTGGTCGGTTTCATCTTTGCGTCCGTATACGCCGTTCTGTACTGCGTTACGGGCGGGAAGAGCGGTGCTTACGGATCGGAACATGCGGGGCATGCACTGCGCGCGTATGCCGTGCTCGCGCTCGGGCTTTTGACATCACTTTTGCAATACGCGTTTGCGGGCAATGTGAGCGCGTCGCAGGGATTTTTGTTTGATTTCTTCTATATCGGGTTCATCGTTTTGACGTTCTATATTTCGTATGTGCACGACACGAGCCGCGTTTCGCGCGTTTTCGGAATCCGCATGAATACGACGCTGAAAGTGCTGGCAGGCATCCTTGCGGTGTATGCGGTGATCTTTGTGCTGTCGGTGCCGATGTATTTCGGGATCCCGATTTCGACGCTCGCGGCAACCATTTGTTTTGGTTGGACAACCTTTCTTTCCAACGGATATTACAGGTTCTGATCCCGCACGGGAAGCGTTGTCCCCGCCGGGGAACGGAAATTTTGCGGGCGGTTTTGCCGCACGAGAACGGTTGATTTCCGCGGCGCAGCGATGCGGCGCGGAAATTTTTTTGATTGGATATCGCCTGCGGCGGATGGTTCGCGGGCGGACGGAGGTCGGCTTATGCTTTCAAAGGTCATCAGTTTTGCGCTTGCGGGATTGGACGGCATCCCCGTGGAAGTGGAGACGGACATCAATAACGGGCTTCCTGCATACGAATTGGTCGGGCTACCCGACGCGGCGGTCAAAGAGAGCCGCGAACGGGTACGTTCCGCGCTGAAAAACAGCGGCAGAAAATTTCCCGCACAAAAGATCACCGTCAATCTTGCGCCTGCGGACGTAAAAAAAGAGGGGTCTTGTTTCGATCTTGCCATCGCGGTGGGAATTTTAAAAGCCACCGAACAGCTTACGGGTGCCGATCTTGCGGGTATCGTGTTTTTGGGCGAGCTTGCATTGGACGGGAGCTTGCGCCCCGTTACGGGAATTTTGCCCCTGCTTATATCGGCGAAGGCGAAAGGATATACTTCTTTTATGATCCCCTCGGGCAACGCGAAAGAAGCGGCATACATTGCCGGAGTGCAGGTGTATGCGGCGCACACGCTTACCGAAGTTGTGGATCATTTAAGTAAACTTGCGCCCCTTCCCGCTTTGGAAACGGCAAAATATGCAGGCGCTTCGCCGCAGGATTACAATTGTGATCTGGCATATGTGAAGGGACAGGCGACCGCAAAGCGGGCGCTGGAAATCGCGGTAAGCGGCGGGCACAATATTTTGCTTGTGGGACCTCCGGGCGCAGGCAAGACCATGCTTGCTCGCTGTATCCCGACCATCATGCCCTCGATGACCTTTGAAGAGGCGTTGGAAGTGACGAAGATCCATTCGGTTGCGGGGATTTTGAGCGAAGAGGGGATCGTGTCGCTGCGGCCTTTTCGCACGCCGCATCACACGGCGACGACGGTTTCGCTGTGCGGCGGCGGGAACCGCACGATCAAGCCGGGCGAGATCAGCCTTGCGCATAACGGGGTTTTGTTTCTCGATGAGATGCCCGAATATTCCCGTTCGGCGCTCGAATCGCTGCGCCAGCCGCTCGAAGACGGCGTGATCACCGTTACCCGAAGCGGCGGTGCGGTCACGTTTCCCGCAAACTTTATGCTGTGCGCGAGCATGAATCCTTGTCCGTGCGGCAATTACGGGAGTGCGGATAAAATTTGTACCTGTACGCCTGCCGCCATACACAAATACCGTTCGCGCATCAGCGGTCCGCTGTTGGATCGTATCGACATACAAGTGGAAGTGGACTCGGTAAAGTATGACGATCTCGTGTCGGATGCTAAGGAGGAGAGTTCGGCGGCGGTCAAAGAGCGCGTGGAGCGTACCCGCGGTATCCAGCGCGCGCGGTTCAAAGAGGGAAAGGTGCGCGTCAATGCCGACATGGGCGAGAGGGAAATGCACGAATTTTGCGCGCTGTCGCGCGAATGCGAGGAGATTTTGCGCCTTTCGTTTGACAGGCTCAAACTGTCTGCCCGGGCCCGCGCGCGCATCATTAAAGTCGCGCGGACGATCGCGGATATGGAGGGCGCGGAGCAGATCGCGCCTGCACATATTCTGGAAGCGGTATCCTACCGCACCTACGATAATTTTAATTGATTTCGTGCGAGCAGAGCTTTTGGCGCCGAAAGCGCGGATTTATAAAATTGTTGGACGGAGTCGCGATCGATGTACACGAAAGAAGAAAAAGCGGAGATATGGCTGGATTCCTTTCATTTGGATTACGGCAAAAAGGCGCGCCTGTATCAGTTGGCAAAACACCCTTTGGAGCTTGCGCGCAGATTTTCTTCCCTTCGCTCCGAGATCGAAAAGATCGTCGGCGATGCGATGTGCAATGCGCTCGCGTCATCGCTGGAAACATCCGAATATGTGAACGGTTTGATGCAGACGTATGCCGAAAAACGGATACGATGCGTATCGTTTTCTTCGCCGCTGTATCCGGAACTTTTGCGGCAGATCCCCGATTCTCCTTTTGTTTTGTACTGCCGCGGCAAAGCCGAACTTTTGCACGAGCGGAAATTTGCGATCGTCGGTTCGCGGCGCACTTTGCCGCAGATCTTGCGCACGGCGGAGAGGTATGCGCGCGATCTTTCGCCGTATTTCTCGATCGTTACGGGCATTGCCGACGGCGGCGACAGCGCGGTGATCGCCGGTGCGCTTGCAAGCGGAAAGCTCATTTCCGTACTCGCTTACGGGTTTGATTATGTCTATCCCGAATGCAATCGCGTCCTGTTGGAAAAGGTCGAAAAACAGGGGCTTGTCCTGACCGAACATCTTCCCGACGAAGCCCCGCGCAGCTTTTTGTTTCCGGCGCGCAATCGCATTATCGCAGGGCTTAGCGAGGGTGTGCTCGTGATCAGCGGCGGCGAAAAGAGCGGTACGCGCATTACTGCCGATTACGCATATTCCTACGGCCGAGATGTGTTTGCTTTTCCGTATTCTTTGGGTGTAGAATCGGGCATCGGGTGCAACGCCATCCTCAAAGAATATGCAAAATTGACCGATAATTTAGTTGACATTGCCGACGCTTTTGGTATAAACTTGACCGAGGCGGAAGAGGTCTTGCTCACGGGAGCGGAGCTTGCCGTCTATAACAGCCTGAAAGACGGAGAGGCGCATATTTCGGAAATTGCGGAGCGGACGGGCCTGAAACAGCATGAAATTTCTTCCGTACTGATGCTACTGGAGATGAAAAAGCTCGCCGCACCCTGCGGCGGCAACCGCTGGGCGGCGGTGAAGTAGTCCGTCTGTGCGTCCTGCCTTGTGCAAGCGGAGCGGGACGGATGAGGAGGTAACAATGGATCTTATTATAGTCGAATCGCCTTCCAAGGCGAAAACGATTTCCAAATATTTAAAGGGGAAATTCCGTGTGGACGCATCGGGCGGGCACGTGCGAGACCTGCCTGAAAAGCGGCTGGGCGTGGACATCGACAAGAACTTTGAACCGACTTACGTCATCAACCCCGATAAAAAGCAGGTGATCAAGCGGCTTGCGGACGAGGCGGCAAAGGCGGACAACGTCTATCTCGCGACCGACCCGGACCGCGAAGGGGAGGCCATTTCCTGGCATCTGAAAAACGTTCTCAAACTCAAAGACGGCAAGAGCTGCCGCATCGAATTCAATGAAATTTCGCCCGCGGCGGTCACCAATGCGCTCAAGCATCCGCGCGAGATCGATCAGAGTCTGGTCGACGCGCAGCAGGCGCGCCGCGTGCTTGACCGTCTTGTCGGTTACAAGCTTTCGCCTCTGCTTTGCAAGCGCATCCATTCCGGACTTTCGGCGGGCCGCGTGCAATCGGTCGCGCTGCGGCTGATCGTCGACCGCGAGCGCGAGATCCGCGCGTTCGTTCCCGAAGAATACTGGAACCTCACGGCGGAATTGCAGGACAAACCCAAGGCTTATTCTCCGTTCAAGGCGCTTCTGAGCGAAAAAGACGGTAAAAAATACAAACCCGCAAGCGCTGAGGAGAGCGATGCGGTGCAGGCACAGCTGCGAGACAATCCGTATATCGTTTCCGAGATCAAAAAAGCGCTCGCGAAATCCCACGCGCCCGCGCCGTTCACCACTTCCACGCTGCAGCAGGATGCGTCCAATAAATTCGGTATGACTTCGCCCGAAGTCATGCTCGTAGCACAGCACCTGTACGAGGGCATGGATACCGAAAAGGAAGGGCACATTGCTCTCGTTACCTATATCCGTACCGACTCCGTGCGCGTTTCCGCCGAAGCACAGGCAAAAGCGCGCGAATATATCGCCGAAAAATTCGGGAAAGAGTATATCCCCGAAAAACCCAATTTCTATAAATCCAAAAAAGACGCCCAGGACGCGCACGAGTGTATCCGTCCCATCGATATCACGCGTACGCCGGAAAGCCTGAAAGGCGTGCTGGATAAAAAGCATTGGAACGTCTATAAACTCATTTACGAGCGTTTCATGGCTTCGCAGATGAGCGAAGCGCTCTATAACAGCGTTCAGATCAAGATCAAAAACGGCATTTACGGCTTTAAGGCAAGCGGCAGGACGCTGAAATTTGCAGGGTTTACCGCCGTCTATCAGGAAATCAAAAAAGAGGACGAAGAGGGCGAAACGGGCAAACTCTTACCCGATCTCAAAGAGGGAGAAGAGCTCGATCTCGTCAAATTTACGGCGGAACAGAAATTTACAAAACCGCCGCAGCGCTATACGGACGCGTCTCTCGTCAAGGCGATGGAAGATAAGGGGATCGGCAGGCCTTCTACCTATGCGAGCATCATTTCCGTGCTCACCCGCCGCAAATATGTTACCAAAGACGGAAAATACATGGTCCCCACCGAGGTGGCGTTCCAGATCACCGATCTTTTGATGAAATATTTCACCGACATTATGGACGTCGGATTTACGGCGCACATGGAGGATCTTCTCGACGGCATTGAGGAAGGGGACACCGATTGGCACAAGATCATTGCCGATTTTTATCCGCCGTTTGCCGAAAAACTCGTCTTTGCCGCCAACGACGGCGACGAAATGACCGATATCCTCTGCGAAAAATGCGGGCACCCCATGATCCGCAAGAGCGGGCGTTACGGCAAGTTCCTCGCTTGTTCCAATTATCCCGAATGCTCCAACATCAAGAGCGAAGGCATGGAAGTTTCTGCGACGAAATGTCCCAAATGCGGCGCAAACATGGTCGTCAAGAGCGGCAAATACGGAAAATTCCTTGCCTGCCCCAACTATCCCGAATGCAACGCGATCCTGCCTTTCGAGAGCGAACTTTCCAAGGAAAAATGCCCCAAATGCGGCGAACTGATGATCTACCGCAAAGGGCGCTACGGAAAATATCTGAGCTGCCCCAAGTGCGGGACCAACCAGCCTATTTCCGAAATTGCGGGGGTGTGTCCCGTGTGCGGGGCTCCCACGCGGCGCATGAAGAGCAAATCCGGCAAGATATTTTACAGCTGTTCCAACTATCCGAAATGCAAATTCATGAGCTGGGACATGCCGCTTGCCGAAAAGTGCCCCAAGTGCGGCAAATACCTCGTGCGCAAGGCAAAACAGATCAAATGTTCCTCCTGCGATTATACGATCGACGCACCCGACGAAGAAAAAGATTCAAAAGAAGAATGATTTATATGCGGACGCCCGACGGGCGTCCGCCCTTCTTTACGAAACTATGGCGAAAAGAATATTTTTCCAATTGCGCAAAAAATCCTTGACATCTTGACCGTTTCGATTTATAATACTTTTAGCACTCTTGATTTGAGAGTGCTAAAACAAAAACGGACGGAGAAAGGATGGGTAAGACGGTAACGGTGATCGGCGCGGGGCTGGCGGGATGCGAGGCGGCGCAATATCTTGCGAAGCGCGGCATCCGCGTGCGGCTTTACGATTGCAAGCCGAAATCGTTCACGCCCGCGCATCACAGCGAAGGATTGGCGGAGCTGGTGTGCAGCAATTCTCTCAAAAGCAACGACGTGTACGGCAATGCCTGCGGGCTTTTAAAGGAAGAGATGCGCATGCTCGGCTCGCTGATCATCGAGGCGGCGGATGCGACGCGCGTTCCCGCGGGAGGGGCGCTTGCGGTGGACCGTGATGCTTTTTCCGCGTACGTTACCCGCAAAATCGAACAAAATCCTTTGATCGAGTATGTCTGCGAAGAGGCGGAGGCGATTCCCGAAGGGTATGCGATCGTCGCGACGGGGCCGCTCACACAGGGCAAACTTGCCGAAGATATCGCCGCAAAGCTGGGCGGGAATCTCGCTTTTTACGATGCCGCGGCGCCCATTGTTTCGGCGCAGAGCATTGATTTTTCCAAGACGTTTACGGCAGACCGATACGGGAAAGGGGACGGTGACTACGTCAACTGTCCGCTGACCAAGGAAGAGTATGACGCATTTGTCGAGGCGCTGGGCAGCGCCGAGCGCGCCGTCGTGCACGATTTTGACAAGCGCGAAGTATTTGAGGGCTGTATGCCCGTTGAGATCATGGCGTCGCGCGGGAAAGATACGTTGCGGTTCGGCATGATGAAGCCTGTCGGGCTATATGACGAAAACGGAAAGCGGCCGTATGCAGTACTCCAATTGCGCAAGGAAAATTGCGCGGGCAGTGCATACAATTTGGTCGGGTTTCAGACCAATTTGAAATTTTCCGAGCAAAAACGGGTGTTTTCCGTCATTCCGGCGCTGAAAAATGCCGAATACCTGCGTTACGGCGTCATGCATCGCAATACTTTTTTGAATGCGCCCGCCGTGCTCAATGCCGATTATTCGCTCAAAAGCGACCCGACAGTATTTTTTGCGGGGCAGATCACAGGCGTGGAGGGATACGTCGAGAGCGCGGGAAGCGGGCTGATCGCGGCGATCGCCTGCGCCGGGAAAATCGAAGGCCGCCCGCCCGTCGCGTGGGACGCGACGACCGTTTCGGGGGCGCTATGCCTGCATATTTCGACACCCAATCCCGATTTTCAGCCGATGAACGCCAATTACGGCATTCTCGCGCCCCTTTTCGAACAGGCGCGCGATAAGGCTTTGAAAAAGAAAATGTTCGCCGAACGCGCGCTTTTACGCATCGGCGAGATCGCAAAAGAAGAATTCAATCACGGATCGGCAGAAATGCCGAAATAATTTTATAGGTTTTATTATCGAAAAAAGGAGGATATTATGCCTGAATTCAGGGGAACAACTATATGTGCCGTTAAAAAGAACGGCAGTACGGCAATTGCCGGAGACGGTCAGGTCACGATGGGCGAATCCATCGTTTTTAAAAACAGCGCGGTGAAGGTGCGCCGCATTTACGGAGGCAAAGTCGTACTCGGCTTTGCGGGTTCGGTCAGCGACGCGTTTTCCCTTTCCGAACGTTTTGAGGGCATGCTCAATAAATTTTCGGGCAACCTCATGCGCTCGGCGGTAGAACTCGCGGAACTTTGGCGCAATGACAAAATGGTGCGTAAACTCGAAGCCATGATGATCGTTGCCGACAAAGATCAGCTTTTGATGCTCAGCGGCAGCGGCGAGGTCATTGAACCGGACGGCGGCGTCTGCGCCATCGGCAGCGGCGGCAATTACGCACTCGCGGCGGCGCGCGCGCTCATCCAGGAGACCGATTACTCGGCGGAAGAGATCGCGTATAAGGCGTTGAAGATCGCCAGCGAGATCTGCGTATTTACAAACGATCATATCACCGTGGAAACGGTGTAAAAATGTTCACGCTTTTTGTTTTGAGCTGACAAAACGAAAAGTCGTGAATGAGGGAAAACCCGAACGGTTTTCCCGCAATTGAAAGAGGAGGACTATTTATGAATCATCTGTCTCCGAAACAGATCGTAAACGAATTGGATAAATATATCATCGGGCAAGACAAGGCGAAACGCGCCGTCGCGATCGCTCTGCGCAACCGTTACCGCCGCAGTCAGCTGTCGGAAGCGGACCGCGAAGAGATCACGCCCAAAAACATTATTATGAAGGGGCCGACGGGTGTCGGCAAAACGGAGATCGCCCGCAGGCTTGCAAAGCTTGTCAAAGCGCCGTTCATCAAGGTGGAAGCGACCAAATACACCGAAGTGGGGTATGTCGGCAGGGATGTAGAGAGCATGATCCGCGACTTGGTGGAGTGTTCCATCCGTCTTGTGCGCGAAGAAAAGATGAAAGAAGTGGCGGTCCGTGCCGAAGGGACGGCGGAAAAGAAGATCGTCGCCGTACTTTCGGAAATGAAAAAGGGCGAGCGCGGAGAAATGTCGAAGGAAGTTTTCGACGCGAGGCTTTTGGAAGAACTCCGCGCGGGCAAATACAATGATACGCAGATCGAGATCGAAGTGGTGGACGCGCCCAAGAGCATGGAGATCGTGCCGGGCGGCGCGGAGATCAACATCGGTTCGATTTTCGGCGACATGCTGCCGAAAAAGAAGAAGCGCCGCAAGATGACCGTAAAGCAGGCGATGCAGCAGATCATCAACGAAGAGTCGGAAAAACTTATCGATAATGACGCTGTCAATACCGAAGGGCTCGCGCGTGCCGAAGAACAGGGCATTATATTTATCGACGAGATCGACAAGATCGCAGGCAAAGCCAATCAGGGCGGGGCGGATGTCTCCCGCGAAGGGGTGCAGCGCGATATCCTGCCCATCGTCGAAGGCTGTACGGTCATGACCAAGTACGGCGCGGTCAAGACAGACTTCATCCTGTTTATTGCAGCAGGGGCGTTCCACATTTCCAAAGTGGAAGATTTGATTCCCGAATTGCAGGGGCGGTTCCCCATCAATGTGGAGCTGGAAAGCCTGACCAAAGAAGATTTTATCAAAATTCTGACCCAGCCGCAGAACGCGATCACGACCCAGTACGGAAAACTCCTTGCCGTGGACAATATTGACTTACAGTTTACGGAGGATGCCATCGAGGAGATCGCCTATATTTCCGCCGATATGAACGCGACGAGCGAAGATATCGGCGCGCGCCGTCTGCATACGGTCATGGAATATCTGTTGGAAGATATATCTTTCAATGCAGGCGGGGATTATCCGCAGGTCACGGTCACGATCGATAAAAAGTATGTCGACGAGCATTTGGAAAAAATCATCAAAAACCGCGATTTGAAAAAATACGTACTGTGACGCGGTTCACGCTTTTTCTTTCGAGCTGACGAAAGAAAAAGTCGAGATTTGAGGGCTCTGCCCTCTGCGGCGCGCCTTTTTTAGGGCACACCGAATATTCTCACTTTTCTCGCGCAAAGGCGCTGCGAAAAGTCGAGATTCTGAGGGCTGCGCCCTCGGCTTGCAATATTTAAGAGCTTTGCACAAATTTGAATTGCAAGCCTTCACCCGCTATTCGGTTGGCTTGCTTATCAAATCGCGCGCCGCATTCACCCGCTTGAGGTCGCAGGTATGCGACAAATTGAGTGCGCTTATCCAAAATTGCGATTTTGGAACGCGCAGAAATTATTTAATAAAAAATTGAAAAAGCCGAAATCACACTTTTGGCTTTTTCCCCCGATTTGCCGTAGGCTTACGGAAGAGGTGAAGTTACGGCATTAGAAATAAGGGTGCCCTTATATATGCCGTAACGAGGGGAAAACCGTTCGGGTTTCCCCTGAAACTCACGGAAATTTCTTTTGTCAGCTCAAAAGAAATTTCGTGAACAAATAGAAGGAGTTTTTATGATTAACATACCCAAAGGTACAAAGGACGTTTTGCCTGCCGAAGCCTATAAATGGCATTTTGTTGAAAACACGGCAAGGCGTGTCGCGGCGCTTTATAATTTAAAAGAGATCCGTACGCCTGTTTTCGAGCATACCGAGTTGTTTTTGCGCGGTGTGGGCGATACGACGGACATTGTCAACAAGGAGATGTATACGTTCCTTGACAAGGGCAACCGTTCCATCACGTTAAAGCCCGAGGGTACGGCGGGAGTCGTGCGTTCGTTTATCG
Source organism: uncultured Clostridia bacterium (assembly GCA_944328495.1). Taxonomy (GTDB): domain Bacteria; phylum Bacillota; class Clostridia; order Christensenellales; family Borkfalkiaceae; genus Borkfalkia. The sequence goes on from CALVHR010000010.1 coordinate 18,587, forward strand.
AAAACGGGCTTGCGGGCGGCGTATTGCCTTTGAAGATGTATTATATCACGCCCGTATTCCGTTATGAACGCCCGCAGGCGGGGCGGCTCCGCGAACATCACCAGTTCGGCGTGGAAATATTCGGCGGGAAGGGCCCCGAAACGGATGCGGAAGTCATCATGCTTGCGCGCGATTACATCGCGGCGCTGGGCGTGGAAGGCGTAGAGCTCAACCTCAATTCGATCGGCTGCAAACACTGCCGTCCGAAATTCAACGAAGCGCTCAAAGAGTATCTGCGTCCGCACCTTTCCGAGATGTGCCCGACCTGCAATGCGCGGTTTGAAAAAAATCCGCTGCGCATCCTCGACTGTAAGGAAGAAGTGTGCTCCAAAATCAACGAAAATGCGCCCAAGACCACCGATTTTCTGTGTGATGAATGCCGTGAGCATTTTGAAAAGCTCAAAGCCATTCTCGATGCCTGCGGCGTAAAATACAAACTCAACCCCAAGCTCGTGCGCGGGTTGGACTATTATTCCAAAACGGTGTTTGAATTTGTGTCGACGTCCATCGGGGCGCAGGGCACGGTGCTCGGCGGCGGCAGGTATGACACTCTCATCGAAAATTTGGGCGGACCGCAGGTGCCGGCGGTCGGATTCGGCAGCGGAATTGAGCGCATGTTGCTCGTTTTGGAAAATACAGGCAAACACATTCCCGAGGAGCCTGCTCTCGACGTATATGTTGCGGGCTTGGACGATGCGGGCAGGGCGGCGGCGTTTGCCCTGGCGGACAAGCTGCGCAAGGCAGGCCTTTCCGCAGATACAGACCATGCGGCGCGTTCGGTCAAGGCGCAGTTCAAATATGCGGGCAAGATCGGCGCACGATTTGTCGTCGTCATCGGTTCCGACGAGCTCGCAAGCGGCAAATATACCATCAAAAATATGGCGGAATCGACGTCCGAGTCGGTAAATGCCGAAGACGTCGTCGACTTTTTGGTGCATAAAAGCAGATGAAAGAGATCGCGACCGTCGTAAAGACGGCGGGCAAAATCGCCGTCGTACAGATCGAAAAACATCCCGAATGCGAAGGATGCAAGATATGCGCGTTCAAAGACGGCAAGTCCCGCGTAAAAGTCAAGGCACTCAACAGCGCGAAAGCCCGAGCGGGCGAGCGCGTCATCGTGCAGGCGGAAAAGGACAATCGATTGCTTGCATCGTTCATTGTCTATATTATCCCCGTGCTTTTGGGCGGTATCGGCGTGTTGATCGGGGCACTGTGCTTTGAACGGGAGTTCTGGGCGCCCGTACTGTTTTTTGCAGGACTTGCGCTCGGGTTCGGAGCGGTATTCGCATGCGATCGGCTCTTTTCAAAAACGCGCGGGTTCGGAATGGAAGTTGTCGAAATTCTGCATACTGACGAAAAGGAAACGTCCCTTGAACGGGATGCTGCATTGTTTTCGGACAATCAAAAATTATCGGAGGAGGAAAACAAATATGGTAGAAAAATTTGATGCTGCTGCATTTGCGGCGGCGATGGCGGAGAAAAAGACGCTCGTTGTGGATTTTTATGCCGATTGGTGCGGCCCTTGCCGTATGCTTTCGCCCGTAATGGAAGCGCTGAGCGAGGAAATGAGCGGCAAAGCGACGTTTGTCAAGATCAATGTCGATGACAATCCCGACCTTGCTCGCGAATACTCGATCATGAGCATTCCGTGCGTGATGGTATTTAAAGACGGCGGGCTCGCGGGTAAAAATATCGGCTTTGCTCCCAAAGATGCCATGAAAGAATTTGTAGAAAAGATTATCTGATCGAAAGATCGCAAAATTAAAGCGACAGGGCGCGAAATATCGTCCTGCCGCTTTTTGTTGCGTGCGGGTTCGCCGAAAAAGGTATTTGCAAAGATTTATGTCCGCTGCATGAAAAGCCGTTGTCGCTTTTGTGAAAGAGTGCTTTTTTCAAAAAGATTTTTTCTGGCGGCCGTGTATTTATTGACAGTTTCGCTCGGTTTTGCTATATTGTTCATACCAAATTGCGCAATCAAGATCGATATAAAAATTTGAATCATTTACAAAGGAGAACGGAATCATGATTTTACGGAAACGGTTGAAAGCGATTTTTGCGTTTTTTGCCGCGGCGTGTTTTTTGTGCGTTTGTCTGAGCTGTGCCGCGATTTTGCAGGCGGGTGCCGCAGAAACAGACTACGCGGAAACGGGTATTGATTTGCTCACTTCGCCGCCGACTGCGGAAACGGTATACAAAGCCGGGGCGGGCACGGTTACATACAAACCCGCAGCGGACGGCGCGGCGCAGATCGTTTTGCAGGACGCGGAGCTGTATGCGGGAACGAAAGTGACATATTCGCCGGGAAATTGGACGTACACGGCGCTTGCCGCGCAGGGTGACGTAGAGTTGGTGTTGCAGGGTGAAAGCACAATTTATCTCGCGCCGAGCGGCATCAATAAGGGGCTGTTGTTCTATGACAGCAATCTGACGGTGAAGGGAGAAGGTTCGGTCTGGATCGGGTATAAAGAAGAAACGTCCAGGAACCGGAATGCATATCCGATGGATGTGCTTGAAAAATCGGGCGCGGAGACAGATGAAAGCGGTAACTTTACGCTGGAGAGCGGCACGCTTACTTTGAATGCCGTAGGTTCGACCAAAAGAGGATGCCTGACGGTCAATCATAAGATCGAGATCCGCGGCGGCGAACTGAAAACGAACGGTCAGATGGCGGGCGTGTATTCGACGTATGGAGATATCGAAATAACGGGCGGCAAGTGCACGATCGAAAATTTCAATGAATACGGTCTGTTTGCGCGGCAGGGTGACGTGACGATCGGCGGCGATGCGCAGGTTTCGGTTTCCAGTACTGCCCGCGATTCCGGCATCGGGATCTGCGGCGGCAATATCGAAACCGAGGACGGAAACGTTTACATACGGGGCGGAAAGATCTCCGTCGACGTGCTTTATCTGGGTATCTTTACGCAGCGCATGGAAAACGGCGGAAATATCGAAATTTCGGGCGGCGAGCTGGATATAAACGTTCCGAGCACGAGCAAGCTGGGCGTCGGGATCTACACGCGGGGCGAGGGCGGTTCGATTGCCGTAAGCGGCGGAACGGTGAACGTTTCGGCGAGCGTTACCCGAAATACCGAAGGCGAACAGGCAGTCGGCATTTACAGCGACGGAGCGGTGACGGTTACGGGCGGTTCGGTGCGCGCGGGAGCGAGTTGCGGCATCGGCGAGGCGGTCGGCATTTCCTGCCAGGGCGAATTTACGATCGACGGCGGCGAAGCGGTGTTCTTCGGCGATTCGAGAGCGTTGGACAAAGCGCCCGTCGTTTCGGATAATTTGATCGTTTCGGCGGCGTCCGATGTGCAGGGCACGCAGAAAACGGAATACGATCCCGAAAACTACGGCGATTATAAATATGTCGCGATAAAAGTACCCGCAACGGTAACGGGTGTCACAGTCACTCCCGAAAGCGCTTCGGTGGAAGTCGGAAAAACGCAGACTTTCCGCGCGGAAGTGGCGGGGACGGGCGAGTTCGGCACGGGCGTTGTCTGGAGCGTGAGCGGAGCAAACAGCGCGGGTACTTCCATCGACGAAAACGGAACCCTGACGGTCGCGGCGGACGAAACGGCGCAGACGCTCACGGTCATCGCCGCTTCGGAATTTGACGAGACAAAGAGCGCGAGCGCGACCGTCACCGTAACGAAGACGGATGCGGGGACGGATGGCGGAAATACGTCGGATGAGGACGGCAACACGGATGACGGAACGACGGTCAAAGCGGGTTGCAGCGGCAATATGGGCACGGGGATTGCCGTGGCGGCGGTTGTGCTGGCAGGTACGGCGGCAGTTTTTTGCGTGACGAAACGCGGCTTACAAAGACGCAATAAATAATGTAAGAAGACGCACGGAATATTGATATGCACCCCAAAATTCGGAAACTTTTGGGGTGCATATTTTTATGGAAAGAAAGATGTAATTGAATGCATAGTATGTTAAGACACGGAAACATGGAAAATATTGAAGTTGCTGCAAGAAACGGCTTCGGAAATATTTGAGCGGCGCGCGCAAAAAAATTTTCGCGCGCCGCTCTTTTTCTTGAAAAATGCCGAAATTTGCGCTATAATAAAAAAGTGAATAAAATTCTTACGGAGATAAAACGATGATCGATCTTACGACAGTGAAAAACGCCGACAAAGAAGTGTATGACGCAATGAAGCTCGAACTTGACCGCCAGCGCGGGAACATCGAGCTGATCGCGAGCGAGAACTTTGTTTCCCCCGCGGTGATGGCGGCGGTGGGTTCGCACCTGACCAACAAATACGCCGAGGGGCTGCCCGGCAAGCGTTATTACGGCGGCTGTCAGTACGTCGACATCGTCGAAAATCTCGCGATCGAGCGCTGCAAACAGCTGTTCGGCTGCGATCATGTCAATGTACAGCCGCACAGCGGCGCGCAGGCAAACACCGCGGTGTACTTCGCGCTTTTGAATCCCGGCGATACCATTCTCGGCATGAACCTTTCCCATGGCGGACACCTCACGCACGGTTCTCCCGTCAACATTTCGGGGAAATATTTCAAGATCGTGCCGTACGGCGTTTCCAAAGAGGATGAGCGCATCGATTACGATGCATTGGAACAGCTCGCGATCGAAAACAAACCCAAAATGATCGTAGCCGGAGCGAGCGCATATCCGCGCATCATCGATTTTCCCCGTCTGCGCGCGATCGCGGACAAAGTCGGGGCATATCTCATGGTCGACATCGCGCACATCGCGGGGCTGGTCGCGGCGGGACTGCATCCTTCGCCCGTGCCGTACGCGGATATCGTGACGACGACTACGCACAAGACCTTGCGCGGCCCGCGCGGCGGCGTGATCATGTGCAAAGAGCAGTACGCCAAAGCGATCGACAAGGCAGTGTTCCCCGGCATGCAGGGCGGCCCGCTCATGCACGTCATTGCGGGCAAAGCGGTCGCGTTCAAGGAAGCGCTTTCGGACGAATTCAAAGAATACCAGAAACAGGTCGTCAAAAATGCCGCGGCGATGGCGGACGAATTCAAGAAATGCGGCGTGCGTCTCGTTTCGGGCGGCACGGACAACCACCTGATGCTCGTCGACCTTCGCGACAAGAACATGACGGGCAAAGAGCTGGAAAAAATGCTGGACGAAGTGAACATCACGGTCAACAAGAACACCATCCCGTTCGAGGAGACCTCACCGTTCATTACGAGCGGCATCCGCATCGGCACGCCGAGCATTACCACGCGCGGATTTAAGGAAGAGGATGCGCGCAAGGTCGCACAGCTCATTTCCAAGATCATTGCCGAAAAGGAAGGGGCGTTCGATGCTGTGCGCGCGGAAGTCAAAAAGCTTTGCGAAAAATATCCGCTGTACGCAAACGATATTATGTAAGATAAGAATAATTTGACGAAATAAAACGCGCGCATGAGATCATCGGGCAAGATTCCGTTTTGCATCGAAAAAATCGCCGCGTATTCTTTTCATAGCGATTGACAGCGCGCTATGTTTGTATTATAATAGGAGTAATCAAAAAACGATTCTTTGGGGCGGGGTGAAATTCCCCACCGGCAGTGAAAGTCTGCGAAAGGCGCGAGCCTCCGAACGGGTGCAATTCCCGTACCGACGGTACAGTCCGGAAAGGAAAAGAATGTTTTTGGAATTCACCCGCGCGGGAAAAATTGCAGCGCGCCGAACGATTTCAAAAAAGCGCCCCGTTCTATCGAACGGGGCTTTTCTTTGCCCCTTGAAAATATTTTTTTCGAGGTGTTTTATGAAGGAAGAACGATTGCAGGAAGTTCCCGCAGAGGAGAACAAACCTGTGAGCACGGCGAAAAAGAGGTTTTTCTCTGCTTCCACGCTCGCAAAAATCGGAATGTTTGCCGCTCTGGCCGCAGTCTTGCAGCTTATACGCATTCCCATGCCCGTGCTTTTTCCGCCGTGGCTGGAACTCAATTTTGCAGATATCCCCGCACTGATCGGAACATTTGCGCTCGGACCCGTATCGGGATCGATCATTGTCGTGATCAAAATCTGTATTAAACTGATATTGCAAGGTACCGCTTCTGCCTTTACGGGCGATCTTTCCGACTTGATTTGCGGCCTGACTCTTGTGGTTCCCGCCGGTCTCATTTATAAATATAACCGTACTTTCCGCGGTGCGCTCATCGCTCTTTTGGTCGGCACTCTTTGCTCCACGGGTGTTTCTGTTTTGTCCAACCGTTTTATTATTGTACCCGCATATGCCAAAGCTTTCGGAGGGATCGATGCGATTGCGGGCATGGTGACATCACTGTTCCCCTCGGTAACGAGTGAAAACTTCTATGCTTACTATTTGCCGCTTTCCGTAGTTCCGTTCAATCTTTTGCGTTGCATTATTGCTTCGGCGGTCACGCTTTTGTTGTATAAGAGAATTTCTCGCCTTTTAAACAAGTTTTAATTGCAAAATCGCGCTCGATATACTATAATAGAATCGGTCTTGTTCGGGCCGATTCTCTTTTTTTGGAGAGGGAAATGATCTCAGACAGCGAAAAAAACACCATTCAAATTGCAAAAGAATACGCAAAAACTCTTGTCCCGGGCGATGTCGTTTTGCTCGAAGGAGAGATGGGCGCGGGAAAAACGGTGTTCGTCAAGGGCATCGCGGAGGCGCTCGGCATTCCCGACGAGATCACCAGTCCCACCTACGCGTATATGAACGATTATGGCGGAAAACTCTACCATTATGACTGTTACCGGCTCACGAGCGGGGCGCAGGCGGAGGCGCTGGGGCTTTGCGATTATTTTTACGGGAAGGGTATTTGCGTCATTGAATGGGCGGAAAACATCGCCGAATTGCTTCCCGAGCATTGCAAACGGGTCCGCATCGTGAAGCGCGGCGAAAATGAAAGGGAGATCGTATGCGACTGAATAATTTTCTTGCCATCGATACGAGCGGCGAACATCTGAGCGTGATCGCCTGCAAAGACGGAAAGGCGGAGACGGTGTTTGAGGAAAACTGTGCCATGCAGCACTCCGTTCGCCTGATGGACGCAGTGGACGAAGCGCTTTCACGCGCACATCTTTCCCCCGAAGACTGCGATTTTTTCTGTGCGGTCACGGGCCCGGGCTCGTTTACGGGCATCCGTATCGGAATTTCGGCGGCGAAGGGGTTTTGCGCGGCGGCAGGAAAGCCTGCGCTCGGCATAACATCTTTCGAAACGCTGGCATATAATACAGAGACAAAGGCGCTCGCCGCGATCCCTGCGGGCCGCGGCAATTTTTATGTATGCGGGTTTGCTGCGGATAAGAGTATTTTGCTTTCCCCGCAAATTGTCGGTGCCGACGAACTTGCCCGTTTGGCGGGTGAATATACTGTCTGCGCCGCGACGCCTCTGTCTGTTCCGTATTTAAAAGCCGATCCCGCGGCGGGGCTATTGCGTGCGATTTGCGCTAAGAGTGAAAAGGATTTGGGCGATTTGGCGGCATTTTATTTAAAAAAGAGCCAGGCGGAAGAGAACGCGCATTGAAAAGACGGTGCGATAAAGATGGGGTAGAGCGGGTATGACATACAGAAAATGGGTGTACGAAGACATATTGCAAATTGCGGAGCTGGAAAAAGAGTGCTTTTCGGATCCTTGGACGTACCGCATGCTTGCCGATTCTTTTTTCAATGAAAGCGTGCGCACCGTCGCTGCCGAAGAAGACGGCAGGATCGTCGGATATGGTTTTATCACGGCGGCAGGAGAAGACGCGGATCTTGCGAACATTGCGGTAAGAGAGGCGTATCGCCGCAAGGGGATTGCGGGCAAGATCCTTGACGCGCTTGAAGAGGAAGCCGTGAGCCTGGGCGTCGAAAGGATGTTTTTGGAAGTGCGCGTGTCCAATGCGGCGGCAATGCTTTTATATTTGAAACACGGGTATGTCGGGCGCTACGTGCGGCCGCGCTATTACGGCGACGGCGAGGATGCGCTCATCATGGAAAAGCCGCTCAAAAAGCGGCAGGAATAATTGCGGGAGGGGACAAAGATCGTCATCGGAGGAAAGGAAATTTCGCTCTTGCAGGAAGGGGAAGGCGAGCCGCTCGTCATGCTGCACGGTTACCTCTCTTGCAAAGAAAGTTTTTACCATCAGATACGGTTTTTTTCGCAATATTATCGCGTGACGGCTTTCGATTTCGTCGGTATGGGCAAGAGCTCGCAGCTTTGCGAGCCTTGGTCCGTGGACGATTACTGCGCGCATACACTGGAAATTTTCGATGCGCTCGGAATCGGCAAATGCCGCATCCTTGCGCATTCCTTCGGCGGGCGAGTCGCGCTCAAATTGCTTGCAAATTACCCGCAGCGTTTTTCCCGCGCCCTTTTAACGGGCTGTGCGGGCATACCGCCGCGGCGCGGTTTGCGGTATGCGTTGCGGGTAAAATGGTACCGCATTGTCAAAAAAGCGGCGCCGAAATTTGCCGAACGGCACTTCGGGTCCAAGGAGTTCCGCACCCTGTCTCCCGTCATGCGCGAGAGTTTTAAAAAAATCGTCAACGAGGATCTGACTCCGTGCCTTGCGCGCATTGAAGTTCCCGTGCTGTACGTTTTCGGGGATCGGGACACCGCCACGCCGCCGTATATGGCGCGCATTCTTTCGGCGGGAACGCGCGGGAGCGGTCTGATATGGATGAAGGATTGCACTCATTTTTGTTTCTGCGAACGGCCGCAGGAATTTAACGCCGTTGCGCGCGAGTTTTTCCGCTGATACAATACGGAAAAAAGCGCGCCGTACATTCTTAGGAAAAAGGAGATCGGATGTTTACACTGACCGCAATCATTGAATATGTGATCGTATCGCTCGCGTGCGCACTGTTGTTCGCGCTCTGTTCGTTCACCCTTTTGGGTGCGCTGCAACAGGCGGGTTACGGCGGAAAACGTTATCTTGCATGGCTTTTCCGCAAAGGGAACATGGCGCGTTCGCGCTTTACTTTGCTTGCTTTTCTGATCGCTCTGTCTTCACTCGTGCTCGGATTGTGCTTTTCGTTTGCTGGAAAGTGGGCGGCGTACATATCGATCGTACCCGTGCTTTTGTTTTGTGCGGTCTGGTGTGCGGCGGAAAGGAATGCCCTGAAAGTGCCGCTTTCGCCTACGGCGCGCGCAAAACGCGTGTACGTTCTGCATATTTTAGTGCTGTTTGTCGCGGCATTTTTGATCGTTCTCGCGGCGAACGCTATCGCGTATTACTCCAAGCATGAATTGGTCGGGCATCTGCGCTATATTCTGATCGCACTTCTGCCTCTCTGCGAGCCGATGCTCCTGCTCGCGGCGAATGCTTTGGAAAAGCCTTTCTCTTCGCATAAAAACAAAAAATATCTCGCGGCCGCACGCGAAAAACTGCACGGCACAAAATGCGTAAAGATCGGCATTACGGGCAGCTGCGGCAAGACCAGCGTCAAAAATTTTCTGGCAGTCATTCTTTCCGAAAAATACAAAGTGCTTGCGACGCCCGAATCGTACAATACGCCTTTGGGCATCGCGAAGGCGATCGAAAACGCGGACCTGAACGCATATGATTTCTTTGTTGCGGAGATGGGGGCGCGCCACACGGGAGATATTTCCGAGCTTTGCGAGCTTGTTCGGCCCGATCATTGCATCGTGACGGGAATCTGCCCGCAGCATTTGGAATCTTTCGGGACAATCGAAAATGTGATCGCCGCCAAAGGCGAAATATTAAAAGGTACGAAGGCGGGCGGTTTCGCCGTCATCGGCATGGACGAAAATACCGCAAAGCTCGATCCGAAAGGAGCGGGGCTTGTCAAGGTGGGAGTGGGCGAGCATGGCGAATGCGGCGCGATCGAGATAAAATGCACTGCGCACGGCACCGATTTCAAACTTGCGCTCGGGATTTTCCAAACGGACGCGCACACCAAACTTTTGGGAGCGCACAGCGCGCAGAACATTGCCTTGGCCGCGGCAATGGCGTTCAAACTCGGGCTTACCAAAGAAGAGATCGTGCGCGGCATCGCAAAGATCGATTATATCCCGCATCGCTTACAGCCCTTCGAAGCGAACGGCGTCACCGTTTTGGACGACGCTTACAACTCGAATGTACTCGGCGCGGCGGCGGCTGTGGAAACGCTTCGGCTATTTGAAGGCAGAAAATTTGTAATTACACCCGGACTTGTCGAGTTGGGCGTCCTGGAAGAGAGTGAAAATATGGCGCTCGGCGAACGGCTCGTTGGATTGGACTGCATCATTTTAGTGGGTGCAACGCTTATCACCGCCGTCAAAAAGGGGTATCTCGCGGCGGGCGGCGACCCCGAAAAGCTTACGATCGTCCCCACGCTGGATAAAGCGCAGGAACTTCTCGAAACGCAATTGCAGGCGGGAGATACCGTGCTGTTTTTGAACGATCTTCCGGATATATATAATTAAAAAGGATTCACGCTTTTTCTTTCAAGCCGATGAAAGAAAAAGCCGTGCGTTTAAGGGCCCTGCTCTCTATCCGCGATTGATAAGGGCACAAACAGAATTATAATCGCGGATATTCACCCGCCGAGGCGCTCACGCACAAACAGGGTGCGCTGCCGCAAAAGCGCGGTTTTGCTTCGCGCAGAAAAAGATTTGATTCCCGCGATTTGACGCAGTCTGCATGTTTAAGAAAAAAGCCGTGCGTTTTGGCACGACAATAAAAATACTTTTGAAGCACCAAAGCAAACACTATTTGCGGAGGTGTTTTTTTATGCAAAAAAACGTTGCTGTGTTTTTCGGGGGAAGATCCTGCGAAAATGAAGTTTCTGTCATAACAGGCACGATGGCGGCAAACCTTCTGCGCGGGATGTATGCTGTGTTTCCGATATACATAGCGCAGAACGGCGGAATGTACTGCGGGGCAGATCTTTTTGATACGGCATCTTTCCGCAATGCCGCTTTTCAGAAAACATGTTCGGAAGCGGTCATTGCAGGGGGGGCTTTGTGGCAAAAGAAGGGGCGCAAGCTCAAAGAGCTCGCAAAAATCGACTGTGCTCTGAATTGCTGTCACGGCATGGGCGGCGAGGACGGGGCGCTTGCAGGACTTCTCGATCTGAACGGGATCCCGAACGCGTCGCCGGATATGGCGGCGTCGGCTCTGTTTATGGATAAAGTGCTCACCAAACATTTTGCAAAAGGCATCGGAGTAAAGACGGTGCCGTATTTTAAGATCGAAGAGCATGATTTTCGTAAGCGCGGCGCGATTGCGGTCAAATGCGTGGAGGAGCGTCTCGGGTATCCCGTTATCATCAAACCTGCGAGGCTGGGATCGAGCATCGGCGTGGCAGTAGCCGAGGATCGTGCGCGGCTTGTACTTGCGATCGAAGCGGGGTTTGCTTATGATTCGGTGCTTCTTGCCGAAAAGTATCTCGCCGAGCGGCGCGAGATCAACTGCGCGGCAATGCGCCGCGGCGATGAAATCTTAGTTTCCGATTGTGAAGAACCCAAAACCGAGCATACGTTTTTGACATTTTCGGACAAATATTTAGATGGGGGCAAGGGCGACCGCGGCGATTTTCCCGCGAAGATCTCCAAAGCGAGCGCCGATCTCGTCAAGGGATACACCAAACTTTTATACCGACGCGCGCAGCTGCGCGGGGTGGTACGCGCCGATTTTCTTTTGAGCGGCGGCGAAGTGTATTTCAACGAAATGAATACGGTGCCCGGCGCACTGGGGTGGTATTTCTTTTCCGATCGTCTGTCCGATTTTGCCGAGGTTCTGTCCGCGCTTGTCGAGCAGGGCATCTGCGATGCGCGGGAGCATGCAGGCAAGCGTCTTTTGAAAAACAGCGGGATTTTGGGCGGGTTTTCTTCGCGCGGCAAGGCGCGCAGGAACTGAATCCGATCATGGTGCAAAAGCGCCGCAAGTTTCATGTTCATGTACAGCGATTGCCCCGTCCCTGCGGAAAATTCCCGCGGGGACGGGGCAATCGCTTGTATTTTTATGCAAAATCTGTTAAAATATACGAGAAATTTATTTGGTGAGGAGAAAACATTGAGCAAAAAAATTGTGATGAAGACACCGCTTGTCGAAATGGACGGCGACGAAATGACCCGCGTTTTATGGCAATGGATCAAGGAAGATCTCATCCTTCCGTATGTTGATTTGAAAACGGAGTATTATGATCTTGGGCTTGTCGAACGTGATAAAACGGACGATCAGGTCACGGTCGCGGCGGCGGAAGCGAACAAAAAATACGGAGTCGGCGTCAAATGTGCGACCATTACTCCCAATGCGCAGCGTGTGGAGGAGTACAAGCTCAAACAGATGTGGAAGAGTCCGAACGGAACAATTCGCCGCATTTTGGACGGTACGGTGTTCCGCGCGCCCATCCTCGCCAAGGGCATCACGCCGTATATTCCGGGATGGAAAAAGCCCATCGTGCTCGCCCGTCATGCGTACGGCGACGTGTATTCGGGGGTGGAGATGCGCACGGCGAAAGGGGACAAGGCATTTCTTGTCGTGGAGGATGCAGAGGGCAATGTAAAGGAAAAGTTGCTGGTGCAGGATTTTAAAAACAGCGACGGGATCGTGCAGGCGGTGCATAATCTCGATGCTTCCATCAGAAGTTTTGCGCGTTCCTGTTTCAATTATGCACTGGACGTAAAGATGCCGTTATGGTTCGCGACGAAAGATACGATTTCCAAAAAATACGATCACCGATTCAAGGATATTTTTGCGGAGATTTTTGAGACCGAATACAAAGAGAAATTCGCGGCGGCGGGCATCGAATACATGTACACGCTCATCGACGACGCCGTGGCGCGCGTGGTGCGCTCGGAAGGCGGCATCCTGTGGGCTTGCAAGAATTACGACGGCGACGTAATGAGCGACATGGTCGCCACCGCTTACGGTTCATTGGGGCTTATGAGCTCGGTGCTCGTGTCCCCCGAAGGGAATTATGAATTTGAAGCGGCGCACGGGACGGTTACCCGCCATTATTACAAGCATTTGAAAGGTGAAGAGACATCCACCAATTCGGTGGCGACCATCTTTGCCTGGACGGGTGCGCTTGCAAAGCGCGGCGAGCTGGATCATATTCCCGAGCTGACTGCTTTTGCCAAAAAATTGGAAAGCGCGACGGTGCGCACCATCGAGGAAGGGGAAATGACGGGCGATCTGATTCCTCTGTTCTCGGCGGAAGGCGTTACGCCCAAAAAGCTTACCAGCCGTGAATTTTTAAAAGCGGTCGCAAGGCGTTTGGAAGAGGAAATGAACGCCTGATTCAAAAATGCAAGCGGAATTTACAAGCAGATGATATCGAAGCGGACAGAATTTTGTCCGCTTTTTACTTTTTAACGGAGTTTTTACGGGGAAGATGCTCTCTGTCGGCGAGCGGATGAAATTATAAAAATATTGCATAATCTATTTTTTGGCTTGCAATTTGCGCGCGTGGGTGTTATAATACAGACATAGCAGGTTTTTCCATAAAAAATCACTGCTCGGGATACGCAGGATTGCGCGTATAGGATTCGGCATAAGCATTTGAACAAAAACAAGAAAGGATAAGGAGTAATGACATGAAAGCAGTCAACGGAACGAAACGGAGGACATTGATTTTGTCCGTGCTGGTCGTCGTGAGTTGTGTCGCGCTGATCGCGGGGGCGACGCTGGCGATCTTTTCGAACGTGTCCAAGTTTCCGTTTGATGTAAGCAGCGGTACAGTCGAATTTGAAGCGGATGTTTCGATCGACGCGGCGTGGAGTCAGGCGGAAGATTCCGATCGTCTCTACATGAAAGACGTAAGCGCCAATCCGCTCACCATCACCGACGAAAACGGCTTGCAGATGGGCACGGTTGCGTTTGCCGATGCTTCGGGCGCGGACGAAGGTATCGTCAAGAGCGTTTCGATGCGCGATATCGGCAAAGGCGTAGGGGTGCGGTTCAGTCTTTCCGTGACGAACAAGAGCACGATCGCAACGAAATACATCGTGTATTTGGATATGGGCGCAACGGAATTTGCGCAAAACCTCTCCGTGGCGGCTTACGGCGATACGACCGTGGGCAAGGACGGTACGGCGTATGTATTCACGCAAACATCGGAAGGAACGGCGGGCTGGGCGTATGCGAACGCGGTTGCCGATGCCGCCGCGGGCGTGCAGACTACGTTCTCGTTTGAAATTTCGCTGCCCTGGACGGCGACGGCGGAAGGAAGTGCCGATGATATCGAACTGGTAGTCGAGGCTGTGCAATCCAATGCGTTTACGGGCGACGTCAGTTTCGGCGGTGAGGAATTTTCCACGCTGGAAGAGGCGTTCGATCAAATTGCGCAAAGCGGTGAGACGGACGCGACCGTGTATCTGGGAGACGGGGTCCAGACTGTTCCTGCCGACCTTTCGGCGTTGGAAAACAAGAATGTCACCCTTGTGGGAAGCGGCGCGACCGAAACGACGGTCAGCGGTACATTTACCCTCCCTGCGGGCAGCTCGCTGACCCTTTCCGATATGACGTATTCTTCGGGAGAACAAACGTATGCGATTCAATCGCAAAGCTCTGACTTTGGAGATATCACTATTGACAATGCGATTGTAGAAGGTGATATTTGCTTGCTGAAGGGCAGTTCGGATACGAGCGAGAACGGAAATATTACGATCACCGATTCTGTGGTGAACGGCAAAATTACATACAGTAACGATTCGAAGAGTGCATTGGATGCCAATTGCACGATCGTCAATTCCACTTTAAACAAAGGTATTGCATATCGTGGATCGGGCAACGGCGCAGTATCTTCGCTTTCCGCCCGTACGATGAGCCTTACAAGCGGCGCACAGCGCGCAGCTATTGTGATCGACGGGGGTCAAGTTCGCCGGAAATTGCACAATGTCCTTCCAATGTGCAAACGTGACGATCACCGATACCACGATCGATTTTACATATTCCAAGACATCAGGGCAGACACCTGCGATCATCTGGTTCACGGATGCGACGGCTTCTCTGGTGAACACGACCGTCAACGGAGTTTATTCGGTAAGTCCGCAAAGAGCAATGTATGCTTTCAGTTGCTCCAAAGCATCGGAGGTAACTTTTACGGACAGCACGCTGGACATCGATATCGGCGCATATTCTTCAGCGGGTTCCGTTGTGCTGGGGGCGGCCAAAGTGAACGGCGGCAGCAGCCTTACTTTTGCAGGGGAGTCCAAAGTTTTTGCAAACGATGACAGCGAAGTGCTTCCCGGAGATGTTGCGACCGCATTTGAAGTGACGGGCTCAGGGTCTGTTCTGCAATTGCAGGATAATGCCGAGGCAGTTGTATACCGCGGCGCGTACGTAGATGACGGCGGTACGGTGAACATTGTCGGCAATGCTTCGATTTCGGCGGCATCGGTTGCTTTGGAAGGCAACAATTTATATGGGACATCTAACATCAACATTTCAGAAAATGCTTATGTCGCAAGTAATTTTGACGCGGCGATCTATATACCGAATGCGGCAAACCTCATGATGACGGGCGGAACGGTGCAGGGCAATTATGCAGGTATCCATGCAAAAATGGGCACGATTTCCGTCCTCGGCGGTACAGTCCGTGCAACGGGTGAAAAGTATGTTGCTTCTGCGTCTTCCGAGGTTAGCGGCGGCTCTTCTTGTGCGGATGGCTCCGCGATCGTTCTGCATGCATATCTGTACAATGTGACGCCTTCTTCCAATAATGATTACGAAGAGACGGGCGCGACGAACGCTTTGCATGTTACGATCGGCGAAAACGTCGTTCTTGATTCGAAAAACTGGAATTCGATCACCTATTATGATTGGGCGAAAGAAGAACAATCCGTTACGATCGACAGCGGCAGTTATTCGGTATATACGGTAGCGACGGATAAAGTTTCGCTTGCTCGGATTGCGGATAAACAGGTGACGGCCTTTGCGTATCATGAAATCCTTTTAAATTCGGACATCAACGATGTCACGGACGACAGTATTCGTTTTTATACCGAAGGGCAAGAAGTGGTGTTCGATCTCGGCGGACATACTATTTCGGGCGACGACCAAACGGGGAACTGTCTTATCCGATTCTGTTCTCATAATGCAGACGGGACGAGCAATCTGACCATTCGCAACGGTGCGCTCGAAGCGGGGAGTAATTCTTACTGTGCGATCATAGCAAGCATTGATGCAGGCGAGCTGATCTTGCAGGATCTTACGATCAGCAATTGCCGCAATTACGGCATGGCTGTCAAGATTTTCTATGGCGAAAATCATCTGACCATGGAAAATGTGACCGTCAATTCCCAAGTCGGCGGCGGCCTGGAAGTGCAGGCGCAGGCAGATGTGCGGAATTGTACCTTCAATCAGTCGGGCGTATATGATCACACGAGCTCCAACGTTGCGGTATCAAACAACGGTATTGTGAATATTTACGGCGGAACATATACGGCGGACAATGTCGGCGGTTATTCGATGTATGTGTATAACAGCGGCGGCACGATCAACGTTTACGGCGGTACGGTCGCGGCGGCCGGTACGGCGATCCGTTCGGACGGAGATACGGACGGAAGCGAAAGTCCCGAGGGCGCATACGTAAATATATACGGCGGAGAATTTTCGGGCAAGTTCAACTGTCTGAACAATACGAAAGTGACAGTGCACGGTGCAGAAGGTCTGAAAGCTTTGTCTGGTTTTTCTTCGAGCGTCGGGGATATCGTTCTCGTGGATGATGACGGCGATAATGTCATCGACATTGGCGGCGAAGAATGGACGCCCATTGCAGCGGGCACACGTTCGGGCAATACATATACGGCAGACAGCAAAGTATTCAAAGGTACATTCGACGGCAACAACATCACTCTCCGCAATCTTACGGTTACAAAACTTCCCGAAGGAGCTTCGGCAGATTATGGTGTAGGGCTGTTCGGCGTCGTGAACGGCGGAACGGTCAAAAACCTCAAATTTGCGGATGTAAACATCGCGGTTTCGGGCAGTGAATGCGCGGGCAGTGCGGTCGGCATTCTGCTTGGCGGCGGCACGGTCGAAAACGTGACGGTTGAGTCGGGTACAGTCGAGGCGGTGCGCGGCAACGGCGGCGTCGTGGGGCGCATGCTTGTAAGCGGAACGATCGCAAAATGCACCAATCACGCGAAAATTATCGCGACGGGCGCAAATGCAGGCGGCATCGTAGGCGCGGCGTATTATACGGCAGTCGGCAAAGAGATGACTGTTTCGGATTGCACCAATTACGGCGTCATTACGGGCACGTCGGCCGTCGGAGGCATCGTCGGGCTCTCGGCGGCAAACGTGAGCGGATGTGTGAACGGTGCTTCCGTTTCCGGCAACGGATTTTCGGTGGGCGGCATTGTCGGCGAACAGCAAAATTACGGTTCTGTGACGGGATGCACCAACGAAGCCGATATTTTCAACGGCAACAATAGCGCCGATGAGAAAGATGCAAGCGGCTTTGGTACGGGCGGCATTGTCGGATGGGTGCGTTACAGCGGTGCGGATTCCGCCTATCCCGCAAAAGAGATGATCGAAGTTTGCGAAAACACCAATACCGGCAACGTCAACGGCGGCGTTTCGGCGGGTGGCATCGTGGGGCATGTTTATAACGTCGCGGTCATTGAAAACAATATAAATAAAGCGGAAAGCATTTCTGCGACGATCTTTGCGGCGGGCATTGCGGGATCTTTGCAGTATGCTTCGGGCAATACGTTTACCGAAGATGCGTGCGATATTTCCGTGCAGTACAACGTTTCGACCACTTCCATTGACAATATAGCCGTAAACGGCAGCTGCAAATCGGAATATGCGTACAATAACCGTGATGCGCAGCGCGGTTTTGTCGTGGCGAACAACTATGCGAGCGAAGCGGATAAGGAAGCAGCGGCCGCATAATCGTGCCCAAATCCAAGAACAACACGGCTTGCGCCGCGCGGAAAGCGCGGCGCAAATTTTTTTGCAAAATATCTCTGATTGTATTTGAGCAGAGCGTTTTCGCGCATGATTTTTGATAAAAAGACAAACACTGCTATTGAATTTTTTGTTCGGAGGGGGAAATTATGTGCACGGCGATCGCACAATACGGAAAAAAATTTTTATTCGGGAGGAATTTGGATCTGGAATACGGGTTCGGTGAGCGTGTCACGCGCGTCCCGCGCCGCGTTCCGCTGCGTTTTTTTGCCGAACAGACGCTCGAAGAGCATTATGCGATGATCGGCATGGCGTCGCAAGACGGGGAATTTCCGCTGTTTGCGGACGGCATGAACGAGCGCGGACTATGCGCGGCGGGACTGAATTTTCCCGAAAGCGCGGTATATGCCGGCGGGATGCTTTCGGGCGCCTACAACGTAGCTCCGCACGAGCTCATCGCATGGGTATTGGCAAAGTGTGCGAGCGTGGACGAGGCGGAACAGCTCCTGCGCAATACGCGCATTGTCGCCGTACCTTACAAAGGGTACCCCGTAGCGCCTCTGCACTGGGCGGTTGCGGATAAAAAACGCTGTATCGTCATTGAACCGCGGGCGGAAGGGCTTCGCATTTTTGACGATCCTGCGGGAGTTCTTGCCAACGAACCGCCTTTTGAATTTCACGCGCAAAATCTGCGCAATTATCTGAATCTTACGGCGGCTTTCCCGCAGGAAAGGTTTGCGTCTCTCGGGCTTCGCCCCTGTTCTGTCGGAACGGGCGCATTCGGGCTTCCGGGTGACTGTTCGTCGGCATCGAGGTTTGTCCGTGCGGCGTATTATGTGCACAACAGCGCCGCGGAAAATTCGGATTTCGGTGACGTGTCGCAATTTTTTCATATTCTTTCGAGCGTGGAAATGCCGCGCGGCGGCATTTTGACGGCGGGCGGCGATCAGGATTATACCCGCTATTCCTGTTGTATGGATGCCGAGCGCGGAGTTTATTTTTTCCGTACCTACGGCAACGCGCGGTTGCGGGCATGCAGTTTGCGCACGGACGGAGAATCGTTGGAGCAAAAAGAGATCGGCGGCGGCGAAGATGTTTTGATTGTTGATTGATTATTTTGAAGATATATTTGATAAAAAGGGGCGCACCCGGCGTTACAGCCGGGTGCGCCCCTTTTATTAAAACTTTACAAGAAAATCGACGTATTGGAAAGAGGGAAATTTTTCGGCATTTTCGCAGAGGCGGCGGCATAGGATAGAGGGGGGAGGACAGGGAATGAAAAGGGTATTCTGTTTTTTATTGACGCTCGCGGTGCTGCCTGCGCCTTTTTTGCTGGGCGGATGTCAAAAGGATGAAGAGCCGCGAAGCAAGTACACGATCGACGCCGAGTATGCGGACGGTGTGCTCGAAGCGGTTTTGGATCTTTCGTATTATAACGATACGGATACGGAAATGCAGAAATTATCTTTCAATCTGTACGGGAATGCGTATCGGGAAGGGTCGGCTTTTTCGCCAGTGTCGTCCGCATTTTCGGCGGCGGCGTACTATGACGGTAAAAGTTACGGCGGTATGGAGATCGCCTCGGTGTCGCCGTGTGCGTCCTATGCGATCGAAGGGCAGGACGAAAATGTTTTAAGCGTGACGTTGCAGGAAAGCGTGTCTCCCGGAAAGAGGACGGATTTGCGCATCGAATACAGTCTGAAACTTGCAGATATTGAACACCGTACGGGGGTTGCGCGCCATGCCGTAAATCTCGGGAATTTTTATCCTGTTCTGTGCGTGGCGGACGAAGAAGGAAATTTTTATGAATGTGAATATTATTCGAACGGCGATCCGTTTTACAGCGAATGTGCCGATTATTCTGTGACGCTGACGGCGGATAGCGATTACACCGTCGCGTCGTCGGGAAAGACGGTTTCGGCGCAGGTGACACAAACGAGTAAAACGCAGGAATTTTCGCTGAAAAACGCGCGCGATTTTGCGCTCGTGCTCGGCACGGAGTTTTCCGTGCTCGAATCGGACGGGAGCGGAACCGCGATATCCTATTACTATTACGACGACGAAAATGCGGCAGAAACGCTGACTCTGATCGAAAATGCGGTTGCATTTTTCGGCAAAACGTTCGGCGCATATCCTTACGAAACGTTTGCGGCGGTGCAGACGGGCTTTTGTTACGGGGGGATGGAATATCCGGGGCTTGTAATGCTGTCCGATGCTCTTTCGGAAAAAGACTATATGTATACTGCCGTCCATGAAACGGCGCACCAATGGTGGTATGCCGCGGTCGGAAACAACCAGCTCGAAGAGGGCTGGCTGGACGAGGGGCTCGCGGAATATTCGACGGCATGTTTTTTTGACGCGTACCCGCAATATTCTTTGACGCGCGCACAGCTCGTGGACGGCGCACGTTCCGCGTACAAGGCATTTTGCAGTGTCGAAGCGCAGTTGTTCGGCGGCGCGGACACGACGATGGATCGCAAATTATGCGATTATAAGGAATACGAATACGTCAACATCGCTTACAACAAGGGCATGCTTTTGTTCGATACTTTGCGCGACGCGGTGGGCGATTCCAAGTTTTTCGCGGGACTGCGGCGTTACTATTCTTCCAACGCGGGCAAGATCGCGTGCGAGGAGGACCTGATCGCCGCGTTCGGCAATGCGGGCGCAGAAGGTGTCATACGCTCGTTTATCGAAGGGGAAGCGATCATATAATAAAAATACAAGGAGCGCCGCGGAATTGTTTAACAATTCCGCGGCGCTCCTTTTGATTACGCGGAAGATCATTTGCATCCGCCGCATGTTTTACAGTTACCGCTGCATTTTTTGACCGTTTTGCCCGTCGCCGAAAAAATTTCTCCGTTCCAATCGCGCGCGGAGGGGGTGCCGCATGCGGGACAGCGCGCTTCATCGTCGTATTTTTTGACCAATTCTTCAAATTTTTTTCCGCATTTCGGACAAACGTATTGTAATATCGGCATTTCAAGCCTCCTTTTCAGCCTGCGTTTTTTTTGTGCGTTTTTTGGAAAAATCGCGCTTCATCGTATCCAGCAACAGGGATTTGCCGCTGAATACGTGCGCCGTATAGTGTATCGCGAATAAAACAGCGCCGCAAAGATTGCAGATGATATCTTCCATCGTATCGTTTACGAGAGTCGCATATGTTCCGTCGGCAAGTTCTACGGGAAATCCCTGCGCCGTGCCGTCGAGCAAAACGTCGGTGGTAAATTCGAACACTTCCCACAGTCCCGCGAACATGATCGAAACGGCAAAACAGACGAAAATGACAAACACGGGCCGCAGATTTTCGATTTTTTCCAACTTGCAGATGAAAAAGAGCCCGATGATGCTCCCGAGGTAGCCGAATGTAAAATGCATGGCGAGGTCATACCACCACACCGATCCGTAAAATTCGAGCACCGAACCGAGGAAAGAAGCGAGAAATGTGAAGATGACAAAAACGGCATAGACGACGTCGCCGATCCCGTCTTTGAAGATCGGGCGGAACACGAAGGGGATGAGCCAAAGCAGCGTATTTGAAATAAGCACGGCGATGCGTCCGTGTGTCGTGTCCGTCGCGACGCGGTATATGGTCAGCGTCAGCATCACGGCGAACATGACAGCCGATGCGATCAAGACCGCCAAGCGCAATGCAGGGATTCTTTTGTGAGCGGCCGTCTGCGAATTATCCATAAGACCTCCCGTTGCGGCAAACCTTCTGCGCAGGCACGGTAAGCCGAATTTGCATTCAATATTATAGCAGAGCGCGCGCGGAAATGCAAGCGGCGATCTCATAAAAGGGCGCCAAAAAACATACAATAGGAAGAAAGAAAGAAAGCGGAGGAAGATCCGTGCGACTGTTTGAAGAGATCATGTCCGTATTGGGGCCGGACGGCGAAGTGCTGTTCGGCGGGGCGAAAGTCGTTTTGTATGCGGGCAAATGTGCCTATTTCGAAAATGTCAAGAGCATTTCGTCTTTTTCGGACGGGGAGCTCGTGCTGTCGCTGAAAGAGGGCTCGGTAACGGCGGAGGGAAGCGGATTTTCGATTGCTCGGTACGGCGACGGCGATCTTTTGCTGAAAGGGGATGTGCGCAGTGTGCGCGTCGGGGGAGAAGAGGTATGACGCCGCTCTTTTGCGATGAGATCGGGATCGTCGGGATTTCACCGCAGCGCGCCCTTGACAAACTTGCGCGCGCGGGCATAGAAGTGTTCGACGTTCGAAAAACGGGTGCCGCAAGCCTGAATTTGCGTGTAAAATGCAAAGAAACCGAAAAAATTTTTGCAATTTTTTCCGGTTCGTGTTATACTGTAACAAAGAAAGGTCCGCGCCGACTGAGACGTTTGGCTCTATGGGCAGGAAAGCGTGCGGGAGCGGCGGCGGGTGCGCTGCTGGTTTTGTTGTGCGCGGCTGCGGGCAATGCGTTTGTATTGCGCGTGGAAGTGGAAGGCAGCGGAGCGCGCTATGACGAGCGCGTGCGGGAGATCCTCGCGGAGGAAGGCGTAAAGGCCTTTCGTCTGTACGACGAAGAGAGTGCGGAGAATGCGCGCGAGCGTATGCTGGCGTTGCCGGGGATCGTTTTTGCGGAATTGGAAAAGAGCGGAAGCGTTCTGACCGTGACGCTGGAAGAGAGTGAAGAAATCCTTCCTCCTGCGCGGGAAACGGCGCTTGTTGCGCCTGCTTCGGGCACGGTGGAAGAGCTGACCGTTCTGCGCGGTACCGCGCTTGTTGCGGAAGGTGACGCCGTCGCCGCGGGGCAGACGCTTGCGGACGGGTTCTTTCTGACGGAGAACGGCGAGCGGCGGGACACGTTTGCGATCGCGCGGTGCAGCATTCTGAGCGAATATACGCAATCGGTGCGCGCGGAGTCGGACGGCGAAGACGCGCGCGAAGACGCGATCGCCGCTGCGCACATGAATGCGGGCGGAGAGCTTGTGGAAAGCGAGGCGACGGCGCGCGCCGATGGCGACGGATTTATTTTTGAAGTGCGGCTTTGCGTGCGCATCCGCGCTTCGGTAAACATGGAATGACCGCTTTTTTGCGGTAGAAAGGGAAATATATGGAACAAACGAAAACGGTGATCGACGCGGGAAACCTCGACGATCTGCAAAAACTTTTGGGCACGTTTGACGAAAATCTGAACATTGTGACCCGCGAGCTGGGCGTGATGGCGCAGGTGGAAGGGGCACGCCTGAAAATTACGGGCGATGCAGAGAATGTCGCGCTTGCGCAGCGGGTCCTGGACGGTATTTTAAAACTCATCCGCGCGGGGGAATCGGTGGATAAATCGCGCATCGTCTATTGCATCGAACTTGCAAGGGAAGGCAACCTCGACGATATCGAACAGGTGATGAGCGGGGTGGTCGCGATCACGTCGCGCGGCAAACAGATCAAGTGCAAGACGGTCGGTCAGAAAAAGTATGTCGACGCGATCAAAAACAATACGGTCGTGTTCGGCGTGGGGCCTGCGGGCACGGGCAAAACCTATCTTGCCGTCTGCCTCGCCGCGAGCGCGTACAAGGGCAAGCAGGTCGAGAAGATCATCCTGACCCGCCCCGCCGTGGAGGCGGGCGAAAAGCTCGGGTTTCTGCCCGGCGATCTGCAGACAAAGGTCGACCCGTACCTGCGGCCGCTCTATGACGCGCTGCAGGAGATGTTCGGCATGGAAAACTACCTTAAACTCATGGAAAAAGGGGTCATCGAGATCGCGCCGCTCGCGTATATGCGGGGCAGGACGCTTTCCAATGCGTTCATCATCCTCGATGAGGCGCAGAACACCACCTGCGAACAGATGAAGATGTTTTTGACGCGCATGGGCGACGGGAGCAAAGTAGTCGTCACAGGCGACGTCACCCAAATCGATCTGCCCGACGGCAAGCGCAGCGGGCTCAAACATGCCATTTCCATTCTGAAAAACATTGAAGGGATCGAGACGGTGACGCTGACGGCGAAAGACATCGTGCGCCATCCGCTGGTCATGCAGATCGTGCGCGCGTATGAGCGCGAGAATACGCGAGAGGAAAGGAAAAGAAGATGAGATATACCGATCCCGTCGAAGTAAAAAAATTCGGAAAGAACGAGTGCGCCAAGAGCATCTTTGTGTTTTTTCTCAATTACCTGCTCGTTCTCTTGATCGTCGCCATGTTCATTTGGATGAACACCATCGGGCAGGAAGGGGAAACGTTCCGCGCGTATGTCACCGAGCATTTCAACACCGTCGTCTATCTGATGGCGAGCATGCTCGTACTGTTTTTGACAGTTTATTTTTATTATTTTTTCGAAGATAAAGGGGTGCTTTGCGTTTCCAAAAGCATTTGGCTGATCTTTTTGCTTTTGGATGTGAGCATCATCATTTGCTATTTCTTCGGCTTTTTCTTCAATGTTTATTCGCGCCCGGTAGCGCTCCTTGCGCTCTTGGCGCTCACCCTTCTGGGACGGCGCGATGCGATCTTTCTGAACGTCATCTTTGCCCTGCAAATGTTCTCCATCGACAGTTTTACCAATTTTTCGGCGATCAACGATTATACGGAGGCGCTTCTCATCACGCCCTTGATGATCTTTTCGGCGGGCATGATCGCGATCTTTGTCGGAAGCAGAGTCAAGACCCGCCTGCGCTCGTTTTTGACGGGTTTTGCCGTATGCGTGCCCGTCATTGCACTCACCGCCTGCCTCGAATACGAACGCGGCACCGGCATGCTGTACCTGTTGTTGTACGGGCTGGAAGCGGGGGTGTTTTCCGCCGTGTTCTTCATGGCTCTTCTGCCTGCGTTTGAGGTGATGTTCAACTGCATCACCGATTATCGGCTGCGGGAGCTGACCGACCACGACGCGCCGCTCATGCGCGAACTCAAAGACCGAGCGCCGGGCACGTTCAACCACAGCATCGTCGTGGCGCACCTCGCCGAAGCCTGTGCGATCGCGCTGGACGAGGACACCGCGCTGGCACGCGCGGCGGCGTATTATCACGACGTCGGCAAACTCCGCCAGCCCGAATATTTTACCGAAAACCAAACGGGGTATAACCCGCATAACGAGCTTTCGCCCGAACTTTCGGTCGACATCATCCGCTCGCACGCGAAGGACGGTTACGAACTCATCCGCTCCAAGCATTTGCCCAAAATGCTCGCCGATGTGGCGTTGCAGCATCACGGCACCATGCCCATCAAATATTTTTACGCCCGTGCATTGAAAATGACGGACGGCGAGCTGAATATTGAAGATTTTTCGTATGCGGGGCCCAAGCCGCAGACGAAAATTGCGGCGATCGTGATGATCGCGGACGCGAGCGAGGCGATCTCGCGCACGCTGCCCGACCGCACGCCCGAAAAGGTTGAGAGCGCCGTGCGCGACATCATCGAGGAGCGCATGGATCTCGATCAGTTTGACGAATGCGACATTACCATGAAAGATTTGACCGTGATCAAGGAAACCATCGTGAGCTGTCTGACGGGCGTCTATCACAGCCGCGTGCAATATCCCAAACTTAAACTCAAACGCACCGAAGAGGAGAGCAAAAATGGCTGAACTGATCGTTGACTGTGAAGACGAAAGCTTTGAAAGCGAATCGTTCGCGCGCTGCGCCGGCGAAGGCATCGACAGCGACGTGCCGCTTGCCGTCGAGATCGTATTTACCGACGGAGAGGGGATCCGCGAACTGAACGCGTCCGCGCGCGGCAAAGACGCCGTGACCGACGTGCTCAGCTTTCCCAATCTCGACGGCATAAAAGGGATGCCGCTGCGCGGGGAAGAACATCCTTTCGACATGGACGAAGAGGGCCGCCTGTTTTTAGGCAGCGTCGTCATCTGCCGCGAGCGCGCGGCGGAGCAGGCAGAGGAATACGGGCATTCTCTGCGCCGCGAGATCTATTATCTTGCCGTGCACGGGCTGTGCCATCTGCTGGGCTACGATCACGAAACGGAAGAGGAAAAAGCGGAAATGCGCGCGCGGGAGGAATCCATTCTGTCCCGTATGGGGATCGTGCGCGAAGAAGGCGCAAAGGAGCAGGCATGAAGAGCGGATTTGTTGCCGTGATCGGCAAAGCCAATGCAGGCAAAAGCACGCTGGTGAACGTGCTTGTAGGCGAAAAAGTCGCCATCGTTTCCCCCAAACCGCAGACGACGCGCGACCGCATTCTCGGGGTGTGGAATACCGAAGGTGCGCAGGTCGCGTTTGTCGATACGCCGGGGATCTATAAATCCAAAACGGCGCTGTCCGATCTGATGATGCGCACGGCGGAACAGTCCGCCAAGGACGTCGAACTCATTCTGTACGTTCACGACGGACACAAGGGCATTGCCGATTCGGATATTTCTTTGATGAAGCATTATCTTGCGTTCGGGGTGCCCATGCTCGTCGCTTATACGAAGACGGACATCATGCCCGAAGAGAACATTCCCGCCGATGCGAAGAGATTGTACGAAGAGGGGATCGAGTGCGACGTCGTGCCCGTTTCGGCGCGCCGCGGCAAGAACATGGACAAGCTCAAAGCGGCGATCATTGAAAAATTGCCCGAGGGCGAGCCCCTCTTCCCCGAAGACGTGCTTTCGGACAAGAGCGAGAAGTTCATGATCGGCGAGATCATGCGCGAAAAGATCTTGCTGCGCTACGACAAGGAGATCCCGCACGGCGTCGCCGTGCTCGTGAACACGTTCAAAAAGCGGGAAGAGGGAAACCTGTACGATATCGATCTCGACATCATCTGCGAGAAGCCCAATCATAAGGCGATTTTGATCGGAAAACAGGGCAAAGCGCTCAAAGACACGCTGTCCTTTGCCCGCAAGAACATGGAGGAGTTTCTCGGCGCCAAAGTGTTTTTGACCGCATACGTCAAGGTCAAGGATGATTGGCGCGACAAAGCGAACTTGCTCAAAGAATACGGCTACGAAGACGGTTCGCACACAGAATTTTGAGGTAAAAAGAAACGGGGCGGAGGCGCTGTAAGCGCCTCCGCCCCGAAATTTTTTTGCTTAGGAGCGTTGTACGGGATCGGTTTTATCTGCTTGTTTAGACGCATCCGTTTGGGTCGCGGAAGGCTGATCGTCGGCAGGGGCGGCGTTTTTCGCGGTTGCGGCGGCAAAAACGCTCGGGCGAAGCATGTGCAAAAGCACATCCAGCGTTCCCGTCTTTGCGAGAATTACGAAGACGATCGCGCAGATCGCACCGTCGGGAATGACGTACACAAGGTTGTAGAGCAGGCTGTAAACAAACGCGTTCGGCGTAGGCAGGTCGACCCAGATGGCGTCTTCGGCGAAATAGATCATGCCCGAGAACAGGTGCATGACGAAGCGCGCCATTACAGCGATCACCGTGCCGAGAATGACGTTCGTAAGCGTGGATTTGGTGAATTTGCGGGCAAATCCCATCAGGCCAACCATGGCGAACGCGAGGATATAATCGAGTACGAAAGTGAACGGCGTAAGGATGTACGGGCCCGAGATAAAATTAAGAACGCCGAAGATGATGCCGACGAGGAAACCGCGCGGCGCTCCGAAAGCGTAAGCGTAAATGAGTACGGGGACCCAGCTTGCGAGCGTGATCGAACCGCCGTACATCACGGGCGAGACCTTGATGAAGGAAAGCACGAACGACGTTGCCAGGCACACGGCGGCATAGGCGAGCGACTTGGTGTCGAACTTTTTGCCGCGGGTCGCGAGGCAGATCGCAAGGACGATCACGGCGAGCAGTGCGACGGCGCCGATGGCGATGTACTGCACCAGGTCGGTCGTCTGTTCGCTCGCTTCCAAAAGGGAATTGAGAAACATAAAAAAACCTCCTTTGTCCGCCGATGACGTATAAAAATACGGTGCCCCCTGCGGGAGCACCGATACGATCTTTGAAACCTCCCGTTCAAGCATTATCTTGTCCGGTTCAAAGGGTATAATCTCAGCTTTTTAAAGCACCCCCGGCGGATATCTGATTGTATATTCACGCAGGCGAACCCGCCTGCCGCGAATGCGTTTTCCTGCGCACTTGGCGCGTTCTTTGAAAACCGTAAAAATTATAGTATAAAGCGCCGCGAAAGTCAATCGTATGAATTGATATAAATAAAAATTTATGTTACAATACATACTGTATTTGTACAATATTGCGGAGGGGAAAGCATGGCTTACAATTTTTACGCTTTTTTGGACAGAATGAAATACATACGGCGCTGGGCGCTCATGCGCTCTTCGCAGGAAGAAAATATCATGGAACATTCCCAGCAGGTGGCGATGTTTGCGCACGCGCTCGCCGTCATCGATACGGACGTGTTCAAACATTCCCCCGATATGCTCAAAACGGTGCTGTTTGCTCTGTATCATGAGAGCAGTGAGGTCATGACGGGCGATCTTCCCACGCCGATCAAGTACTATAACCCCGCCATTCGCGGCGCTTACCGTCAGATCGAGGATTGCGCGACGGATAAACTTTTGTCCATGCTTCCCGACGAATTGCAAGGCGGCATTGCGCCGTACGTCAAGCCCGATGCCGACAGTTATGAGTATAAACTCGTCAAGGCGGCGGACAAATTGTCGGCGTACGTCAAGTGCCTGGAAGAACTCAAAGCGGGCAACGCCGAATTCAAAAAGGCAAAAGAGAGCATCGAACGCGAGCTCAAAGAAAAGAAAATGCCTTGCGTCGATTACTTTATGGAGAAATTTATACCCGGTTTTTCGCTTACTCTCGATGAAATGGAGGCGCTGTGAGAGTTATTTTTGCCAAAATATGACACGGAGATTGCATTTTTGTCATACTTATGGTATACTATGTAATGAAAAACCATTATTCGGAATGATATGGCAAAGATAAATTACAAAGAGAGAGAAAAAGATCTGGAGAGGCGCGGGCTGTACGACGTGGATATGATCGAAGAGCACCGCTATTTCGATGCGATGGTCATCGACTCCGATTATAATTATCTGCCGACAAAAATCACCGAAAAATTGCGCCGATTGTATGTGCTGTCGGTCGTCAAGCTGGTCGGGCCGATCATTACCTGGATCGGCATGGGCGCAAAAGTCAAAGGCAGGGAAAATTTGCGCGCTTTGGGGAAAAGCGGTGCCATTTCGGTGTGCAATCACGTGCACAATCTCGATACTCTTCTCATGAAAAATGCATTGGGGCCTTTCCGCGTGTTCCATACGGGGAACTATTATCTTTTAAAACGCGGATGGCTGGGCAAGATTTTCAAGTCGGGCGGCTTTTTACCCGTCGGTACGGAGATCTCGGATATCAAACGCTTGCAGGAAACGGTCGGAACGCTGGTTGGGTCAGGCAAAATCGTCAATTTTTATCCCGAGCACGCGCTGTGGCCGCGCTATGAAAATCTGCGCCCTTTCAAACCGGGAGCTTTCCGCTATGCGGTAAAGTTCGGCGTGCCCGTTCTTCCC
This sequence comes from uncultured Clostridia bacterium, assembly GCA_944328495.1. GTDB lineage: Bacteria > Bacillota > Clostridia > Christensenellales > Borkfalkiaceae > Borkfalkia. The sequence continues at coordinate 47,795 of CALVHR010000010.1, forward strand.
GTGTTTATTGAGTTTAAAATGACAAAACTGCGCCGCTTTCTGCGCCGCAAAAAGAAAATGATCGTGCACATTCTCCCCGCGATGTATGCGCCCGAAGGCGGCAGCGTGCGCGCCCGCGCAGAAGCGCTCGAACGGCAGGTTTTTGCCGCTATGTGTGCGGAAGGGGAACGCCTGTACGGAAGGAATGTTGACTGTCTGGCGCCTGAAAACCGTCCGCAGGAAGAGCCTTGCGGCGCGCGCAGGTCGGAAGCTGCGGCGGCAGTGTATCCCGAACAGGAGAGCGACGCTTTGCCCGCGCCGGAGCGTTCATAAGCCTGCGGCATGCCGAGCAAAATCGGCCGATCTCGCATAAGTGAATGGAAAGTGCTGTCCGAAAGTTTTTCGGACAGCACTCTTTATGTTGCGGAGGAAACGGTTGCCTTTTTGATTTTAAAAGATTATAATTAGAAAGGTTGTGAGGGAATATATATGACTTCAGCGGATTATCGGCGCACAAAGCGCGCGTGCTATTTTTCCTATTTTTCCATGACGTCGGTGTTTTGTTTGCCGCCGCTCTTGTTTGCGACTTTTCGTGAAAGCTACGGCATTTCTTTTACCCTTCTCGGAACACTGGTCTTGGTCAATTTTCTCACGCAGCTCGGGATCGATCTGGTTTTTACGTTTTTTCATAAACATTTCAACTTAAAGATCGTCGTGCGCGTGATGCCGCTTTTGACTTCGGTCGGACTTTTCATCTACGCGCTTATTCCCATGTTTTTGCCGCAGTACGCATACGTCGGACTGCTTTGCGGTACCGTCGTGTTTTCCGTTTCGGCGGGGTTGAGCGAAGTTTTGCTCAGTCCGATCATAGCAGCCATTCCTTCGAAAAATCCCGAGCGCGACATGAGCCTTCTGCATTCGCTGTATGCGGTCGGTTTGGTTTGGGTCATCTTGGTCAGCACCCTCTTTCTCCGTATATTCAGTACCGAAAACTGGATGTATCTGACCATTTTCTGGGCAGTGCTGCCGATCGTGTGCTTTGCCCTGTTTGCTCTTTCGCCCATGCCGCAGATACAGATCTCGCACGAAAAGGGGTCTTCCGAACAGGCAAAACGCCGAGTTTTCGGGCTTGCACTGTGCCTGGTTTGCATTTTTTTGGGCAGTGCCACAGAAAATTCCATGACGAACTGGATCTCCGTTTACATGGAAAGTGCGCTCGGCATCCCCAAGGTATGGGGCGATGTTTTGGGGATGGCCGTCTTTGCGGTCTTGCTCGGCCTGGGCAGAATGCTGTACGCAAAGTACGGGAGAAATATTTCTCTGATCATGCTTTTGGGAATGATCGGGGCAACGGTATGTTATGTCGTTGCGGGAATTTCCCCCAATTTTGTCGTCGCGATGATAGCCTGTGTGCTTACAGGACTTTGCACGTCCATGCTTTGGCCGGGAACGCTCATCTTGATGGAAGAAAAGATGCCGCGCCTCGGCGTGGTCGCGTACGCGATGATGGCGGCGGGCGGCGATTTCGGCGCAGCAGTCGTGCCGCAGCTTGTGGGGGGCGTCGTGGATTCGGTATCGGCAAGCGGTTGGGCGGCAGAGTTGGGACAGACCCTTTCTCTTACTTCCGAACAAATCGGTATGAAAGCCGGTATGCTTACCGCCGCAATTTTTCCGCTAATAGGCATTTTTGTGCTTTTGGCGATGCGAAAGTTCTTTAAAAAGACGGATGCTGGACAAAGTCTTTGCGAGCTTTCAAAAGAAGACGAAAATTTATCCGAATGAAAACAGCCCGGCGCTACACGCCGGGCTGTTTTTTCAGTTTTTTGTTTCGCCGGTAAGCGCCTCGATCGCCGCGCAATAGATGTCCAGTAATTTTTGTACGTTTGATAGAGAAATGTATTCGTCTTTTTGGTGAATGGTGGAGGGTTCGTCGGGGAATTGCGGGCCGAATCCTGCTCCGTTTTTTAAAGCCCGCGCATATGTGCCGCCGCCGATCGCGATCGGTTCCGCTTCTTTGCCCGTACACGCTGCATATACTTTCCGTAAGGTAGAGATCAAAAATCCGTTCCGATCGTTATACAGCGGTTTCTGGCAGTGCAAAAGCTTGTACGAAAATCCGCCCTTGTCCAACATTTGCAGGATGCGTTCCTGTGAAAACGTGGCAGGGTAGCGAATGTCTGTCGTGATCGTAAGCACTCCGTCCGAAAAATTTGCGACGTTCGGGGACATCGTCAGCGCGCCCGTTTCGTCAAAAAGGGCGCAAAGACCGAGCGAATCGGCAAAGAATATATCATAGATTTTTGCGATTTGTTTGTTTTGCGCGGCAAAAAAGCGCAGCATTTTTTTGAGAGCGTTGTCGCCCTGTTCGGGCGTGGAGGCATGTGCGGAGATGCCGCGCGCGGCCAGTTTCCCGTTTTCGACACGCACGCCGCATTGTTCGGCAAGCGCCGCATCGCAGGCGGCACCCTCCGCACAGACAAGTTCGCATACCATGTTGGCGCGTTCGCCGCCGTAAAGCGCCGTGAACGGCGCATTTTGCAGGGGAAATTCGGCGCTGAATTGCAGAATACCTTTTTCCGCCCAGATGACGGGGAAATCGGCGTCGGGAGAAAAACCGTTTTCGGGCATATGCGCGCAGCGATTATAATGTGCGATGCATTCCCAACCGTTTTCTTCATTGCACCCGACGATGAGCTTTATTTTCTTTTTGGGCAAAAATCCTGCGTCTTTGAGCGCCTTCAAACAGTACAGGCAGATGATCGCGGGGCCCTTGTCGTCCATCGTCCCTCGGCCGTACAGCCGTCCGTTTTCGATCACTCCTTCGAAGGGCGGGTATGTCCAGCCCGTCCCTGCGGGAACCACGTCAAGATGGCAGAGGATGGCGAACTCTTCCCCTTCGCCGAAAAGCACTTCGCCCGCGTAGTTGTCGTAATTATGCACGGCAAACCCCATACTTTTTGCCAGGTTCAGAAAATAGGCAAGGGAATCTGCCGCACCTTTGCCGAACGGCATGCCCGGCAGTGCGGGAGCCTGCGAACTGTCAAATTTAATGATTTCGCCGATACTCCTGACGCAATCTTGAAAATATCTTTGCGTGTTCATTCAAAACCTCTCAAAATTTGCCGCGGGCTTTCCGGATCGGAAAGCCCGCGGATATTTCGGTAAATTCCGTCCGTTTATCGGACTAAAAGCGCCAGCGCCGCTTTGTTGATGTGCAGACGGTTTTCCGCCTGATCGTAAACAATGGATTGCGGGCCGTCAATGACTTCCGCGGATACTTCTTCGCCGCGGTGCGCCGGCATGCAATGCATGAAGACGGCATCCTCTTTTGCCAGTTTCATCACTTCCGGCGTGACGCGGTAGCGTGCGAGTTTTTTCTTTTTTGCTTCGTCGTCTTCGTCGCTCATGGAAATAAAAACGTCGGTGTACACCACGTCTGCGTCCTTTACGGCTTCGGCAATGTCGTCGGTAATGAGCACGTTGCCGAACTGCATGCCGCGCTCTACGATGCTCTTTGCGGGGCTGTATCCGTTCGGGCTGGCGATCGCAATGTCCATGTTCACTTTGGAACAGCCCATGATCAGGGAATTTGCGATATTGTTTCCGTCGCCGATGTAAGCGATTTTCAGGTTGTCCAGCCTGCCCTTGATCTCCCAGACCGTGAACAGATCGGAAAGCACTTGCAGGGGATGCCCTTCGTCCGAAATCCCGTTGATGACGGGAATGCTACTGTACTGCGCAAATTCGCGTACCTGCCCGCCCGTAAATCCGCGCAGCACGATCGCGGAGATACCGTAACGCGCCAGCATGACGGCGGTGTCTTTGATGCTTTCCCCGCGCGAAAGCTGCGTCTCGTTTTTGGGAAGGAAGATAAAATCTCCGCCAAGCTGTCGGATGCCGATCTCGAAGGAAACGCGCGTACGTGTGGAAACGTTGTCAAACAAAAGAGCAACGGTCTTGCCTTTGAGCATGGGGCTGTGTTCGCCCACGCGGAACCGCTTTTTCATGGAACGCGCGGCATAGAGAAATTCAAATATTTCCTCGGCGGAAAGTTCGGTCAGGCTGAGCAGATTTTCCGTCCGTATTTTGAACTTCGGGACGTATTTATTGATATCCATGTTTCCCCTCCGGTAAACTGCGTAATGCGGGCCGGGAGTTTGCCGTACCGCTACATTCTATATTATAACAAAAACAGAATAAAAAAACAACCCGTCGCACAAAAAAAGTAAAAAGAGGGCAAAAGCGTTGGGCAAATTTAACAGATTCAAAAAGATTATTTGTAATTATTGCCCATTGCCTTTTTTTTTGAAATGTAGTAAAATAAATGTAATAAAATCAAAACCAATATCAGGGAGGAATATTTTATGGCAAGCCTTTTGTTAAAAGGTATTTACAAGGTGTATCCTTCCGGCGTTACCGCCGTTACGGATTTCAACCTGGATATCAAAGACAAGGAGTTCATCGTTTTCGTCGGACCTTCCGGCTGCGGTAAGTCCACGACGCTGCGTATGATCGCGGGCCTCGAAGAGATTTCCAAGGGTGAACTTTACATCGACGGCAAGCTCGTCAACGACGTTGTGCCGAAAGACAGGGATATCGCAATGGTGTTCCAGAACTACGCGCTGTATCCGCACATGACCGTGTACGATAACATGGCGTTCGGTCTGAAACTGCGCAAAGTGCCGAAGGCGATCATTGACGAACGCGTGAAAGAAGCGGCGGCGATCCTCGGCATCACCGATTATCTGACCCGTAAACCGAAGGCTCTGTCCGGCGGTCAGCGCCAGCGTGTTGCGCTCGGCCGTGCGATCGTCCGTGAGCCGAAAGTATTCCTGCTCGACGAACCTCTGTCCAACCTCGACGCGAAACTGCGCGCACAGATGAGGACGGAGATTTCCAAACTGCACGCTCGCCTTGCGACGACGTTCATTTACGTTACGCATGACCAGATCGAAGCGATGACGATGGGTACGCGTATCGTCGTTATGAAAGACGGATTCATGCAGCAGGTCGACACCCCGCAGAACCTCTACGACTATCCGATCAACCAGTTCGTTGCGGGCTTTATCGGCACGCCGCAGATGAACTTCTTCCCCGCGACTCTTACGAAAGTCAAGGGCAAGGTATATGTCGAGTTCACGAACAACAAGATCCTTTTGCCCAAGTCGGTCGAGGCGAGGATCCGCAATATCGAAGATTATGTCAATACGGGCAAACCCATTGTTTTGGGTGTTCGTCCCGAAGATATCCATGACGAAGAGAGCTTTATCGCCGCTTCGCCCGACACCGTTATCAAGGCGTTTGTCGAAGTTGTCGAAAAACTCGGTGCCGAGACGCAGATCTACTGCAAGCTCGACTTCAAAGAGGGCGAAGAAGTAACTTCCGTCATCGGCGATTCCACGAACATGATCGCGAAGATCGATTCGCGCAGTGTCGTGAACCGCGGCGAGGTCGTGGAACTGGCGATGGATGCTCGTCACATTCACATTTTCGACGGTGCGACCGAAATGTCGCTTTTGGCACGTGACGAAGGCTATGAAGTGACGCCCGAGAACGAAGCGTCTTCGGCGTTTGTCCCGCTGACCCCGCAGGAGATGCGGGCGATCATCGAGAAGAACCGCGTCGTGACCAAGGAAGAAAAGGCCGCTATGCGCCGCGAAGCGCGTGCCGCAGCCCGCAAGGAGAAAGCGGAAGCGAAGGCTGCCGCCGAAGCAGCAGCCGAGGCCGAGGCCAAGGAAGAGGGCGCTGCGGAAGAAGCTCCCGAAGAAAACAAAGAAGACAAAGAATAATCCCTGAGTACAAAAGCCTCTCCGCAAAAGCGGGGAGGCTTTTTGATGCGCTTTGCGGTTTTTTCGTGAAAAAACGCAAGGCAAGAGCGTGAAAATGCTTGCGTTTGCGTGTCGCATCGCGTATAATTTGAATTCCGGATCCCGTCCGTTCGTTCGAGCGTGCGGGAAAAGATCTTTGCAAGAAAAAGGATGCTTGCGGGGGAGGAAAACTATGGCGGATGTCTTTCTGGACGCCTTTTTGGACAGTTTAAAGGTTTTTCCTTTTCTGTTTTTGTTGTATGTTTTGATTGAATTTTTGGAGCACCGCACCGACGTGACGCGGCACGAAAACCTGTTAAAGGGAAATTTGGCGCCGCTGCTCGGCGCGGCGACGGGATTGATACCGCAGTGCGGGTTTTCCGTAATGGCGGCAAAGCTGTATGACAAGAAACTCATTCGCACCGGTACGGTCCTGGCAGTATTTCTTGCCACCAGCGACGAAGCGCTCATTATCCTTTTGTCGCATGTCACCGACGGCAGTAAAGCGGCGGCGATCATGCCCATCATCGCGATCAAATTTATCGTTGCGGTGGGCGTAGGATATCTTGCGAACGCGATCTTGCGCCGCGAAGCGGTGGGGGAGCTGAATGAAGGCGAAGTGATCTGCGGAAATGCGTGTGGGCAAGACCACGAAGAGGACGGCAAGTTTCAACGCTATTTTCTTCATCCGCTTTTGCACTCGCTGGAAATTTTTGTTTACATCTTTATCGTAAATATTTTGTTCGGCGTGATTTTGTATTTTGTGGGCGAGGACAAACTTGCCGCGGCGTTGCAAAGCGCTTACTGGCTGCAACCGCTCGTTGCGGCGGCGATCGGGCTTATTCCCAACTGTGCTTCCAGCGTGGTGATCACCGAAACGTTTATTCTCGGCGGACTTTCTTTCGGCGGATGCGTTGCAGGCCTGTGTGCCAATGCGGGGCTGGGCTTTGTTACACTCTTCAAAAACACCCGCGCATGGAAGCGCAATCTGTTGCTCGCGCTGACCTTGTACGCAGTCGGCGTTGCGGTCGGCTACGCGGTGGACGCCGTCATGATCGCGATCGGCATTTGATGCAAAGAAAAAAGCTTCCCGGAATCGAGGGAAGCTTTTTTGTGTTTGAACGGGGAAGGCGTTTGCCTTCCCCGTTGTCCGTTCGTTTTGCTTGTGAGGCGTCAGCGCGTATGCGTTGCGCTTTTGAGGCTGTAAACATAGCTGCCCATATTATAAGCGAGCGGTTCTTCGATTTGTACGGGCAGATTGTAAAGAGTATTTTCCGAGCCCGAAGTTTTCTGCGCATAGGTGACCGTGCGCGACTGACCTGTATAAATGTCTCCGTTCTGAATGGAGAATTTTACTTTGGCAACGGCAAAAGAAGAATTTGTATCCGCGGCCTGTCCGTCCAATGCAAAAGTACGGGAAAGGGAACTCAGTTCGGTGCAGGTGAGCGTTACGGTGTTCTTGCCCGCTTCGCTGACCGTCGTGACGGTCTGCGTCGTATCTTCGCCGAAAGTGATGCCCCGCGCCATAAAATACAGCTGTGCCGCATCGAAAACCGAGTAATTTTTTTGCAGTTTATCGTAAGTGCGGTCCTCTGTGGACGTAAGGGACGCTTTGACAACGTAATCGCTGACCTGGCGTTCTTCGTCGGGGGTATCGGCGTAGTTGTCAACGTAGTGTACGGTCGCTTGCGAACAGTCGGCATTGTAATTGATCGTGATTTGGTAATCGAACAGCCATACCGCGCGCGCAGTAAGCGAATCGGCGGTTACGTTGGTCAGCGAGTGCGAGCGGACGGTATGTTGGCTGTAAATGGGTTCGAGGTTGTTGCCGTTTTCGAGAGAACGGAAATACACGTCCGAAACGAGTGTATCGGGTTCGCCGTTTTCGCCGCCGAAGGCCGCGATCACTGTTTTTTGGCCGTCTTTTTCGGCGACATACGACGCGGCGACTTTCAGCTCCGAATGGATATGATAGATGTTGGTTGCGGAATAACCTTCGCCGCTGTGTGCTTCGGTCATTACAGTGTAGGAACTGTTCGCTTCGTCCAGCTCAATGGTAATCCCGGAATCCGAATCTTCGGTAGGCGTAAACGAAATTCCGTATTCGAGAAGTTCATAATAAGCAGAATCATAACTTTGGTTTTTGTGCCAGTTCGCGCTCATTTCCGTTTTGATCTGCACGGAGCAGGCGGAAAAGGCGAACAGGGCGGAAACGCACAAGGCGATAAGAGCAAGTTTCTTTTTCATGAAATTCTTAACCCCATAGTTCGGAAATGTTCTTGTAAGCAACAGTATACCACAAATTGCAGGTTTTGTAAAAACAAAAAGAGTGAAATTTGCTTAAAAAATCCGCGAAAATGTGTTATACTGGAAAAAATGTTGAAAACCGCGCTGTCGCGGCAAACGAAAAGAGGAGAGCATGAAGGTCCGCATTTATATCGCGCCCACGGTCGGCGAGCTCGTACATTTTCTTGCGCAGCTTCCTGCCGGGCAAAAAAACGTAATATTCTGCGAGGACAGGCTCACGCTGGAAGCGGAGCGCGCCGTTGCGGGTGCGCAAGGCGCCGTATTTGACACAAAAGTCACGACTTTTTCGCGTTTTCTCGGCGGGAAATACCGTAAAAAAACGCTTTCCAAACAGGGTTCGGTGATGGTCGTAGGCTCCATTGCTGCGGAAAACGCCGCAAAACTCAGGTGTTTCGGCAAGAACCCCGCGGGCTGTGCGGGCAGTCTTTATGAAACCATTGCCCAGCTGCGCGCGGCGCTCGTCACGCCCGAAATGCTGGAAGAAGCGGCGAGGGACACCGAAAAAATGCTCGCCGAAAAACTGACGGACATCGCGCTCGTTTACCGCGGGTATCTTTCCTTCCTCGAACGCGGCTATGTGGACGAAAGCGGGATCTTGTCCCTGCTTCCCGAAGAGATCGGGCGCGGCGCGCTCGGCGGCGCGCACGTCGTGTTTGCGGGTTTTTCTTCCTTCACGCGGCAGGCTGCGGAAGGGATCCGCGCCGCGATCGGGCATGCCGAAAGCGTGTGCGGCGTATTTATCGGCGGAGAGGAGGATATCTACACCAACGAGGCGGCGCGCGATTTTGAGCGATGCTGTGCGCTTGCGGGCGCGCAGTGCGAATACACCTGTCTCCCTTCCGAATTGTGTACGGAGGCGGAAGGTCTGCGCCGCAGTCTTTTCGATCCCGCAAGCAAACAGCGCATTGCAACCGACCGCGTGCGCGTGTTCGAGGCGGCGGACAAAGAGGACGAACTTGCGTTTATTGCGGCGATGATCAAGAGCGAAGTGCTCGACCGCGGCTTGCGTTATCGCGACATTGCCATTTTTCTTTCGGACGTGAAGGATTATGCCGTGCGCATGGAAAAGGTGTTTGCGGAGTACAAGATCCCGTATTACGCCGACGTAAAAAAGAGCGCGGCGGCGCATCCGCTCGCCAAATTCGTGCTGGGCTGGCTGAAAGTGATCGCGGAAGGGTTCGACCCCGCCGATGTCGACGCATTCGTCGGCAATCCTTTTTTCAGAGCGGAAGAAAAGACGCGGGACGATTACCGCAATTACCTGATCAAATACGCGAACTATCGCGGCGGTGCGAAGCGGCCGATCAAAGAAGAAGCGGAAAATCCGCTCGTTCTGACCGCGGCGCGCGCACGCTTTCTTTCTGCGTTTGAAGGTGTGTCTTCGTCCATGACGGGCGGGCAATACTGCGCGCTTGCGCTGAAACTGATCGAGACCTTTGATTGCCGGAAGATGCAGGACGGGATCGCAATGCGCCTTGCGGAAGCGGGAGCTGCGGCGGAGAGCGAATATTTTTCCAAGGGCTGTGACAGCGTTTTGCAAGTGCTGGGCGAGCTTGCCGAGCTTTCGCAGGGCATCAAAATGCGTGCGGAAGAGTTTTACGCCGTACTGGGAGAAGGGCTGAACGGTTTGGAGATTTCCCTCATTCCGCAAAACCTGGACGCGGTGTTTGTGGGGGATATTGCCGAGAGCCGCAAGAGTACGGCAAAAGCAGTGTTTGCGGCGCGCATGACCGATGCCGTGCCCGCCTGCGGCGCGGACACGGCGCTGATCACCGATCGCGATATCGATCGTCTGCGTTCCCTGCGCGTCGAGATCACGCCGAAGATCCGCGAAGTCAACGCGCGTGCGCGTGAGAATGCGGGGTTGGCGCTGTGCGGATTTTGCGAACGGCTGTATCTTTCCTATCCGCTCGCGCTGGGCGGGGACGAATGCAAGCGCAGTGAAATTTTTGAAACAGTGTTTTCGCTGTTTACCGATCAGAAGGGCAGGCCGCTTTCCGTGTTGGATCGCGCGGCTTTGGAGCGGGCCGAGCGCACAAATGCGGCGGCGTATCTTCGGTATCTTTCCTGTGTGGCGAGCGAGCGCGCGCCTGCCGCGCGCGAGCTTTTGCTGCGCGCGGATGCTTTCCGCCGCGGAAAGAGCGATTTTGCGGCGCATACGGGACTTTTGGCGGCACTGCGCGAGCGGGGTGTCTCGCCCGAAACGCTTTTGTTCCGCGAAAGTGCGCCGTCTGTAAACGTTCCCGCGGCGGCCAAGCTGATCTTCCGCGGCAAAAATACCGTCGCACCCACCGTCATCGAGGGGTATTTTAACTGTCCTTATCGCAATTTTGCAGAGCGCGGCCTGCTTCTTGCCGAACGGGAGGAAGCAAGCGTGCGCGTCACAGACACGGGCAATTTTATGCACGACGTGCTCCGCATTCTCGCTTGCGAGTACACAAAACCCGAAGCGGAGGCGGACTGCGCGGCGTTTGTGCGCGCAAAGGCGGAAGAGCTGTTGAAACAGCCGCCGTATTGCTATCTGTTTGACACCGAAAAGGGAAGTTATTCGGCAGAAGCCATCGTGAACGAAGCGGTGATCGTCGGCATGAACATGGTCGAACAGCTCAAAAATTCCGATTTCCGCGTTTTGGCGGCGGAGGAATCGTTCGGGTACCCGAATTCTCCCTTCCGCGGCATTCCGCTGTATTCGGGAGAGAAGCAGATCTTTCTTGCGGGGCGCATCGACCGCGTGGACGAGAGCGGCGAATATGTGCGCGTCATCGATTACAAAACGGGCTCGTTCGACACCGCTCCCGAACCGTATTATACCGGCCGCAAATTGCAGCTGGAACTGTATCTGTCCGCCGTTTCGCGTGCGCGCAGGGCGGCGGGCGCCTATTATTTCCCCGCGCGCGTGGGGTTCCGCGCCAAAGCGGACGAATATCCTTTTGCGATGCAGGGGTTCACCGTGGGGAGCGACGAAGTGGTTCGCCTGAGCGACAAGACGGTGGAGGAAGGCAAGAAAAGCCGCTATATCGACGCATTTTACGGGCGCAAGAGCAAAAAAGCGCTGGAAGAAGAGGATTTTGAAGCGTTCATTGAATATTCGGTGCTGGCTGCGCGCGGCTGTGCGCGCGAAACGGCGGCGGGATGTGTAGCGGCGTCGCCGTACGAGGGCGCTTGCGATTACTGCCCTTACGGGAGTGTGTGCGGCCATGATCCCGGGGAGGGAGCGCGCAAAGAAGAGAAGATCACGGGCGAAGAGATCGTTCGGATCGTGAAAAAGAGGAGGGGTGAGCTATGAGCGGACGTACGCCGACGCCCGAACAGCAGGCGGCGATCGACGCCGAGGGCGAAGTTCTGGTTTCCGCATCGGCGGGGAGCGGAAAGACCTTCGTGATGATCGAAAAGATCATCGGGCTCATCGAATCGGGCAAAGCGGAGGTAGGATCGGTGCTCGCCGTGACTTTTACCAATCTCGCGGCGGCAGAAATGAAAGAGCGGCTGCGCGCGGCGCTTGTCGCGCGCGCAGCCGCCGAAGCGGACACTGCCGTCCGCGCGCGGCTCAAAGCGCAGATCGCGGAGATCGCGGCGTCGGACATCTGTACCGTGCACTCGTTCTGTGTAAACATCATCCGCCGTTACTTTTACGAGACGGATGTGGACGGGAATTTCCGCATTGCCGACGATACCGAATCGGCAAAGATCCGCTCCCGTGCGCTGGATGCGCTGTTTGAACGTATGCTCGCCGAAAAATCCCAATCGTTTTTGCGGCTTTCGCGCGCGTTTGCAGGCAGCCGCGGATTTTCGAAACTTGGCGAGATCGTGCTCAAAGCATACGAAAAAATCTCCGTGAAAGCAGATCCTGCCGCCTTTTTGAAGGGGATCCCCGCCATGTACGGCGAGGAAAATTTTGAAAAGCTTTGCGAAGAAGCGCTCGCTCCCGTGCGCGAAGCGGCGCGCCGCCTGCGCAAAAAATGCGATTTGTTTTTGCAGGAACTTGCGCCGCTGATCGAACAAAAACGGATGAGCGATAAATACGCGGCGTTTGTGCTTGCACGCGCGGCGCTTTGCGACGAATTGATCGGTGCCGCAGACGTGTTTGCCGCGGCAAAGCTGTTCGAAGGGCTCAAATTGATGAGTAAGCCCCCGAATACCAAACTCAAAGCGCCCGGATTTGAGGAAGAACTGGCGCTGGACGAGCGGCTGACAAGTCTGCGCGACGACACGGACGCCATTAAAAAGATGCTTGCCGCGTTTGCTGCGCGCGAAGACGAGTACTCCCGTTTTCTGCAAGCGGGGCAGATCGCTTCGGCGCTTTCCGAGCTGTTGCTCGGTTTTGACGAGAACTATACGGCGCTCAAACGGCGGGCGGGGGTGCTGGATTTTTCCGATCTCGAACATCAATGTCTCAAACTTTTGCAAAAGCCCGATGTGCGAGAGGAAGTGCGCGGCCGCTATACCCACGTATTCGTGGACGAATACCAGGACGTCAATCCCGCGCAGGAGGAAATTCTTTCCCTCATCGCTGGGGAAAACGTGTTTATGGTGGGAGATGTAAAGCAATCCATTTACGGCTTCCGCGGGTGCAGTGCGGCGTTTTTCGCCAAGAAATACGCCCGCCTCAAAAAAGAGGGCAGGGCACTCGAACTCAACGGCAATTTCCGAAGCGCTTCGAAAATTCTGGAAGCGGTAAATACTCTTTTTTCGGGCGTGATGACCGAAGAAACTGCGTCTGTCGATTATGCAAAGACGTCGATGATGACGGCGGGGAGCCCCAAGCAGACGGGCGGGCGCGTGTGTTTTGCTTTTGTGCCCGAACCTGCCGAAAAGGAACAAAATGAGCGGGACGTATATTCCGTTTCGGAGCATCTTGCCCCCAAAGAGGACGAGGAATATGCCGAAGGCGCTCTGATCGCGTCCGTCATTGCAAGCGAGATCGGGCAAAAGCGGCACGATCCCGCGACAGGCGAGGAAGTTTCGACGGGGTTCGGCGATATAGTGGTTTTGGCGCGCGGAAAAAAGGGTAAGACGGCGCGCATCGTGCACGAGTTGGTGCGGCGGGGCATTCCCGTCGCGGCGGATACGGAGATCAATATTTGCGATTATCCCGAAGTCAAAACGCTCATCGCGATCTTGCAGTTTTTGGACAACGGTTCCCAGGATATTCCTCTGGCGGCGGCGCTCAAAAGTGCGCTCGGTTCCGTCACGGACGCGGAACTTTCCGCGGTGCGCCTGGCGTCGGGGCCGAAAGAGGCGTTTTATCTTGCCTGCGAGCGCTACGCACAGGAAAAGACGGATGCGCTTTCCGAAAAATTGCGGGCGTTTTATGCGCGCGCAGCGCGCTATCGCCTTTTTATGAACGTGAAAGGTGCGGCAGAGATTTTGACCATGCTTTTGAGCGAAACGGGCATGGAGGCAGAGCTCTTGTCTATGCCGCTCGGCGCGGAGCGGCTGCGCCGCGCCGAGCGGCTCATCGCCGAGTGCGGCGATATGTCCGTTCCCGAATTTCTCGACAGGCTCAAAAGCGGCGGGTACAAAGTCGGGTTTTCGGAGAGCGGCGGAGCGAACGCCGTGCGCGTGATGACTATGCACGCTTCCAAGGGATTGGAATTTCCCGTCGTGATCGCTGCGGGGCTGAGCGCAAGGTTCAGCGGTGAAGATTTCCGCGGAATTCTCTTTGATGACGAGTGGGGTTTTGCTCCCTGCGCATACGACTTTGAAAATTTTGTCAATTCGGAAACCATTTTACGCACGGTGGTGCGCACTCGCCTGCGGCATAAGCGAGCCGAAGATGAAATGCGCCTCTTTTATGTGGCGGCTACACGCGCGAAGAGCTGTCTGTACCTGATTTTCGAAAAGGAGCAGGATTTTGATTTTGCGAACGTGCGGGAGGCGAGCTGCTTTGCCGATTTTGTGGATTTTGAAAAATTCCGCGACTTCGTCGTGCCCGTGTTCGGCGGAGAACTGGAAGAGCCTGCGGTGCGTGTTCTTTCTGCGGGAAAAGCGGACGAAGAGGCTAAGCGCGCGGTGCTTTCCCGCTTTGAGGTGCCGTATCCGCATGCGGAAAGCGTATCTCTTCCCGTCAAGACGAGCGCGTCGGCACTGATTGCTCGCCGCGCAGCGTCCGAAGAGGATTTCGGCTTTGACGCAGGTGAATTTTATGAGAGCGACGCCGATGCGGAAACGGGTACGGCGTATCATGCATTTTTAGAACACGCTGACTTTGACGCATCAGCCTGCGAAGAGGCGGCGCGCGTATGCGATCTTCTTGACAGCGAAGGAGCGGGCGGCAAGGTGGATCGCAAAAAAGCGGAAAAGATTTTGCAAATGCCCGTGTTTTCCAAACTGCAAGGCTTTACTCTGTACCGCGAGCGCGAATTCCTGCTGGCCCTCCCCGCGTGTGAGATCCTGCCCACTTCGTCGCGCGACGAGATCCTCTTGCAGGGCAAGATCGATCTGATGGCGCTACGAGGAGAGGAATGCATCATTGTCGACTATAAGTATTCTTCGCATTCTGCCGAGCGTGTTCTTGCCGATTACGCCCAACAGCTCAACATTTACGCCGCGGCGGCAAAGCGGCTTCCCGGCGTGAAAAAAGTGTCCGCTTACATCGTCAATATTTTGCGTGAGTATATGGTGCAGGCGCTGTAAAGCCAAAAGCCGAAAAAAGACAGAATTCGTCAAAACTTTCCAAAACAGTGCGCAAAGCGCGTGCAAATACGGTCTATAATGAAGTCAGTTTGGTTTCGGAGGGCTGTATGCCGTATTTTGACGATTTTCTTTCGCTGTTTGAAAGCGTGGGAGGTTTGTTTAGCGACGCTTTGGCGTTTGTCTTGTTGCTCCTTCCCGCCGCGGCGTTTCTCGTATTTTTTCTGCTTCGCATTTTTTGGCGGCGCATCCGCTGTCTGCCGCGCGCATGGTATCCGCTCTTTTGCGATATTTGCCTGCTGATTTTTCTCGCACTGTTCTTGACGGGCGGAAACCGCGAACAGATCTATCTTGTTGCCGCACTCGTCTTTGCGGAAAAAGCCGCGACGATTTTGCTCTATGGGCTGTTGTTTATACCTTTTCCGCGGAAAAAATCAAAGCTGCCCGGGAAGAAAAGAAAACAAAAGTTTGCGGCAAAGATGGCGGAGGAATGCGTTGAAATTCCCGCCGCGCCCATCGATCAGGACGTACCTGCCAGACCTCCTATGGTGCGTTGTTTTGCGGGCGCAGAGCCTGTGCGCATCGAAAAGGACGTACGGCTCGATCACATATATTCGGTGCTGGAACGGCTCAAAGAAATGCCGCTTCGCCCCGGCGATCGCCTGGAAGCCCAAAAGACGGGTGAAATGCTGGACGTGTATCGTGCCAAGGGCGAATTGTCGGCGGAAGAAGCGGATACGCTCAATGATATGCTCGCATCTCTTTTGAAGATGATGGCAAAATACGATATGTAACGAAACGATTTTAAAAAAGAATGACCAAAAGCCGCGCGGCGCAATTTTTGCGCCGCGCGGCTTTTTCCGCGGGGTCGGTTGTGATCGATACTATTTACCGCTCAGCGGTATTGTTCTGTACAAAGCAGGGTGAGTGCAAACAATTTATTATGCGCGAGAGCGCGGCGGATGATATCGGGCGTGACGGTCGCTCCTGCGGCGGCAATTACGTTTCCGCGCGCGTCGACGAGCGGAGCGGGGAGGGTCTTGCCCGTTAAAAGGGCGCTTCCCGCCATTTTATGCGCGGAAGGGCGCGAAAAACGGACTTCTTGCGCGGCAGGTGTTTGTTCAAAATTTGCTTCTTCGGCGATCAGCACTTCGTAGTCGCTTTCGGTCGCCGCGGCAGTCGCCGCCGTGCCCGCCGTCTGCTCCGCAGCGTCTACGCCGTTTTCCTTTGAAGTTTGCGGCAAGGCTCGTGCCGTTCTTTTTTTTGCGGCGCGGGGCGGGCGGCGCACTGCGGTGCCCGATAAATCGACGATCGCACTGTCTGCGGCGCTTACCAGCCTGTCGGCGGGTACTTTTTGACCGCCCGAAAGGATATAATGCGTAATGACAAAGTTTTCCCGCACGAAATCGGCGAGGGTGCCCAGTTTATCCCCCGTTTCCGAAAAAACCTCAATGCCGAAAGGCGCGGAAATGCAGTTTTTGCACCCTGCGGCGGACAAGCTCTTCACGATCGCGGCGTCTTTGCCCAGCTGTGCGATCGCCGAAACGGGCAGTATGAATTCTTCTTCGTCCTCGTCGCAGCATTCCAGATTGCGGATGCGCACAAGTTTTTTGTCTGTCTGGATATTCTTTACATATCCGATCCTTTCCCCGCTGCGCGAGAGCAGGGGCTTGCCGATCAATTCGCTCGCAAATTCTTCCACGCTTTCACCTCATAAATTTCGTCTTTGCAGTACTTATATTATTTTATGCGGCGCCGAATGCGACAAAAGAATCGCGAATTTTGTCGATTTGGCGAATGTTTGGGCGAAAGCGTATTTTTGTTGGTGTAAAATTTAGGTGACTTTGAAAGTCACCGAGTGTAGTAACAATTTCGTATGGATACTTAACGGTGACT
>CALVHR010000011.1 GCA_944328495.1 uncultured Clostridia bacterium
GCCAGGCCCAAAAAGGTTTTACATTTCCAAACACCACAAGATTTGTTTGAACAAAATCTTGTCAAGTGTTGCACTTAACTTGACAATTCATCTTTGCCGCGGGCGGTTTTTTTCTTTTTGAAAGAATATATAAAAAGTCGCGCGCGAGGACAAAACAAGGGGGAAAAAATTTGTTTTTTATTACAAAATTATGACAATCGGCACAAAACTTTTATACAAGATGCAAGTATAATGAGGGCACAGATCAACAAGGAGATAGTAAGAAAAATGAAGAAGATCCTCATGGCAATTCTGAGCCTGGCATTGGCTCTGGGTATCGGATTCGCGGCAGTCGGCTGCGGAGCGAACGATGCGATCGTAGTGTGCGGACGCGAGGCGTCCAGCGGAACGCGCGAAGCGTTCGACAAGATCGTCGCAAAAGACGGCAAAACATTGGAAAAGTACAGCGAAGAAGCAAATCCGGACGAAAATGCGAATGCGGGGTATGTTTCGGGTGCGCAGTATTTCAGCGGCACGGGACTGGTGGCAAACAAAGTTGCGTCCACGGCGGGTGCGATCGGGTATATCTCGCTCAGCTCGGTAGACGATACCCTCAAAGCTTTGACGGTGGAAGGGGTTGCGGCGTCGACGGCGACCGTTTTGGACGGGTCGTATAAAATTCAGAGGCCGTTCGTGATCACGACGAGGACGGCGGGGCTTGCGGAAGGCTCCATTGCGGCGGACTTCTTGTCTTTCCTGCAAAGCGACGATGCGCAGGCGATCGTGGAGGACGAGGGCCTCGTATCCCTGACGGAAACGGACGATCGCAACGGAACGGCGCTCGGCACGTATGAACCCAAAGCAGAAGCTCCCGCGCAGGTAACGGACGGCTGCGTTGTGATCCGCGGGTCCACTTCGATGGAAGACGTGATCACGGCATTGGTCGGCGAATATCGGAAAGTCAATCCCTGGATGAAAGAATCCGGATTCAGCATTGACCTGAACGGATCGAGCGAAGGCCGTTCGGCTGCGAAAGATGATACGGTGGGCAATGTGATCGGGCTTGCGAGCTCGGCGAGCAGCTCGGACAGCGAACGCTACTGCTTCTACATTGCATTGGATGCGGTCGCGGTAGTCGTGAACAAGGATAACGAACTGGAAAACATCACGCTCGCACAGCTGTACGATATCTATACGGGCACGATCACGAAATGGTCTGAGCTTTCCAAGTAATCATCGGCTATGACAAAAGAAAGAGTGAAAGAAGGCGCGAACAAAGCGCTGTTCGCGACGGCGGCGATCATTTGTATCGTCGCCGTTATCGCGATATTTGTATTTATCATTATCAAGAGCATTCCCGCGCTGAGCAAGATCGGATTTTTTAATTTCGTGTTCGGCGACGTATGGCATCCGGACGGGGACGACGTATATGCGGAGGCTTTGGCGGGGCAATACGGCATACTGACGATGATCGTGGGGTCGATATTTTCGACGGTCGGGGCACTCCTGATCGGAGGGATCCTCGGGTTTTTCACGGCTGTGTTTCTGGCAAGGTTCTGCGGACCGAAAGTCAAAAAAGTGTTCGGTTCGGTCATCAACCTTCTGGCAGGCATCCCGTCTGTCGTATACGGCTTTTTCGGCATGGTAGTGCTCATTCCGTTCTTTGCGAACTTTTCTTCGACGGGCGACGGAGCAGGGCTTTTGGTCACTTCCCTCGTGCTCGGCATCATGATTTTGCCGACGGTCGTGGCGCTTTCCAGAACGGGTATGGACGCCGTGCCGCAGGAATTGTATGAAGGCGCCCGCGCCCTCGGCGCGACGCACGAACAGGCGGTATTCCGCACCGTCGTGCCCGCCGCAAAATCGTCCATTGTCGCCTCGCTCATCCTCGGCGTCGGCCGCGCCATCGGCGAAACCATGGCGGTCATCATGATCGCGGGCAACAGCGCCGAATTCCCGACGGGGCTTTTCGGAAGTTTCCGCACCATGACCGCAAACATCGTGCTGGAAATGGGTTACGCCGGCGAAGTGCAGATGGGCGCGCTCCTTTCGACGGCGGTCATTCTGCTCATATTCGTTGCCGTCATCAACCTGCTGTTCGGACTGGTCGTCGCGGGCGGAAAAAAGGATAAGCACGGCAAAAAAAGAATGCCGGGCATCCCGCTTCCCAAATGGCTCAAACCCGCCGCGATCGGAAAAGCGATCAGCTGGGTCTGCGCCGTGCTCGTCGCGGTGTTTCTCGCCTTTATCATCGGCTACATCGTCATTCGCGGGGTCCCGCACATCACTCCCGATTTCCTGTTCCGCGAATACCATTACGGCGACGATCCCGCAATTTTATCCTGCATCGTGTCCACGCTGCTGCTGGTTGTTGTCAGCATCGTCATCGCCGTGCCGCTCGGCATCGCGACGGCGATCTTCCTCAACGAATACACCAAGCGCGGCAGTAAGTTTGTGCGCATCATCCGCAGCGCGATCGATATTCTGAGCGGCATCCCTTCCATCGTGTACGGGTTGTTCGGCATGCTCACGTTCGTCGTCTGGTTCGGGGGCGCGTCGTCCATCCTGGCGGGCGGGTTTACCATCAGCATCATGCTGCTGCCCGTCGTCATCCGATCCACCGAAGAGAGCCTGAAATCGGTGCCCGACATGTTCCGCGAAGGGTCCTTTGCGCTGGGCGCGGGAAAGGTGCGCACGATTTTCAAGGTCGTGCTTCCCGCCGCGCTTCCCGGCATCATGTCCGCGGTCATCCTCGCGATCGGCAGGGTGGTCAGCGAAACGGCGCCCCTCATGTATACCATGGGCTCGGTCATCCAACCCATGCCCGACGGCGTCATGGGCAGCGGCGCGACGCTCGCCGTTGCGCTCTACCGCCTCGCGGGCGAATACAAATATATGGACCAGGCGTATGCGACGGCAGTCGTTCTGCTCGTCATCGTTCTGGGGCTGAACCTTCTCGCCGGGCTGATCGGAAAACGTCTCGGCAAAAAGTTCCAAGGAGAGAAAAATGTTGTTCGCAAAAAGAAAGAAAACAAGTGAAGGGGCCGCATCGCAAGCGGCACGGACGGGTACGTCGGCGCCCGTCGGGGCAGAAACGGCGCAGGCAGAAGAGCAGACCTCTTACGAAGGCGACATCTGCGTCAAGGGCGCCGACCTTTATTACGGCGATTTCCAGGCCCTGAAAAACATCAGCATCGACATTCCCGAAAAAAATATCACGGCGTTCATCGGGCCTTCGGGATGCGGAAAATCCACCTTTTTGAAATGTTTCAACCGCATGAACGACCTCGTGCAGGGCTGTAAGATCACGGGCGAATTTCGCATCGGCGACGTGGACATCTACGGCAACATCGACGTCAACGAACTGCGCCGCAACGTGGGGATGGTCTTTCAAAAACCCAATCCCTTCCCGATGAGCGTGTACGACAACATCGCGTACGGCCCGCGCACCTTCGGCATCAAAAAGCGCGCGGCTCTCGACGAGATCGTGGAGCGCTCCCTGCGCCAGGCGGCGATGTGGGAAGAGCTCAAAGACAGGCTGACAAAATCCGCGCTCGGGCTTTCGGGCGGTCAGCAGCAGCGCCTCTGCATCGCGCGCGCGCTCGCCGTTTCCCCCAAAGTCCTGCTCATGGACGAGCCGACCAGCGCGCTCGACCCCATTTCCACGGGCAAGATCGAGGATCTGTGCCTGGAACTCAAACAGGACGTGACCGTCGTCATGGTCACGCACAATATGCAGCAGGCGGCGCGCATTTCGGATAAGACGGCGTTTTTCCTGTTGGGCGATCTCATCGAATACGGCGACACCGACGAGATCTTCGATCGCCCGAAAAACAAAAAGACCGAAGAATACATCACGGGGAGGTTCGGTTGATATGGTACGCAAAGCATTCGACGAACAGCTTGCCCTTTTGAAGGCGCTGCTCGTAAAGATGGGAGAATACAACTGCGAGGCGATCGCGGACGCGGTCACGGCGCTGGAAACGCAGGACGCAGAGCTGGCGCGCAAAACCAAGGCCGTGGAGAGCCTCGTCGACGAAAAGGAACAGCAGATCGAACGGCTGTGCCTGAAACTCATTCTCAAACAGCAGCCTGTGGCGAGCGATCTCTTGTTTGTCACGAGCGCAATGAAGATGATCACGGACATGGAACGCATCGCCGACCAGGCGGTCGATATCTCCGATTTGGTCATCAAGATGAGCCGCCTGCCGTATGCCGATTCGCTGGAAGAGATCACGGACATGGCAGAGCGCGTGCAGGACATGGTGCGCAAAGCGGCGGAAGCGTTCGTGGAAACGAGCGGCGAAAAAGCGAAAGAGGTTTGCCGCGCCGACGATGCGGTGGACGATCTGTTCGAAGTGGTCAAAGGCAAGCTGACGGGCATCGTGCACAAGGACATCGAGGAGGACAACAACGGCGAACAGGCGCTCGATCTCCTCATGGTCGCAAAATACCTCGAAAAGATCGGCGATCACGCCACCAACATAGCCGAATGGGTGCTGTTCATGATCACGGGCGAACACAAAAAGCTCAACTGACGGCACGCTTTGGCCAAGTCCGTAAAAACGGATCGCAAAGAAACGCCGCCCCCGCGCAGTTTGCGCGGGGGCGGCGTTTCTTTGATCATGCAAAAAAATTGGTCCGGATAAGCAATTTATTACAAATTTATTACAAATTTTACAAGTGTATTATACAAGTATTCCTTACAATGGATATAATGCGTATAGAATTTTGTGCGCGGGGCATTGTTACAATAAGAAAAAGTTGTCAAGGAGAGTTGTATGGAACTGGGGATCTTTGCGCTGCTTACGGAAAGCGCGCAGATGAACGGGCTGGACTACTTTCTGGCGGTCATTTCGCTGCTTGCCGGCCTGGGCGCCTTTTTGCTCGGGTTTAAGATATTGTCCGACAATATCGAAAAGCTGGCGACGAACAAGCTCCGCCGCTGGTTCGATAAGACCAGCAAAAGCCGCTTTGCGGGCGTCGGCATCGGCGCGGGCGTAACGGCGATCATTCAGAGCTCGTCGGCGACCACCGTCATGGTCGTGGGCTTCGTCAACGTGGGGCTGATGTCGCTGTTCCAGGCGACGGCGGTCATCATGGGCGCCAACATCGGCACCACCGTCACCGCCTATTTTTCGGTCATCGCCGATATTCCCTTTATCGAGATCATCACCGTCTTCACCTGCGTGGGCATTTTTATGGACATGCTCTGCAAAAAGGACAAGTCCAAAACGATCGGCATGATGCTGGCGGGGTTGGGGCTTGTGTTCCTCGGCTTGCAGTTCATGGGCATGGCGATGGACGATTTCGCGCAGCAAGAGGTCGTCAAAGATTTCCTGCTCGGCGTCGACAACCGCCTCGTGCTTTTGCTGGCGGGCATCATCATCACGGGCATCGTGCAGTCCTCTTCGGCGGTCACCACGCTCATCGTGCAGATGGTCGGGGCGGGCTTGGTCATCGGCAACCCCGCCAACAGCGGCGTGCTGTTCCTCGTTCTGGGCACCAACATCGGCACCTGCGTCACGGCGCTGCTCTCGTCCATCGGGGCGAACACCAACGCCAAGCGCGCGGCGCTCATCCACCTCATGTTCAACGTGTTCGGCACCGTCATTTTCTCGGTTTTCCTGCTCTGCTGGCCGGGATTCATGAACGCAACGCTCGGCAAATGGTTCGCAAACGATCCGGGGTTGCAGATCGCGCTGTTCCACACCTTCTTCAACTGCGTCTGCACCTGCCTGTTCCTGCCTTTCGTCAACGTGTTCGTGACCGTCGCCACCAAGCTCATCCGCGAGCGCAAGGGCGCGCAGCAGGCGGAAGAAGGCGGGCTGCTGCTGGACGACCGCCTCATCAAATCGCCGTCGGTCGCGCTCAACCAGGCGAACAAGGCGGCGTCGCGCATGGCGGAACTCGCCATGCAGTCGCTGCACACCGCGTTCGAAGGCTTCGTCGCGGGCAACGAAAGCGCCAAGGAAGAGGTCGAAAAGATCAACCAGCGCGTCGCGGAAATGGAGCGCGCGATCGTCGCGTACCTGATCAAGATCTCCGCGCAGGACGTTTCCCTTTCGGACGAAAAGCTGATCTCCGCCGTGCATCACGCCACGAGCGACATCATCCGTATCAGCGAACTGGCGGACAACATCACAAAATACACGCGCAATTGCAAGCGCGACGGCATCGAATTTTCGGCGGGCGTGATCAAATCGTTGCAGGAGATGTACGATAAGATCGCCGCGCTGTACCAAAAAACCATCGACGTGTTTGACAAAAAGGACATCACCGCCATCCGTGCGGTGGATGCGATGGAAGATCAGGTGGACGCCGCGCGCAAGGAAATGGTCAAGGATCACATCCGCAGGCTGAACGAAGGCAAATGCAAGCCCGCTTCCAGCGGCGTGTTCATCAACCTGGTCGGAAATCTCGAGCGTGCCGCCGACCATCTGACGTATGTCGCGCACGCCTTTGACTGATTTTCGGGGCGAAGCCTTTACAAACGCGGGGGAATATGGTATACTGAAAGAAAAAGACGCCGCCACGGGCTGTGCGGCGGGGAGAAATTCTTTTGAATAAATGCGTATATCTTCTGGAAGACGATAAGAACATCGCGGAAGTTGTAAAGTTTGCGCTGGAAATGTCGAACATCGACGTCGAGTGTTACGGCACGGTCGCCGAATTTACGGCGGCGGTGGATAAAAAGCAGCCGGCGGCGGTGCTTTTGGACATCATGCTGCCGGACGGGAACGGGCTGGACGTGCTTGCGAAGCTCAAACAGAAATATCCGGAGATCGGCGTGATCATGCTGTCGGCGCTGGGGCAGGAAACGGACAAGGTAAAGGGCCTGAATCTGGGCGCGGACGATTACATAGCCAAGCCGTTCGGGGTGTTGGAGCTGGCGGCGCGGGTGAAGGCGCTGCTTCGCCGTGCGGGCGGCAACGCGGCGCTTGTCCGCGGGAATTTATCGCTGGACGAAGAAACGATGACGGCGACGCTGCGCGGGATCAAGCTCGAACTCAACAACAAGGAATTCAATCTGCTCAAATATCTCATGCAGAAAGAGGGCAAAGCGCTCACGCGCGAGAACATTCTCAACGCGGTATGGGGATACGACGAGGGCGAAACGCGCACCGTCGACAACCATGTGGCGCGCCTGCGCAAGCTGGGCATCGATTACATCGAAACGGTTTTCGGCGTCGGCTATAAATTCGTATATAAAGAATGACAGGGAAGGGCCGTTTCGCAAGGAACGGTCCTTTGATTTTGAGTACAAATTCGGGCTTTGCCGCGGCAAAAAGGCTTCGGCGGGGCGAAAAGGCAATCTATGAGAAAAAAGATCGTATTGGTATCGTTGCTCGTGTCGGTGATCGCGATCGTGTTGCTGGCGGTATTATTTTCGGGCATCTATTACAGCGGCATGGTTGCAAAAACGCAAGAGCAGCTCAAAGGATACATGAGCGTATTTGAAAGCGAGCGGGCGGAAACGGACATCTCCGATCCGTCCTTTGCGCAAGTGTTTTCGCAAAAGCTGAGCGGCGCGCGGGTGACGTTGCTTGCAACGGACGGCAGTGTTTTGTCGGACAGTGCGCAGGATGCGGAGACGGCGGAAAATCACGCCGATCGCGAAGAAGTGATTGCGGCGCTCGAAACGGGCGAAGGGTTTGCAATGCGGCGCAGTGCGACGGTCGGCGAACAGCTCGTCTATTACTGCAAGGCGTTCACGGACGGTGAAAGCGGATATCTTTTGCGGCTGGCGGTGTCTTCCCCGTCGCTGTTCGGGGTGTTTGCCGATTCTCTGCCGACGTTTTTGTGGCTGCTCATAGCCGAGCTGGTCATCTGTATGCTGGTCGCGTGGCTGTCCACTTCTTTCGTGCTCCGACCCGTGGAACAGCTCACGCACGAAGCGGCGACGGGCGGAGGCAGGGAAGTGCGGACCCGTTATCCCGAATTGCAGCCCATCGCAAAGATGATGAACGACATGAACGCGGACATCAACGACAAAGTCGAAAAGATGCGCGAGGACAGCCGCCTGGGAAAGCTGATCCTGGACAGCATGGAACACGGGATCGTGATCTTTCGGGATCCTTCCGACATCATTTTGATCAACAAGACGGCGGCGCGCCTTCTGGATTATGAGCACAATGAACCCATTCCCTGTTTTACGGAAGATCGGGAGATCGCCGACATCCTCGCGGCGGGCGAATCGTCGTCGCTGTATCGGAAAATCGACGGCAGGGATTACAATTTCCGATTTACCTTCAATGAAAAGTCGCGCGTTCTGCTCATCACGGACGTGACCGAATCGATGGCGGCGGCGCGCTCCAAAAACGATTTTATCGCCAACGTCACGCACGAAATGAATACGCCGCTCACGAGCATCCGCGGCTTTGCGGAGCTGATCGCGGCGGACGCCGTGCCGCCCGAACGCATCGGGCACGCGGCGCGGACCATCATCCGACAGAGCGACAGATTGTCCAAACTGATCCGCCGCATCATCGATTTTTCGGCGATCGATTCGGACGAATTGCCCGAATACGAAGTCGATCTCTCTGGTCTCATGCACGAGATCGTGCCGACATTCGAGCCGCGCCTTTCGCAGAAAAATATCACGCTCACACAGGATATAGCGGACGGTGTAAAGGTGAATTCCCGCCGCGAGAGGCTGGTCGAGATCGCAAACAATCTCATTTCCAACGGCATTCGATACAATAAAGAGGGCGGAACGCTTTCGGTGCGCCTGACGGGCGGCGAAGCGCCCGTGCTGACGGTCAGCGATACGGGCATCGGGCTGTCCGAAGAGGACAAAACGCGCATTTTCGACCGTTTTTATACCGTCGATAAGTCGCATAACGGAGAGGGCGGCGGTTTTGGGTTGGGGCTTGCGATCGTGAAAAAACTGTGCCGCCGCGCGGGCTGGAAACTCTCGGTGGAAAGCAAGCTCGGCGAGGGGACTTCTTTTATTATCGAATTTTCCGCGAATAAAGAGGATTGACGACATCGTAAAAACGAAAACGCACCTTGCAAAGCATTGGCTTTGCAAGGTGCGTTTTTTTGCATTGCGCAAAAGGTGTCTTTGAAAAATCAAAAAAATAACAAAAAGGTATAAATTTAAAATAATAAATAAACAAATATTGGCAATTAAGAAAAACCGTGATAAAATATAAGCAAACTTGGTAAAGAGATCGTACGGCAAACAAAATAAGAGTTCGTGCGGCCTTTTTGTCAGTTAAATAAGAGATAAGGAGAGATCGAATGAGAAAAAAGACGGGCAGTATTCTGACTGCGGTGATTGTGATGATGTTTTGCCTATGCCTGATCGTCGGCGCGACGTTTGCGTTGTTCGGCAAGCAATCGGCGGTGGATATCGCGGTCACGAGCGGGGACATTGCGGTAAACGCGGAGGCGAGCGGGCTTGTGCTGTATTCAGCGCAGGCGGATCCGGACGGAACGTTGACGGACGAGGCGGGGAATAAATACAGTTATGGTCGGCGCGAGGACGGAACATTTGTAAACGGCGGCACGGCACAGCTTTCCGGGGGAACGATCACGATCGATCGGATCGCGCCGGGCGATATGGCGGAATTCAAGATCACGGTTACGAATCGGAGCAACATTGACGTAAAGTATCGTACGATTCTTTCTTCGGACGGAGATCTTGCTTTGATCGACGCGCTGGAAGTCACGATCGGCGGAGAAACGTACGGCGGGAACACCGTTGTTTCGGACTGGACGGCATTGGAAGCGGGCGACGGAACAACGGAAGAAGTTCTCGGCGAATATCTCGTTTCTATCGCCATGCCCATGGATGCGGAAGGCGCAGGCGGACTTTCGGCGAGCATTTCGTTCGAAGTTGAGGCGGTGCAGGGCAACGCGGTGACGAGCGATCCCGAAGAGGGCGTTACATATGTCTATAATAAGACAGATCTGTATCGTTTTGCACAGGAGATCAATGCGGGTTCGACAGAATACAAAGACACGACCCTGCGTCTTATGTCCGACATCGACCTCGGCGGCACGGAATGGACGCCGATCAGAAGTTGGGCGGACGCGCTCACCGGTTGGGAGGACCCGCTCAACGGGTTTGTCCTTGACGGGCAGGGGCATACCATTTACAATATGACCATTTCGGACGGCGGAAGCAATTCGGGCTTTTTCGGGAGCAACAGCTCGTCCTTTACGATCAAAAACCTGACGTTTGACGGAACATATATCAAAGCGCAGGGCAATTTTGTCGGTACGGTGATCGGCTATCAGTACGGCGCGGTGACGCTGGAAAACGTTCACGCGGTCAACGGCGTCATCGACGTGAGCGATTGCGTTGGCATCCGCATCGGCGGGCTGGTGGGCTTCTCCGCCCTGCACGACGGGGCGCAGCTGCATCTGTCCGGTTGCAGCGTGGAAAATTACGAATTGTACGGCTACCATAACGTCAGCGGATTGGTCGGCACCCTCATCAATTACGACACGCTTACCGATCGTTGGAGCATGAAGGGCTGCACGGTCAAGGACGTTACAATCTATCGCGATAACCCGACGCTCGAATACAGCAGTGCATATACCGTGAACGGCGGACCGTACCCTGCTTTTGAAGACAACGAAGCGTATTTTAAAGCGTTGGGCAACACGAGCGAAAACGTGCAGATATTCTATACCGATGAGAACGGACTGGTCAAAGATCTGATCGAGGGAGAGTACCTGCTTTCCTCGGCGCAGGATTTGCAGACGTTCGCGGCGGCTGTCAACGCGGGCAAAGATTTCAGCGGCGAAAAAGTTGTCCTGACGGACAACATCGATCTTTCGGGGGTCGCCTGGACGCCGATCGGCGTCCAAGATGCGCCCTTCAAAGGCAATTTTGACGGAAACGATTTTGTTATTTCCAACCTTACATGCGAGCTTCCCGATGCGGAGTTTGTCGGATTGTTCGGCGATCTGAACAGCCCCGCGGTGGTGGAAAACGTCACGGTGGAAAACGCGACGGTCACGGGCAAAGCGTCGGTCGGCGTGATCGCGGGCGGATGGACGGGCACGATCAGAAATTGCACCGTGCGCGGCGATATCTATGTGACGGGCAATTATAAAGTGGGCGGTATCCTCGGCGACGGATACGTATCCGTGACAGACTGTACCGTTGCAGGCAAGGAAGGCAGCTTTGTCAAGGGCGTGTATCTCGAAACGGATTTGGAGGGCGACAACGTGGGCGGCGCGATCGGTTATTCCGGCGAAGCGAGCGGCCGCGTTTACAGCAACATTCACGTCAGCGGCATTGACGTGACCGGTACCCGCAAAGTGGGCGGGGTTGTCGGATATCTCAATTACGGTTACGAAAACGGAATGACACTGACGCAGTCGTCTTTCTCGGACGGGTCGGTTACGATCGCAGGCCCCGAGGAATATTTGAGTGAGAATGCTTCCAAGCTTCTCGCGGGCGGTCTGGTCGGAGAATACGCCGCAGGAAATGCAAATTATCCTGTCACGGTGTCCGATTGTTCCGTTGAAAACGTGGAGATCTTCGGGTATTCCGATGCAGTGACTGGCACCGTTATCGGCGGAACGCGCGGCGCTTACGGTGAACAAGTACTGACCGCTGAAAATTTGACGGAAAGCAATGTTACTGTCAGTTATACAATAACAGAATAACGAAAAAAATGCGGCGTAAAAAGCGCCGCGCAGAGCAAAACCACAGCCGCGGACGGCAAAGCCGTCCGCGGCGGGATACGAAAAAAGCGTCCTTTGGGACGCTTTTTTGTTTATAAACTTTCCAGATACAGCGAAGCATTGGTTGCCGCGACGGCGCCGTCGCCGACGGCAGTGGAAACTTGCCGTACCGCTTTCGTGCGGCAGTCGCCCGCCACAAACACGCCTTCCGTCTTTGTCTTGCAGCTTTCGTCCGCGATGATGTAGCCCGCTTCGTCGAGGTCGGCAACGTTCGAAAACGCCGCGTTGTCGGGCACTTGTCCGATCGCGACGAACACGGCAGGGATCTCCTGGCGGCAGAGGTTGCCGTCCTTGTCGGTGTATTCGATGGCTGTCAGTTCGTCTTCGCCGAGGAAGTCGACCACGCTCGTATTGGGGCGCACTTCGATGTTGTCTTTGGCGCGCAGGGCTTTCACGAGTCCCGCGTCCCCGAAAAATTTATCGAAGAGGGTGTACATGTACACCTTTTTGCAGTAGCCCGAAAGGAGCAGGGCGTATTGCAGGGCGGAGTTTGCGTCGCCGATGACGGCGACCTCTCTGCCTTTATAGAAGGGCCCGTCGCACACCGCGCAATAGTAAACGCCTCTGCCGACGAGGTCTTCGCGGTCGTGTTTTGTTTTGAGATGTTTGTGTTTTACGCCCGCGGCGATGATCACGCATTTTGCGGCGTATTCGTTGTATTCGGTCTTGACCTTGAAGGTCTTGTCCGCGAGCTTGTCGATGCGGACCGCCTTTTCGATCTCCACTTCCGCGCCGAGGGAAGTGATCTGCTCGAATAAGTTATCGGCGAACGCTTCGCCGCTGATCTCCTTGATCGAAGGGTAATTTTCCAGGCGCGGGGAAGTCGCGATCTGCCCGCCGAGGCTGTCGCCCTCCAACACGAGCACAGTTTTTCCGTTCCGTAAAGCGTAGAGCGCGGAGGTCATGCCTGCCGCGCCCGCTCCTATCACAATGATGTCGTACATATCAGCCGATGCTCTCGATGTATTTGCGGATCTCGCTCGCGTTGTCGTATGCCTTGAAGCCGTTCCCGTCGGGTACGAGCAGGGAAGGCGCCTTCTTCACGCCGTATTTTTTGGTCGCTTCGACGTCCTCTTCGGCATTGATCACCCTGTATTTTACGCCCGCCTTGTCCAGCATCATTTTGCTGGTCTTGCAGTTCGGGCAGCCGCTTCTCGTAAACAGAACGGGTCCGTCCAGCGCGGCACTCGCAAAGCAAGGCGTTTCCTGTTTCTGTTCCTGTTTGTGCGTTTTCAGCGTCGAATGCTCGATGTCGTACACCTTGCGGTCTTTGAACTCCTGCGTCTTGCCGTCGTTCCAGTTCTGCACGGGGCGATAGTATCCCGTAATACGGCTGTACACTTCGGTCTTGTTGCCGCAGTGCGGGCAAACGTACTGTTCGCCTGCCAAATAGCCGTGGTCCTTGCAGATGGAGTAGGTCGGCGAAAGGGTGTAGTAGGGGAGTTTATAGTTATCCGCGATCTTCTTGACCAGCGCCGCCGCCGCTTTCCAGTCGGGCAGTTTCTCGCCGAGGAAGGCGTGGAACACCGTGCCCGACGTGTACAGCGTCTGCAATTCGTCCTGAATGTCCAGCGCGTCGAAGATGTCTTCGGTGTAGCCGACGGGCAGGTGCGAGCTGTTCGTGTAGTACGGGGTGCCGTTCTCGTTTGCGGTAATGATGTCGGGGAATTGTTCCTTATCGTGTTTCGCAAAGCGGTAGGTCGTCGATTCCGCGGGCGTCGCTTCGAGGTTGTACAGATCGCCGTACATTTCCTGATAGTCGGAGAGACGTTCGCGCATATGATTGAGCACGCGTTTGGTAAATTCCTGCGCTTCGGGCTGCGTCATGTCCTTGCGGATCCAGCACGCGTTGAGCGCCGCTTCGTTCATGCCGACAAGGCCGATCGTCGAGAAGTGGTTGGCGAATGTGCCCAGATACCGCTTCGTGTAAGGGTAGAGCCCCTCGTCCAAAAGTTTGGTGATGACCGTGCGCTTGGTTTTGAGCGACCGCGCCGAAATATCCATGAGTTTGTCGAGGCGGCGCATGAATTCCGCTTCGTCCTTGGACTGGTACGCGATGCGCGGCATGTTGATCGTCACGACCCCGACCGAACCCGTGCTTTCGCCGCTTCCGAAGAACCCGCCCGATTTCTTGCGCAGTTCGCGAAGATCGAGGCGCAGACGGCAGCACATGCTGCGGATGTCGCTCGGCTCCATGTCCGAATTGATATAGTTGGAGAAATACGGCGTGCCGTATTTGGACGTCATTTCAAAGAGCAGTCGGTTGTTTTCGGTGTCCGACCAGTCAAAATTCTTGGTGATGGAATAGGTCGGGATCGGGTACTGGAAGCCCCTGCCGTTCGCGTCGCCCTCGATCATGATCTCAATGAACGCCTTGTTCACCATGTCCATCTCTTTCTGACAGTCTTTATACTTGAAATTCTGTTCCTTGCCTCCCACGATCGCGTTCAGTTCGGCGAGATCGTTCGGGACCGTCCAGTCCAAAGTAATATTGGAGAACGGCGCCTGCGTGCCCCAGCGGCTGGGCGTGTTCACGCCGTAAATAAAGGACTCGATGCACTTTTTCACCTGATCATAGGTGAGGTTGTCCTTCTTTACGAACGGCGCAAGATAGGTATCAAAAGAGGAGAACGCCTGCGCGCCCGCCCATTCGTTCTGCATGATCCCGAGGAAGTTGACCATCTGGTTGCACAGCGTCGCAAGATGGCTCGCCGGCGACGACGTGATCTTTCCGGGGATCCCGCCCAATCCTTCCTGAATGAGCTGTTTGAGCGACCAGCCCGCGCAATACCCCGTCAACATGGACAAATCGTGAATATGAATGTCCGCATTGCGGTGCGCGTTCGCCACTTCGTCGTCGTAAATTTCCGAAAGCCAGTAGTTCGCCGTGATCGCGCCGCTGTTGGACAAGATCAGCCCGCCCACCGAATAGGTGACCGTCGAATTTTCCTTCACGCGCCAGTCCGTCGCCTTCACATAGCTGTCTACGAGCGACTTGTAGTCCA
Source organism: uncultured Clostridia bacterium (assembly GCA_944328495.1). Classification (GTDB taxonomy): domain Bacteria; phylum Bacillota; class Clostridia; order Christensenellales; family Borkfalkiaceae; genus Borkfalkia. Next base: position 14,694 of record CALVHR010000011.1, read on the forward strand.
GCATCGTCGATTTCATGTTGCGGATCTTCTCGCGCTGGCGGCGGTAAAGGATGTACGCCTTCGCCACGTCGCCGTATCCCGCCTGAATGAGCACCGCTTCCACGCTGTCCTGAATGTCTTCGACCGCAATTTTGCCGTCCTTGATCTTCGGCTCGAAATCCGCCGTGACTTTCAGCGCCAGCATGTCGATGACGCTGGGATGATACTGCTTGTTCACTGCGTCGAATGCTTTCGTGATCGCAACCGCGATCTTCTTGATGTCGAAATCCGCGACTTGCCCGTCGCGCTTGATGACCTGATACATCTTCTCTCCTTTTCCCGCCTTATTGCTGCGGTCTCTTGATAATCGGTAGGGCTTTATTATAGCACTGCCCCTTGTGCTTGTCAAGAGGCAAACGTCAATATTTAGTAAAATTTTTTTAAGAAAAACACAACATATTGTGGTTTATCCACAATTTCATTGTGCATAAGTCGTGAAACGCGGGGGCGCAGATATGTTTTTCAAAAGCGGTTGCGTTTGCGCGGTACATATGGTATAATTTAGAAAAACCGCGCGAAGTTCGGCGCGGTATTCGGGTAAGGCGGTCTGTATGGAAAAAGGTAAGAAAAAGTTGTTGATCGCGCTGTGCTGTGTCGGAGGATTTTTCCTGGCACTGGCGATTTTTTTGCTCGTTTGGTTTTTCGGGGCGCGCTATCCGCAGTTTGACAAACTCGCCCGCGAAGAGTTTGCCATTCCCGGGCTTTCCGATGGCGCATGCCCGCAGGGGCTGTGCGCTCTGCCCGAAAACGCGGGCGGCTACGATTTTGCGATGAGCGCTTATTTCGACGAGGGAGCCTCGAAGATCTGGCTCATCGACGAGGAGGATGAGAGCCGCAACCTCTCCTTCTATGTGCTGGACGGAAAGAAGCGCGACGATGCGCATTTCGGCGGCGTGACCTGTTCGGACGAATATTTATATGTCGCGAGCGGTTCGCGCGTGGGGTGCTTGGCGCTTTCGGACGTCTTTGCCGTTCAAGACGGCGGGGAAGTCGTAGCGGAGTATTTTGACGCGGGCCTCGGCGTCGCGTTTTTGCAATATGCGCAAAATCACCTGTACGTCGGCGAGTTTTACCGCCCCGGCAATTACGAAACGGACGCATCCCACCGTTTGCAGACGGCAGACGGGCAGACAAATCCGGCGCTCGTCTTTGTGTACGAGGCGGGGGAGGGCGTCGGCGGCATCGATTCGTCCGCTCCGAAGGCGGCGCTTTCGGTGCGCGAACAGGTGCAGGGCATTGCCGTGTTTGACGGCGGGATCGCCCTTTCCTGTTCGTACGGGCTTCCCGATTCGGGCATATGGGTGTATGAAAACGTGTTCGAAGGCGAGCCGCAGGGCAGCTTTTCGCAGGACGGAAAGGAAATTCCGCTCTACATGCTGGACGAGACCTGCCGCATCGGCACGCTTACGGCTCCCTGCATGAGCGAAGAGATCGAAGTCAAAGACGGCAGGCTGTATATTCTGTTTGAATCCAAAGCGAACAAATACAAGATGTTCACGCGGGTGCGCGAGAGCCATGTGCGCTCGGTCGCGCTCGAAGATTTGCTCGCGCTCGAAAAATAAAAAGCGCGCCCCGCAACATTGCGGGGCGCGTCCGCTTATTCAAAAATTATTCTTCTCCGCGGATGAGCACGCTCGGGATAAAGGGTTTCATGAGCTGTTTGTACGCGCGCATCTCACTGTCCGAACAGGGCGTGAGCCCCTTTTGCAAAACGCTTTCGCTGTCGCGGAAAGTCTGTAAAAAATACCGCTTCGCGCCGCGCAGCCATTGCCCGATGCGCACAAAATCCTCGCCGCGGTGCAGCTCTTTCACGACCGTCGTGCGAAATTCGTACGGCAGATCGCCCTGCATCAAAAAGGCGGCGCTTTCCTTGATTTTATCGATGTTTACGTCGGCGCCCGCCGTCTTTTTATAATTCTGCGGGGAGTTTTTGATGTCCATTGCGACAAAATCGACGAGCCCTGCGGCGCAGAGTTCTTTCAGCTTTTCGGGAAAGGCGCCGTTGGTGTCCAGTTTGACGGAGTAGCCGCGCGATTTGATGTCTTTGAGAAATGCGGCAATGTCCGCGTGGATGAGCGGCTCGCCGCCCGACACGCATACGCCGTCGAGAATGCCTTTGCGCTTGTCGAGAAAGGCAAAAAATTCTTCCCGCGAGTAATTTTCTTCTTTGCCGTCCAAGATCTCGCCGTTTTGGCAGAAGGGACAGCGGAAATTGCATCCGCTCAAAAATACCGTGCAGGCGACCCTGCCCGGGAAATCCAACAATGTCGTTTTTTGCAAACCGGCGATCTTCAAAGTATGACCTCGTCCGCCCCGACCGCGGCGTTGCCGCGGTCGGGGCGCGTTTTTTTCTATTATAGCACGCCCCGCCGCGAAAAGCAAGGGCGTGCGCCCTTGCTTTTTTCACACAAATTTCAAAAAACGCAATGCGTTTATCAAAAAAATGGTATATAATGGAGCATATTAAAATAAAAAGAAATTCCTTTGTTTCGGGGAGGAGTAACAATGAAAAGAAAAAATGTCGGATTGGCGGCGGTGCTGGCGATGCTCGTCTTGGCGCTGGTGCTCTCGTTTTCGGCGTGTTCGACGGGCACGGTAGCTTTGGGTTCGGGCTCGGGCGGCGGGACAGACACCGTTTCGCAAGACGAGTCCGCGCCGTATGTCATCTCTGTCGAGCAGACTGCGTCGGACGAATCGGGGAGCTCGTTCACGGTGTACTATTCGGACGGGACGAGCACGACTTTTACGGTCGCGGCGGGCAAGGACGGACAGGACGGCAAAGACGGGCAGGACGGCGCCGATCTGACCGTTGAGGATGTCTTCGAACGTTATAAACAAGAAACGGGAGATTCCGACATCACGTATGCCGAGTTTCTCGAAAAATATCTCACCTTTACGACGGACGATTCCGCGGTGATCGCAAAGTGCCTGACGTCGTCGGTCAAGCTGTACACCGAATTTTTGGAAACGACTTCGACGGGCAGCTTTTATCCGGGCTTGCGCACGACGCAGAGCCTGTACACCGGTTCCGGGGTGATCTACGACATCGACGAAGAGGACGGATACACGTATATCGTGACCAACTATCACGTCGTATTCAGCAGCAAGGCGGCGAGCGCGAACGCGTCGAACAACGCGAACGGGCAGTATATTGCCCGCAAGATCATCTGCTATCTGTACGGCAGCGAGTACACGCCCGTGCAGACGACAACGGATGCGGACGGCGACGGATACAAAGACTACTATTACAGCGATTACGGCGTGGAGTGCGAGTATGTCGGCGGGTCGATCACATCGGACATCGCCATCGTGCGCGCAAAGACGGAGGAATTGCGCGCGGTCAATGCCGGCATAAGCGAGGTAAAGGTCGCCGACGGTTATACCGTCGGGGAGACGGCGATCGCGGTGGGCAATCCCGAAGGGGAAGGCATCTCGGTCACAAAAGGGGTGGTGAGCGTGGACAACGAATACATCACGCTCGACATTGACGGGACGTCCCGTTCCTATCGTTCCATCCGCATCGATGCGGCGCTGTACAGCGGCAATTCGGGCGGCGGGCTGTTCAACGCGGAAGGACAGCTCATCGGCATCAACAACGCGGGCGACGGCGAGGACCAGAACATCAACTATGCCATTCCGTTGGAGATCGTGCGAGGCACGGCGGACAACATCCTGTATTATTATCGTGACGGCGACGCGCAAACTTCGGGCGCGTACAAGATCACGCTGGGCGTGACCGTGCTTTCGAGCGAAGCGAAATACGTTTACGACGCCGCAAGCGGCACGGGCAAGATCACGGAGACGATCACGGTGGACGAAGTGAGCGCCTCGTCCATCGCCGCGGCGATGGGCTTGCAGACGGGCGACGTTTTGACCGCGCTTTCGGTGAACGGCACAGAGTATGCCCTCGAACGCAATTTCGATATTTCCGATCGGATTTTGACCCTGCGTCCCGGCGACGAGATCGCCCTGCGTTACACGCGCGGGGAAGATTCGCAGCTGTCGGCGGCATATACGGTCAATGCGGCCGATCTTCTATCCATCTGACGCGTCGGGATAAAAGAGAGCGGCGCCGGCGGCGCCGTTTCGCTTTTGCGGCTTATGCCGCATGCAAAAATCGCCCGTTGCGGCGGGCAAAGGAGAAATTATGAAAAAAACGTTGCGAAAGGCGCTGCTGTGTTGTCTGGCGCTCGCGCTCGTGTGTGCGCTGGCGCTGGCAGGATGTTCCGCCGAAGAAGAAAAGTACGTCTTGTCCGTGTATCGCGCGGACGACGAGATCGTCGTCAATTATTCGGACGGCACGCAGGAAGTCATCGGTACCGTCGAGCACGACAAGCTCACGGCGCAGGAGCTGTACGAAGAGTACAAGAGCGTATACGGGGACGATCTGACGTATGCGGAGTTTTTGGAACTGTATCTTTCCACGCCTGCCGAAAACACGTCCGTCATCCAGCAGTGCCTGCTGGCGAGCGTGAAATTTTACACCGAATTTTATGAAACGGTGACGACGGGCATTATGCAGACGGGCAGGCGGACGGGCTTATATACGGGGTCGGGAGTGATCTGGCGCATCGATCCCGATTATACCTATATGATCACCAACTATCACGTCGTTTACAGTCAATACGCCAATTCGGATAACGGCGGCAAGACGGCGCACAGCATTGTTTGCTATTTGTACGGCAGCGAGAGCGCTCCGTACACGACGGGGCAGACTTCGAGCGGATATACGCAGTACGAATACGGCAATTACGCCGTTGCGTGCGAATATGTGGGCGGGTCGGTCATGCACGACATCGCAGTCGTGCGCGCGAAGACGGCGGACATGACAGCGATCAATCCCGACATCCGATCGGCGGAATTTGCCGATTCCTACGCGGTCGGACAGACGGCGATCGCGATCGGCAACCCCGAAGGGGAGGGGATCTCGGTGTCCGAAGGCATTGTCAGCGTGGACAATGAGTACATTACCCTCAACATCGACGGTACGGCGCGCTCGTACCGTTCCATCCGCATCGACACCGCGATCTACAGCGGCAATTCGGGCGGCGGGCTGTTCAATGCGGAAGGGAAGCTCATCGGCATCACCAATGCAGGCGACGGCGAAGATCAGAGCATCAATTTTGCCGTACCTTTGGAAGTGGCGCGGGGCGCCGCGGAAAACATCATGTATTGGTACGGTGCGGGGGACGGGAGTTCGGTCACTCTCCGAAAACCTCTGCTCGGCGTGACGGTTACTGCGGAAAATTCCCGTTTCGTCTATGACGACACGCTCGGCAGCGGTGCGATCCGCGAGGACATTGTCGTGCAGAGCGTGGAATCTGGATCGATCGCAAAAACCGTCGGCGTGCAGGCGGGCGACGTTTTGACCGAGCTGAAGCTGGGCGATACGGCGTATGCCCTCGACCGCAATTTCGACATTGCGGACATACTTCTGAACGCGCGGCCGGGCGCGGTGCTGACCATCACTTACAAGCGCGGCGGCGAAACAAAAACGAGCGGGACGTACACTTTCCAAACCACAGATTTTACGGCAGCGGAATAAAAAATGCGCGCCGCAAGGATTTCCTTGCGGCGCGCATTTTTTTGCAGAGCCCGCCCGTTGAACGGGCGGGCCCGATCGGTTTTACAAGATCCCCGCGGCGAGGATGACCTGCGCAAAGACGATGGCGACGACCGAGATCAGCTTGATAAGAATATTGATGGAAGGCCCCGAGGTGTCCTTGAACGGGTCGCCGACGGTATCGCCGATGACGGCGGCTTTGTGTGCGGGAGTGCCTTTGCCGCCGAAATGCCCGTCTTCGACGTATTTTTTCGCGTTGTCCCAGGCGCCGCCGCTGGCGGACATGAACACGGCGAGCAGGAATCCCGTGACGGAGGAGCCGAGCAGCATGCCGGCCACGCCGTTGGCGCCCAAAAGGATGCCGAACACAATGGGCGAGAGCACTGCGATGATCGCAGGGGCGATCATCTGTTTTTGCGCCGAGCTTGTGCAGATCTTTACGCATCGCGCGTAATCGGGATGGGATTTTCCGGTAAGGATGCCCGGGTCGGAAGCGAACTGGCGGCGCACTTCGAGCACGACGCGCTGGGCGCTCTTTCCGACCGAGCTCATGGTGAGCGCGGAAAACAGGAAGGGCAGTGCTGCGCCGATGAACACGCCGACGAGCACGACGGGGTTGTCGATGCCGAGATCGAAAGCAAAGGACGGGTCGAGCAGTTTGATCTGTGCGATGAACGAGGAGAGCAGGGCGAGCGCGGTGAGCATCGCCGAGCCGATGGCAAAGCCTTTGCCTGTGGCGGCGGTGGTATTGCCGAGGGAGTCGAGGGCGTCGGTGCGTTCGCGCACCTTTTCGTCCATGCCGCTCATCTGCGCGATGCCGCCCGCGTTGTCGGCGACGGGCCCGTACGCGTCGGTGGACAAGGTGATGCCGAGGGTGGAGAGCATGCCGACGGCGGCGATGCCGACGCCGAACAGACCCATTTCGCCGCCGCCGAGCAGGAAATAGGACGCGAGCACGGACGCGGCGATGATGAGCACGGGCGCGACGGTCGAGAACATGCCGAGCGCCGTGCCGTTGATGATGACAGGGCCTGCGCCGCTCTCGGTGGAGGCGGCGAGCTTTTGCGTGGGTTTATAGGAAGCGCTCGTAAAGAGTTCGGAGAAGAACCCGATCAGAACGCCCGCGGCGAGACCGATCAGTACCGGCACGATGACGAGTCGGTTATCGGGCGCGGCGAACCAGATGAACAAAAAGGACGCGACTGCGGTGCCGCCCGCCGCGAACCACGTTCCCGCGCGCAGGGCGCGCAGGAGTTTGTGCTGGGAAGCGTCTTCGCCCGTGCGCACGAAGAATGTGCCGATGACGGAGAAGAGCACGCCGATGGCGGCGATTGCGAGCGGAATGAGCGCGCCGAGAAAATCCATGCCCGCGGCGACGCCCAGCGCCATGGCGGAGAGGATGGACCCGACGTACGATTCGTACAGATCGGCGCCCATGCCCGCGACGTCGCCGACGTTGTCGCCGACGTTATCGGCGATGACGGCGGGATTGCGGGGATCGTCCTCGGGGATGCTGCGCTCGACTTTGCCGACGAGGTCGGCGCCCACGTCCGCGGCTTTGGTGAAGATGCCGCCGCCCACGCGCGCAAACAGCGCCATGCTGGACGCGCCCATGCCGAACGTGATCATATTGGAGGCGATGAATTGCGCCTGCGTCAGCCCGCCCGTGTCGACGACATGATAAAATCCTTTGAGCGCAAAATACCAGATGGAAAGGTCGGCAAGCCCGAGCCCCACGACGGTCAGCCCCATCACGCTTCCCGCGGAGAACGCCGCGCGGAGCGCGCGGTTCAAGCCGCTCTTGGCGGCGGTCGCGGTGCGGCCGTTGGCGGCGGTCGCGATCTTCATGCCCAAAAATCCCGACAGTCCCGAAAAGAAACCGCCCGTCAGAAAGGCAAAGGGCAGGAATTTCCCGACGAAGCCGGTCAGGGCGAGGATGCCCAGCACCGCGAACATACAAGCAAAAAATACGGCAACCACGAGGTATTGCCGTTTGAGAAAGGCGTTTGCGCCTTTTCGGATGATCGCGGCGATCCCGTGCGCGTCGGCGTCTTCTTTCATGCGCAGGACTTTGCGCGCAAAAAACAGCGCAAAGCCGAGCGCGAGAAGCGCCGCGCAGGGTGCGATCAAAACCGCATATTCCATTGTTTCCCCCTTCAAAAAGCGCTGTTTCGCGGGCAAATCCCGCAAAAAACGCTTTTTTTTATGATATCATGAAAAATTTCCGCGGTCAATCCCTTTTTGAAAATTCTTCTTATCTTTACATAGTATGAGCAAAAATGCCGAGAAGTTGCAAAATCCCGCCGAATTTGTGCGCAGGCGGCATTTATGCGAAAAGTCCTTGTAAAGGCAGGAAAAATGTGGTATACTGAAACCGAAAACATCTTTGCGGATACATTTTTCCGCGCGATCGAAACGGGAACGCTATGCAATTTAAGAAACTGGAACAGGAAGACATCGTAAAACTTTTGCCGTATTTCCGCGTGCAGGACACCCGCCTTTGCAACTATTCGGCGGGCGTCGTATTCGTATGGGGAAAATACAACAATACACATTATGCGGAGGCGGAAGGCTGTCTCATTTTGCGCGACCGTTACGTGCAGAGCGATTACTTTTATTATCCGATCTCCGCGACGGGGGACGAGCAGGCGCAGTTTCGCGCGCTGGATGCCATCGAAAAACACTGCCGCGAAGAGAACGTGCGCCTGCATTTTACGGCGATCCCGCGCGAAAAACTTTCGTCGCTCGTCTTGCGGTACGGAACCGAACTGCACCTTTCGGATATTCGGCGCTGGCGGGACTATCTGTACGAAAAAGAAAATTTTCAGAACTATCCCGGCGGCAGGTACAGCGGGCAGCGCAATCACGTCAACAAATTCCGCAAGAGTTATCCCGACTGGGAGTTCTGCGAATATCGCAGCGAAAATTTTGACGAGGTCAAGGCGTTTTTGGAAGAGTATTCCGCGTCGCAATTTGCCAAGGAGACCATATACGCCGACGAAGAAATGCGCGGTACCTTCGGGCTTTTGGAACATTTTGACGAGTTCGGCATGCGGGCGGGATTTCTGCGGGCGGGCGGAAAGATCGTCGCGTTTTCGGCGGGCGAGGTGTGCGGCGACACGATGATCGTGCACATCGAAAAGGCCTTGCGCGGCTACGCGGGCGCCTATCCTGCGCTTGCCCAGCAATTTGCGCTCCGCTTTTGCGGCGAAGGCATCCGCTATATCAACCGCGAAGACGATGCGGGGGATGCGGGGCTTCGCAAATCCAAATTGCAATATCTGCCGATGTGTCTGCTCGACAAATACAATATTGCCGTCAAACGTACCTTTGATTCCCTGTCCAAACCTCCCGAAATACGCTCGGAGCGGCTCTTGCTCAAGGCGGTGGCGGACGAGGATGCCGCGGCATTTGCCTCTCTTGCGCGCGATATCGAGCTCAATCGTTATTGGGGAAGCGACTGGCGCGATTATGCCCCCAAACACCCGTCGGACAAGTGGTTTTTGAAGGACGTTCGCAACGATTTCAAGAAAAAGAACGAACTGTCGCTGGGCATATATTTTGAAGGCGTGCTGGTCGGGGAAGTTGTTCTGCACGCGTTCGGTTACGCCGCCGAAGCGGAGATCGGCATGCGCATCCTGCCTGCATACCAAGGCCGCGGCTTTGCGCGCGAAGCGCTGTCCGCGCTCATGGATTACGGATTTGTCAAGCTCAGCCTCGATCGCATCGAAGCAAAGTGTTTCAAAGAAAACGCCGCGTCTGCCTACGCGCTCAAAGCGGCGGGGATGCGCCCCTGCGGCGAGGACGAAACCTATTATCATTTTTATAAAACGCCCGCCATGTAACAGGCGGGGAGAGGAGGAAACCGTGAAAGAGGTGCCGGACGGCAAAGAACGTAAAAAGGCTTCCCTGACGGGCGCCGAGTATAAACATATGATCGCGAGCGCTGCGGTGCCGTTTGCGATCATCGAAGTGCTGTTTCTCGCGGTTGCCGTGTATCTGTTCGTGCGCTTTCCGAAAACGCCGCTGTACGGCGGGGTGTTTGCGGGGCTCGCGGTGCTGTTCGCGCTTGTCTGCGTCGCCGTGCTCTTGGTGCTGCGGGCAGGGTGCCGCCGCGCAAAACGGCGGGAAGATACAGTCCCGCGCGCAACAGACAAATAAGTTCTGCGATATTTCCCGCCCCCTTCGGCTCGGCCGAAGGGGGCGGGATCTTTTTATTTCGTGCAGGTATAAATTTTTTCAGAGCGGGCGATAAAGTAACGGACAAAACGTTTCGGAGGCAGGGCATGAAAAAATATTGCATAGTTTTCGGATTGCTATTCATAATAATTCTGACGGCAGCGTTTGCGGCGCAGGAAAAAACGGTACAGACGGAGTACCTGCGCATGCATGTGCGCGCCAATTCCGATGCGGCGACCGATCAGGCGGTCAAATACGAGGTCAAAGACGCCATCGTGGAATACCTTATCCCGCTGGCGGCGGACTGTACGAGCAAGCGCGCGGCGATGGCCATGCTGGAAAGCGAACTGGATGCGATCGAAGGGGTCGCGGAGGGTGTCTTGCGGGAAAACGGGTTCGCGTACGGGGCGCATGCGTCCCTGCGGCGGGAGGAATTCCCGACCCGCGTCTATGAAGACGTGACGCTGGAAGCGGGCATATACGACGCGCTCATCGTCGAGCTGGGCGAAGGCACGGGCGCAAATTGGTGGTGCGTCGTGTATCCGCCCCTGTGTTTTGCGGGGGAAGCGAGCGGCGACGGCATCGTGTATCGTTCCCGCCTGTGGGAGATCATTCGGGATTTTTTCGCGGAGTAAGCAATTTTCTTCTTCGCGAAAACGAGATCATGTTTTAGTGAAGGAGGAAAAATGAACAGGATCATACGCGTGAGCGCGATCGCGCTCGCAATGTTTGCGGTCCTTGCGGCGGCGGTATTCTTTACCGTACAGACGGCGGTGCGTTCGGATGCTTCGGCTGCGTACTCGCAGGATCTGGAAGCGGCGGCGCTCAAACAGGGAAGCCGCGGAGAGGACGTAAAGAAGGTACAGGAAAAACTCAAACGCTGGGGCTATTATACGGGCAGCGTTGACGGGATCTACGGTCCCGCGACCAAAAAGGCGGTGGAATATTTCCAGCGCAAGAACGGGCTTACGGCGGACGGTATCGTGGGCAGCAAGACGTACGCCGCGCTCGGCATGATGCAACAGGCGGGGCAGAGCGGCTCATCGGGCGGCGTCGCGACCAATTCGGATACCTATCTTTTGGCGCGCTGCATTTACGGCGAAGCGCGCGGGGAAAGTTATACCGGGCAGGTCGCGGTCGGAGCGGTCGTGCTCAACCGTGTCAAGAGCTCGCAGTTCCCCAACACGATCGCGGGCGTGATTTATCAGAAACACGCGTTCACCGCGGTCAGTGACGGACAGATCAATCTCACTCCCGATCAGACGGCGATCAATGCAGCCAAGGACGCGCTGGGCGGCTGGGATCCGACGTACGGATGCTTATATTATTATAACCCCGCAACGGCGACCAGTCAGTGGATTTTTTCGCGTGAAACGGTAGTGACCATCGGCAAGCACGTCTTTGCGATTTAAGGAGGAGAGGAAATGAACGAAAACGAACGGATTTCCGCGGGTGCGGAAAAAGTGGAAAAGATCGACCGCGGCGGTGCCGAACGGGCGGACGAGGCAAAGAGCAAGATCGCAAAGGAAGAAGCGCGTGCCGAAAAGCGCATCGAGAATGCGAAAATGAAAGCGGAAAAGGAAGAAAAGAAGCGTGTCCGCGCCGAGCGGGAACATGCCGAAAAGATGCACGAGCGCGCAGAGCGGGCGGAGCGCACCGTTGCGCGCAGGCGGGAAAAACAGCGCGGCGAGGACAAGCACGCGCCGGGATTCGGCGGTTGGCTCGCGGCGGTGGTCGCCCTTTCGGTGACGGTGCTCGCGCTGGGCGCGATCGTGACGGTCGGGTATTTCGATCTCAAAGAGGCGAAGGCCTCCATTGCGGGCGGGTATCAGAGCGCCGTATACGAATTTTCCGAACTGGTAGAAAATATGGATGCGAATCTCGCCAAAGCGCGCGTTGCGGACGGCGGATATGAAATGCAGAAGGTGCTCACCGACGTGCTCGTGGAGAGCGAGCTGGCGGAAAAATGCCTCGAACAGTTTCCTTGCGACGGGCATGCTTCGCAGCAGCTGACGGCGTTCGTCAACCGCGTAAGCGATTATACGGAAACGCTCCTGCACAAACTTGCCGCGGGACAGCAGCTGACGGCGGAAGAGACGGAAGTCGTCGAGTATATGTACAGCACGACGGAAAAGATCCGCGCCGCACTGCCCGCGCTCGTGGAACAGGCGAAAAACGGCACATTGGAAGAATTTTTAAATCAAACGGGAGATTTTTCGGCAGAATTCGGAAACCTTTCCAATACGGTGGCGGAAGTGCCCAAGAGCATCGAAGACGGACCTTTTTCGCAGAGCGCAAACAGCCGCAAGAGCGAATTTTTGGCAGGACAGAAGGAGCTGAGCGAGAGCGAAGCGTCCGCGCGCGCCAATGAATATTTTGCGGCGTACGAGCCGACCGAACTGCGCCTTACGGGCAAGACGGAAGGCGGGGATTTCGCGGCGTATGCGTTTGAATTCAAGTCCAAATCGGGGGAAGAGTATTACGCGCAGATCACCGTCCGAGGCGGATACCTTGCGCTGCTGGACGGCTATAACGGATGTACGGGACACAATCTCGACGTGCATGCCTGCAAGCTGATCGCACAGAAATATCTTGAAAAGTGCGGATATGCCGACATGCGTCCCGTCTGGGCGGGTGAATCGGGCAGCGAATGCTGCATCAATTTCGTGCGCACACAGGGCGGCGTACTCATCTATCCCGAAATGATCAAAGTCAAGGTCTGCGAGGAAAAGGGTGCGGTCACGGGCATGGAAGCACATTCCTATCTTGGCGCGCACGCCGATCGGGAGATCGGAACGCCCTCCGTTTCCCGCGAAAAGATCGAAGCGAACGCCGAAGCGCGCATGGAATTGCACGGCGTACGCCTGGCGATCATTCCCGTGGACGGGCAGGAAGTGCTCACGTACGAGATCCGCGGCGATCACGGCGGCAGAAGATATTATGCCTATGTGGATGCGAACACGGGAAAAACCGTGGAGATCTTCACGGTCGTCACGACAGACCGCGGCGACGCGTTGCTGTAAGCATCGATGATACGGAAAAGAGAGCAAGCCCGCAGGCGCGAAAGCGCCTGCGGGCTTGCTCTCTTATATTTTGCGGCGCGCGGAAAAAGGGAAACTTTGCCGTATTTTGCAGGGAGGAAAGAAAAAGTGCTTTCGCGCGCGGAAAAGACGGTTTTTTTGCGGACTGCGGTTTGACAAATCGCGCGATAAGCGATATAATAATAGAAAGGCACGGAGCGCCCGCAGGGGGCGGCCGCATGCCGCGCCGGAATACGTTCGGGGAGTGGACATATGCAAAAAATCGATTTTACTTTAAAGGGGATCCGTGCGGACGAACTCAGCTTTAAGCTGAACGGGATACGCCCGCAGAGCGGGAAGATGGATCTCAAACCCACCTTTTCGCGCAAGGTGCGCCGCGCCGTGGAAAATGAAAGGCTGTGCTTTATTTCGCTGACCGTCAAGATCGAAAAGACGGAAGATGCGCCCAAGCCTTTCGATCTGACCGTCACGATGACGGGCGTGTTCGAATCGGATGCCAAGACGGACGAAGAACGCAAGAGCGTGATCGTGGGCGGCACGTCGGTGCTGTACCCGTATGTGCGCGCGGCGGTGACCAGCCTGACGACGGCGGCGCTCGCGGCGCCCATTGTCCTGCCCGTCGTGAGCGGGGCGCTGTTCCCGGAAGACAAGGACGCCGAAAACGGCATTGTCAGCTGAGGAGGCGCCATGAACAGAGAGGAGATCAAACAGCTTCTGCCCCATCGCGAGCCGATGCTGCTTTTGGACGAAGTGGAGCTGAGCGAGGACGGCGCGGCGATCGGAAAATATACCGTACGCGGCGACGAATTCTTTTTGCAGGGACATTTTCCCGGCAATCCCATCGTGCCCGGCGTCATTCAGTGCGAGATGATCGCGCAGACGGCGGTCGTGCTCATCCCCGACAGCAAGGGCAGCACGCCGCTGTATACGGGGCTCAACAACGTTAAATTTAAGAATCCGCTTTTGCCGGGGGATACGGCGGTCATGACCGTCACGCTCACCGCGCGCAAGGGGATCTTCTGTTTCGCGAAGGGAAAACTGGAAGCGAACGGAAAGCTGTGCACCAGCGCGGAATTTTCTTTTGCGATCGTACCTTCGAAAAAATAGAACGATGCGGCGCACCTGCTCCACAGGTGCGCTTTTTTCGGTTGTCGGTGCGCGCACGGCGGCCCGCTATTTTCCGAAAAGGCTTGACTTGCTCGCATAAAACGACTATAATCTAAAAGAGGTAATTTTCAATGTTTTATATTGCAGGAACGGGCAGTGCCCTTCCGGAAAAGGTCGTCACCAACGACGATCTTGCAAAATTTTTGGATACGTCCGACGAATGGATCTATACCCGCACGGGCATCCGCAGCCGCCACGTGATCACGCATGAGCGGCTCAACGATCTTGCGATCGCGTCGGCAAAGCAGGCGCTTGCGGACGCGGGGATCGCGGGTTCGGACGTCGACCTCATAATCTGCGCGACCATGCGCGGCGATACTTTCACGCCCTCATTGGCGTGCTGCGTGGGGGAGGCGATTTGTTCGCGTGCACCCGCTTTTGATGTCAACGCGGCGTGCGTGGGCGTGCTCTATTGCATGGAGATCGCCGATTCTTTCATCGCCGCGGGCAAGGCGAAAAACGTTCTGATCGTCTCCGCGGAGGCGATGAGCAAGCTGGTCGATTGGACGGACCGTTCGACGTGTGTGCTGTTCGGGGACGGTTCGGGCGCAATGGTCGTGCGCGCGGGCAAGGGCAGGCTCGCGGGCGAGCTCTCCTGCGATCCCGATTCCCATGTCATCCGCATGCCCAACATCGAGGGCGTCAACAGCCCTTACAATGAAAGTGAGCATTTACCGCTGATCATGCACATGGACGGCGGCGAAGTGTATAAATTTGCGGTCAACGCGATGGGCAGGAACATCGAGGAAGTGTGCGCGCAGGCGAATCTTACGCCCGCAGACATCGATTGGTATCTGCCGCATCAGGCGAACGTGCGCATCATCGACGCGAGCCTGAAAAAATTCCGCATCGACAAGAGCAAAGTGCTTCTCAATATTTCCGGCTGCGGCAATATGAGCGCAACATCGATCATGGTGCTTTTGGACGAATATGCCAAAAAAGGCACCTTCAAAAAGGGCGATAAACTGTTGTTTGTTGCGTTCGGGGCGGGGCTGACGAGCGGCGCCGTCATCGTCGAGTGGAACAAAGACTGATTACAATGCATGTAAATATAGAAAGATTAAAGAAAAAGGAGATTAAAAAGTATGACTACGTTGGAAAAATTGAAAGAGATCCTCAGCGAATGCAAGGGCGAAGACCTTGACATCACCCCCGAAACCACCTTCGACGAACTCGAATTCGATTCGCTCGACAAAGTGGACATCGTCATGCAGATCGAAGAAGCATACGACATTTCGCTGGGCGACAACATGCAGCTTTCCACCGTCGGCGAGCTGATCGCAAAGATCGACGAGGCGGTCGCAAACAAGTAAAAAGGCGAAGCGATGCAGACAAAATTAACTGAACTTTTGGGTATTCAGTACCCGATCATGCAGGGAGGCATGGCGTGGATCGCCGATGCCTCTTTGGCGAGCGCTGTTTCCAATGCGGGCGGCCTGGGTATCATTTCCGCGATGAATGCAAACGCGGACTGGGTGCGCGAAGAGATCCGCAAATGCCGCACCATGACGGATAAGCCGTTCGGCGTAAACATTATGCTGATGAGCCCGCATGTGGAAGAAGTGGCGAAGATGGTCGCGGAGGAGAAAGTTCCCGTCGTCACGACAGGGGCGGGCAATCCTTCGCGTTTTGTAAAAATGTGGAAAGAAGCGGGCGTCAAGATCCTGCCCGTAGTCGCGTCCACGGCGCTTGCAAAGATGGTTGAGCGCGCGGGCGCGGACGCAGTCATCGCCGAGGGCGGCGAGAGCGGCGGGCACGTCGGCGATCTGACGACGATGGCGCTTGTTCCGCAGGTCGTCGATGCAGTGAATATTCCCGTCGTGGCGGCGGGCGGCATTGCGGACGGAAGGGGCATGGTCGCGGCGTTCGCGCTGGGCGCGTGCGGCGTGCAGATGGGCACCCGTTTTCTCGTAGCGAAAGAATGTACGGTCAGTGCCGAATATAAGAAAAAAGTTCTTGCGGCGAAGGATATTTCGACGATGGTCACAGGCAGGCGCCTGGGGCATCCCGTGCGCGCCATCAAGACGGCGTACACCAATCAGTACGCGAAACTGGAAGCGGATTCCAACTATCCCGACGAAAAACTCGAAGAGTTCGGCGTGGGGTCTTTGCGCAAGGCCGCCAAGGACGGAAATGCAGAGGAAGGTTGTTTCCTCGCAGGGCAGATCGCGGGCATGGTGAAAGAAGAACAGACCGTCGCCGAGATCATTGCCGACGTCATGAAAGGCGCCGAAAAGCTGATGGAGGGCGTCAAATGGGACGTGTAGCCTTTTTGTTCGCGGGGCAGGGCGCGCAGGTGCCCGGCATGGCGGGCGATGTAAAAGACCTCCCCAAAGTCAAAAAACTCTTTGATCTTGCCGAAAGCATCCGTCCCGGCACGGTGGACAAGATGCTTTTTGGCACGCAGGAAGAACTCAACCGCACTTTGTTGACCCAGCCGACGATGTTTCTTGCCGATCTCGCGTATGCGTACGCGAAAGAGGAGGAGCTCGGCACGCCCGACTGTGCGTGCGGCTTTTCGGTGGGCGAAGTTCCCGCGCTCTGTTTTGCGGGTGTTTTGTCCGAAGAGGACGCATTCCGCACGATCGTAAAGCGCGCGGAACTGATGGAAGCGTATACACAGCGCGTCGCCGGTTGCATGATCGCGGTCATCGGGCTCGCTCCCGCGGCGGTGGAAGCGCTCTGCGACGGGGAAAATACGCACCCTGCCAATTATAACGGATCCAAACAGACGGTCGTTGCGTGCCGCGCCGAAGCGGAGGCGGATTTCTGCGCCAAAGTGAAAGCTGCGGGCGGCAGAGCGATGAAACTGCGCGTTTCGGGGATGTTCCATTGCCCCGAGCTTGCGCCCGAAGCGGAAGCGTTCGGGTCCTTTTTGCGTGGCTTGAAATTGAATGCACCTCGTCTGGACGTGTATGCGAACCTGACGGCGCAGCCGTATGCGGGGGATTTTGCGGATACGCTCGCGCGGCAGATGTGTTCGCCCGTGCGCTTTACGGCGACGATCGCGAACATGAAAGCGCGCGGCGTGGAAGAATTTGTGGAAGTCGGTCCCGGGAAAGTGCTCTCGGGGCTGGTGCAGAGAGGGTAAAAAAAGAAACTCGTGAAAATCTCGGCGCGACGGCGCCTGCGATTTTCTACGACGGGAGGGGAAACCCGAACGGTTTTCCCCTCAACGCGGCATAAAACAGGGGCACACATATTATTGAAATGCCGCGTTTTCACCCCATCCGTGAGCCTTCGGCAAATCGGGGGAAAAAGCCAAAAGTGTGATTTCGGCTTTTTCAATTTTTTATTAAATAATTTCTGCGCGTTCCAAAATCGCAATTTTGGATAAGCGCACTCAATTTGTCGCATACCTGCGACCTCAAGCGGGTGAATGCGGCGCGCGTACTATGGTGTGCCCTAAAAAAGGCGCGCCGCAGAGGGCAGAGCCCTCAAATCACGGCTTTTTCTTTCGTCAGCTCGAAAGAAAAAGCGTGAGCAGAAGGAGAAGTTTTTATGGAAAAAAGAGTTGCCCTGATCACGGGCGCGGGCAGAGGGATCGGCGCAAAGATCGCGCTGACGCTTGCGCAAGACAATACAGACATTGCCGTCGTCGATTACAGTGACGAAGAGGCGGCAAAAGAAACACTGGACGCACTCGCGCAGGCGGGAGCCGTTGCGCGTTATTATAAATGCGACGTATCCGATTTTGCGGGAACAAAAGCGGTCGTCGATCAGATCGTAAAAGATTTCGGGAAGATCGATATTCTTGTCAACAACGCGGGAGTGACCGCGGACAAACTGATCATGCGCATGGAAGAAGCGGATTGGGACAGGGTGCTGCGCATTAACCTGAAAGGCTGTTTCAACATGATCAAGCACGTCACGCCGTACATGATGCGCAAGCGTTACGGCAGGATCGTATCCATTTCATCGGTGGTGGGACTGATGGGCAATGCGGGACAGGCGAACTATTCGGCGTCCAAGGCGGGCATCATCGGGCTGACAAAATCGGTGGCGAAAGAATTCGGCTCGCGCGGCATCACGGCAAACGCAGTCGCGCCGGGCTTTATCAAGACGGCAATGACGGACGCTTTGACCGAAGAGCAGAAGCAGGCGATGTACAAATTGATCCCGCTCGGGTCTTTGGGCGAAACGGAAGACATTGCGCAGGCGGTTAAATTTTTGGTATCCGACTGTGCGCGTTATATCACGGGCGAAGTTCTGCGCGTGGACGGCGGAATGTGTATGTAGAAGGGTTCACGAAAATTCTTTTGTGCTGACAAAAGAATTTTCCGTGAGGGGGAGGGCTCTGCCCTCTATCCGCGATCAATAAGGGCACAAACAGAATTATAATCGCGGATATTCACCCGCTGAGGTCGCAAGTATGCGACAAATTGAGTGCGCTAATCCAAAATTGCGATTTTGGAACGCGCAAAAATTATTAAATAATAAACTGAAAAAGCCAAAATCACACTTTTGGCTTTTTCCCCCGATTTGCCGAAAGGCTTACGGAAGGGGTGAAGTTGCGGCATTCATGATAAGTGTGCACTTAAAAATGCCGCAACGAGGGGAAAGCCGTTCGGGTTTCCCCTGAAACTCACGAAAATTTGTTTCGTCGGCACGAAACAAATTTTGTGAACAGATACCTGAAAAAGCCGAAATCACACTTTTGGCTTTTTCCCCCGATTTGCCGTAGGCTTACGGAAGAGGTGAAGCCGCGCGAATCATGGCAGTGTGCCCCGAAAGGTCGCGCGGCGAGGGGAAAGCCGTTCGGGTTTCCCCTGAAAATCTCGGCATTTCGCAGGCGACAGCTCGCCGAGAAATGCGAGAACAGGAATTGGAGGATTTTATGGAAAAGAGAGTTGTGGTTACGGGCCTCGGCGCGATCACGCCGCTCGGCAACGACGTTTTGACGACTTGGAACAATATGAAAGCGGGCGTGAACGGCATCGACACCGTAACGAAATTTGACGCGTCCGAGTATAAATGCAATCTTGCGGGAGAAGTGCGCGGGTTTGACCCGACGCTGTACATGCCCAAGGGCGAGGTGCGCAAGACCGATCTGTATTGTCAGTATGCGGTCGCGGCGGCGACGCAGGCGTACGAAGATTCGGGCATGACGGCAGAGAGCATAGCTCCGGAGCGGTTCGGCGTGTATATCGGGTCGGGCATCGGCGGGATTCATACGCTGGTTGCCGAGCACACCAAGCTGATCGAAAAGGGACCGGGCAGGGTATCTCCGTTTTTTGTGCCGATGATGATTTCGAACATTGCATCGGGCACGGTAGCGATCAAATACAATGCGCAGGGACCGAACATCGGTATTGTTACGGCCTGCGCGACATCGACGAACAGCATCGGCGAGGCGTATCGCGCGATCAAGCACGGGTATGCGGACGCTATGCTCGCGGGCGGGAGCGAAGCGGCGATCACGCCGCTGTGCTTTGCGGGATTTATTTCCTGTCAGGCGCTTTCGCAGAGCACGGACAAGGACCGCGCGTCCATCCCGTTTGACAAAGAGCGCGGCGGGTTTGTGATGGGCGAAGGCGGCGCGGTCGTGATGCTCGAAGAATACGAGCATGCCAAAGCGCGCGGCGCGAAGATCTACGCGGAAGTTGTGGGCTACGGCTGTACCAACGACGCATATCATATGACGGCGCCCAATCCCGAAGCGATCGCATCGGCAAAGGCGATCGAACTTGCGGCGAAAGAGGGCGGCATCGAAGCGGGCAGGGACGTGTACGTCAATGCGCACGGCACGGGCACGCCGCTCAACGACAAGACAGAAACGCGCGCGCTCAAACGTGCATTCGGCGACGGCGCATACAAATTACATGTGTCTTCGACAAAATCCATGACGGGGCACATGCTTGGCGCGGCGGGCGGCATTGAGGCGATCGCGTCCGTGCTTGCGCTGCATGAAGGGATCATTCCTCCCACGATCAATTACCGCGAAAAGGACGAGGAATGCGATCTCGACATCACCCCGAACGAGGCGCAGAAAGCGGAACTGAAATATGCGCTTTCGACGTCGCTCGGTTTCGGCGGGCACAACGGCTGCCTTGCCTTTAAGAAGATTTAAGCAAAGAATACAGTTTTTGCGGGCACGTATGTGTGATTTTATGCCTGCAAACATACATACCGCGCAAGAGCGCGGATCGGCAACGGATACAGAAGGAGTGTTCTATGGATAAGAAAAAACTGCGGGAGATCATCGGGATTTTCAAAGAGAGCGGGCTCAAAAAGATGGAGATCTCCGAAACGACGGGCGAGGGAACGTATTCCGTAAAATTGGAGAGCTGTGCGGAGGGCGTACAGCCTGTTCCCGTGCAATATGTGCAGGCGGCGCCTGCGATGCCCGTGGCGGAATCGGCGGAGCCGACTTCCGAAATCAAGGATTATAACAAATACCGCGACGTGAAATCGCCGATGGTCGGCATTTTCTATGCCGCGCCGTCGCCCGATGCGGAGCCGTTCGTGAAGGTGGGCAGCAAGGTCAAAAAGGGGGACACCCTCTGCATTATCGAGGCAATGAAGCTGATGAACGACGTCGTCGCGGAAGAGGACGGCGAGATTGTGGAGATCTGTGCCGAAAACGGCGCGCTGGTCGAGTTCGGGCAGATCCTGTTCAAGATCTTCTGATCGCGCGAAGGGAAAGGGTATGTTCAGTAAGATATTGATCGCAAACCGGGGCGAGATCGCCGTGCGCATCATCCGCGCCTGCAACGAGATGGGGATCCGCACCGTCGCCGTGTATTCGGAGGCGGATGCGCAGTCGCTGCACGTCAATCTTGCGGATGAGAGCTATTGCATCGGCCCCGCGTTTTTAAAAGACAGCTATCTCAACATGACCGCGATCATCGACGTGGCGATCGCGACGGGTTGCCAGGCGATTCATCCCGGGTACGGGCTTCTCAGCGAGAACCCGCGCTTTGCCGAGCTGTGCGAAAAATGCAACATTAAATTTATCGGGCCGCATTATTCGGTCATCGCGAAGATGGGCGACAAGGACGAAGCGCGCCGCACCATGAAAGCGGCGGGCGTTCCCGTGGTGCCGGGCTTGGAAGAGATCGGAGACATTGCCGAAGCCAAAAAGTTTGCAAAAGAGATCGGCTATCCCGTCATCGTGAAAGCGGCGGCGGGCGGCGGCGGCAGGGGCATCCGCATCGTCCGCAGCGAAGACGAGTTTGAAAATGCGGTGCTGACGGCGTCGGCGGAGGCGCAGAGCGCGTTCGGCAACGGCAAAGTCTATCTTGAAAAATTTTTAACGGACGTAAAACACGTCGAGATGCAGATCGTTGCGGATGATTTCGGAAACGTCGTGTGTCTTGGCGAGCGCGACTGTTCCATGCAGCGCAAGAATCAAAAGCTGATCGAGGAGAGCCCCTGCGTCGTGCTCAAACCCGAAGTGCGCGAGGAAATGATGCGCTGTGCGGTGCTTGCGGCAAAGACGGTAAATTACACAAGTCTCGGAACGATCGAATTTTTGTTGGATAAGCAGAATAAATTTTATTTTATGGAGATGAACACGCGCCTGCAGGTGGAGCATCCCGTGACGGAATATGTGACGGGCATCGACATCGTGAAATGGCAGATCCGCATTGCGGCGGGCGTGGAGTTCATGTACAAACAGGAAGACATCCGCCTGCGCGGCTGTGCGATCGAATGCCGCATCAATTCGGAGGATGCGCGCATGAATTTCCGTCCGAGCTGCGGCAGGATCAACTTTTTGCACGTGCCGGGCGGGCCGTGGGTTCGGTTCGACACGGCGGTGTACCAGGATTATATGATCCCGCCCTATTATGACAGCATGATCGGCAAGCTGATCGTGTACGCGCGCGACCGCACCGAAGCCATCCGCAAGATGCAGGCGGCTTTGTGCGAACTGGTTATCGACGGCGTGCATACAAATGCCGAACTTTCGGGCGACATTTTGGACACTCCCGAATTCAGGGAAGGTACCTACTGCACCAATTTCCTGGACAAATTCCTGAAAAATTACCGATAAGCGGGCAAATGCGCCGTTTTTGCCGCATTGTGCGGTGGTAAGGAGAGAACGCAGTGAGTTTTAATTTCAACGACATAAAAAAATTATTTATCCGCAAGCCGAAGAACACGCTGGAAGGGACCGAGAACAGCGAACAGCCGACGAATGATTCGGAAGCGGCGCACATTCCCGACAAACTTGCGGAAAAGTGCGAAAAGTGCGGGCAGATCGTTTTGTCCGCCGAAATGGAAGAAAATTTCAATGTCTGCCCGAAATGCGGGCACTATAAAAAGATGACAGCCCGCGCACGCATCGGCATGTGCGCGGAAAATTTCAGCGAGCTGTTTGCGGACGTGGAAGGCAAGGATATATTGGATTTTCCCGGCTATGCCGAAAAAATCGCCGCGCTGAGGGAAAAGACGGGCGAGAAGGAAGGCGTGGTCTGCGGCACGGGAGAGATCGGCGGCGTGCAATGTGCGATCTTTTCCATGGATTATCGCTTTCTGATGGGGAGCATGGGGCACGCGGTCGGCGAAAAGATCGCGCGGACCTTTGAATATGCGACCGAACACAAATTGCCCGTTGTCGGCTTTGTTTTGAGCGGGGGCGCGCGCATGCAGGAAGGCATCGTGTCGCTCATGCAGATGGCAAAGACGTCTGCCGCCGTCGCAAAGCACGGCGAGGCGGGGCTTTTATACGTCGCGGTGCTGACCGATCCTACGACGGGCGGCGTTTCGGCATCGTTTGCGTTCGATGCGGACATCATTCTCGCCGAAAAAGGCGCGCTCATCGGGTTTGCCGGGCCGCGCGTCATCGAACAGACCATACGGCAGAAACTTCCCGAGGGCTTTCAGCGCGCCGAACTTTTGCAGGAAAAGGGATTTGTCGACCGCATCTGCGAGCGCAAAGATATGAAAGAAACGCTCGCGGCGATTTTAAAACTGCACTGCGCGGAGGTGAGCGAATGAGTGCATACGACATCGTTCTGAAAAGCCGCGAAAAGGGCAGGCCCACGGCGGCAAAGTACATCAAAAATATCGTCGAGGATTTTTTGGAACTGCACGGCGACCGCCGCTATGCGGACGATCGGGCGATCATCGGCGGCATCGGGTACGTTGCGGGACGCCCCGTGACCGTGCTCGGCATCGAAAAGGGCGAAGACACCAACGATAAAATCGCGCACAATTTCGGGTGCGCGCATCCCGAAGGGTACCGCAAAGCGGTGCGCCTGATGAAAGAGGCGGAGAAATTTCACCGCCCTGTGCTCTGTTTCGTCGATACGTCGGGCGCATATTGCGGCATCGGCGCCGAAGAACGCGGTCAGAGCGAGGCGATCGCAAATTCCATTTTGGAAATGATCCGTTTAAAAACGCCCGCTCTTTCCGTCATTATCGGCGAGGGCGGAAGCGGCGGCGCTTTGGGGCTGTGCGCGGCGGACGAGGTCTGGATCACCGAAACGAGTACCTATTCGGTCATCTCCCCCGAGGGCTGTGCTTCCATTTTGTGGAAGGACAGCGGAAAAGTTGCAGAGGCGGCAGAGCGGCTGCATTTGACGGCGCAGGAGCTTTTGAAGCTCGGCGCAGTGGAGCGCGTCATTGAGGAAAAGGGTTTTTCGACGGAATTTTACGAGGGACTCAAAGCGGATATTGCCGCATTTTTTGCGAAAAAATGCACCGAAAGCGGAGACGAGCTCATCGCCGCACGCTATGCACGCTTTCGCAAGTTTTAACATAGGAGAGAAAATATGATTGCAATTGTGACCGATTCCACGGTCGGTTATTCTACGGCAGACATTGCGAGCCGCGGCGTCGTGCGCGTCGTTCCCGTCAATTATCAGATCGGCGAATGTCTTTTTGAAGAAGGAGCGCTTGACAAAAACGGCGACTTTTTGCGCCGCATGAAGGGCCAATCCGTCTGCAAAACGGCGCAGCCTGCACTCACGGAATTTATTCGTGCTTTCCGCACGCTTACCGAAAAGGGATACGACGTCATCTGTATCGTGCTTTCGTCGGCGCTGTCGGGTACGTGGTCATCGGCGCGCGTTGCGGCGGCGCAGGCGGGCGGCAATATCCGCGTCATCGATTCGGGCACCGTCGGCTACGGTATGCACCTTCTTGTGGATGAAGCCGTCAACATGGCGAAAGCGGGGCTTGCCTTCGAAGATGTCGTGCGGCATCTTGAAAATTTGAAAAAGAAGATCGGCACCGTCTTTTCGGTCGAATCGCTCGATCGGCTCATTGCGGGCGGACGGCTCAATAACTCTAAGGCGAAGACGACCCTCAATCTGCGCCCCGTGTTTGAACAAAAAGTGAAGATCGTGTTCCGCGAAAATGCGCGCGGCAGCCGCGAACGGCTGGAAGAAATGTGCGCGCTCGTCCCCGCTTCCGCACGGCGGCTGATCGTTTGCCGCTGCGGCGAGGATACGGACGTTTCCGAATTTACACAGATGCTTAAAGCGCGTTTTCCTGCCGTGTATATCCACCAACGCGTGGTGGGGCCGGTTTTGAGTATTCACGTCGGCGAAGGCGCGTTCGGCGTGGCGTATATCGCAAAAGACTGACCGCCCGCTTGCCGCGGTTTTTCCGAGCCTTTTTGTGAAGAGGATTTATGCAGCGCAGAATGCTCTATATGCGAAAAACGCCGCTTTCGAGCGCGGCGATCTTATATCTTCTCGTCGCGGGGCTGGTGCTCTTTCCCACGCAGTGGTTGGGCGATCTGTTCTTTGAAAACGAACAGCTTGCGGCATTTTTCGGGCTGGGCGTTCTGCGCCTTGTCATGGCGGCGATCATGCTCGCGCTCGCCTTTCACATGGGCATTCGCGGCGCGTTTTTGCCGCAGAAAGGGGAGTGGCGCGCTCTCTTGTTTGCGCTTCCCGCGCTCGTTGTTGCGATCAACAACCTGCCCGTCGTCGGGCTTTGCCGCGGCACGGTGGAGATCACGGGCAGTGCGGGCGCCGTCGCGCTGTTTGCCCTGCAATGTTTGGGCGTGGGGCTGTTCGAAGAGGCGGCTTTCCGCGGCGTGCTGTTTCCGTTCGTGCTCGGGTATACGGGCACGGGAAAGAAAGGCCGCTTCGTTGCCGTCATCGCATCGAGTGCGGCGTTCGGGCTGTTGCACCTCGTCAATTTGCTGGGCGGTTTTTCGGGCGGCGTATTTTTGCAGGTGGGATATTCCTTCCTCATCGGCGCCATGCTCGCGATCTGTATGTTCCGCGGCGCGGGCGCGCTGACGTGCGGCGTCATCCATGCCGTGTTCAATTTTTGCGGGAACGTCGCCTTCGAAACGGGCAACGCAACCTTTTCCGCCGTTTGGTGCGCGGAAGAGATCGCTTTGACGGCGATCGTCGGCGTCGCCGCGGCGGCGTACTTTGCGCTGTTGCTTTTCAAAAGCAAAGCGGACTGCGCCGATCGCTTTGCGGTGACCCCGCAAACAGACGAAAAAGAGATCGGAAAAGCAGAGGAAAACGCGGGCGAGAGACAAACGCCCGACGGCGTGGCGCAAGATCGGGAAAAGAAAGAAAACTGAAAATAAAAAATTTTACCGCAGGGCTTTTGCATATAGCAAAAGCCCTGCGGCTCTTTTTGGGGTATAATTTTCGCATAAGGGTTGCAAAAAATTTTTTGTGTGCTACAATAGAATTGATAAAAACAAACAAAATATGTAAAGAATTAAAATTAAATATTTGGAAGGTTTATAAATTTTTTTCAAAACAGGTTTTTAAACGCGCTGTTATAATAAAAGTCGGTTTCTTCGTTCGGAGTTTTCCGTGCGGATCAATAAGGAGGAAATTATGACAAAGAAAGAAGTAATAATAATTTTCTGTATTGTATTGAGCATCGTTTTGTTACTGATTACGGCGCTGGTAGGGTTTCTTGTGGGGATACCGACGGATATATACTCCGAGAAAAAGCATATTCAAAGAATCACAAAGCGGGCGGAAGAACGCTTTTTGGGGGAAGACAGCGAATACACGGGATTGGAAGTATATCCGATTTACAATGAGTACGACGAGCTGAGATATGCACTGATCGAATTTGAGCCGAAGGGATTTGTCTATGTATATATTAGTGAGAAGGGATATTTTTTTCGCAGTATGTACTCTCTCAGTTCTACGGAATCGGAAAGCTGGATGCCGTATCGGGTGAAAGAGGGCGCGCAAGAGGATGTTTATGACGCTGACGGAAAGGTGCTTTATCAATCCGAGAATCGCGAGCATTTCCGCGATGAAAACGGACAGGCGATCGTTTATAGCGAAAGTCCTTTTAAGGTGGCAGGAATTGAAAACGAGCGCCGATATCTTTTGTCGACGAAACCGACAGTGCCCTTAGGAACGGAAAGAGGCCGGATCCCTGCGGTGAAACGCGGAGAGCAATATCTCGATTTGGTGGACGGTGCAATGATCGATTATACGCCCGGCATGGAATCGGAGTACGCGGTTATAGATATTGCGTTTATCAACAAATCTTATTTTGATTTATAAGATTCATTATTTTAGGAGGGGAATATGAAGCGGGTATTCACAATTTTTTTCGGGGCGGTACTGATTTTTGTATCTTTATCGGGCTTATGCGCGTGCGGAGAAGACCCCGAATACGACGTGTACGTCAATTTCTATTGTTATTACGATGAGGTTCGAACTTATGACCAAGTTCCTTCGTCGGATAAGTATGTATGCACGTTCCGCGCCGAAAAGGATGAGAATGCGCAGGGCACGCTGAAATATCGCGAAAAAGGATATTATTATTTTACATACGAAGTGTTTTACAGTACGGGTGTGCCATACGAAATAAACAGCGAAGAAAAAGAGGCGCAAACCATGCGGGCGGTGCCCGATGAAATTCATCCGGAACAAAACACGAAATCGGTTTATAAAGAAATCCAGATAATGGGTTCCAGAGGAGCTTTGCTCCGAAAATTTAATCTCGAAATAGAATTTGTTTGGTGATACAAGTTCCTCGTTCGGTGTGTTTCGTCAAGGCGACTAAAATTTAAGGAGGAGAAGTATGAAAAAAAGTATTGGAACGGCAATGATCGCCGCAATATTGTTTGGTGTCTGCCTGTTCAATTTCAGTGCGTGCGATAAAGGCGATCCCGCATACGATGTGTACCTCGTAGTGGAATGCTACTACATGCGTGAAGACACCGTGGAACCGATGTACGGAGATTATTTCCTTGAAAAAAAGATCATCATCGAAAAAGAAGAAATCGTGACCGATTCTTTGGTGTTGCGAGCGAAAGGGTATTATCATTTTTGGGTTAAGGCGATATATCATGAAGAGCCCGAATATAGTGATAATTGGTATACTAAGGTCGACATTTTGGACAGCTTTGATGACAGGATCTCCGCAGACGTACAAAACGACAAAGAGTCGCCTTATGTTTTTATGCAGGAAGTTCCGATCCACAGTTACCGCGGCACAATCCCTGCCCGCTATGCCCTGCGGCTGAATATCGTGCCGTTTGAAGAGATAGAAGAGGGCGAATACCGCGATAAATTGCTGGAAGAGATGAAGTAGCAAACGTTGTCGGCAAAGACCGACAGAAAAACGGAAAAACAAACAGCCCGCCGCGCAGTTTTGCGCGGCGGGCCCGTCTGTTTAAACATTATTCGATTTATTCTGCGAGATCGGAAAGCCCCAAAGTGTGGCGAAGAATTGATGCAAAGACTTTATAACCTTCGCTTGTTAAGTGTGTGTTGTCGGCATCCCACAGATAAGGGACAGGGGTTCCGTTTCGGCACAGGTCATCGAACATGTTAATCACGGTAAAGTACTCATCCGTCTCTGCATAGGTTGCGATCATGCTGTCCAATTCCTGAGCTTTTGCCCACACAAGCGTATTGTTGTACAGAGTGGGGGAAGGCATGACGTTAATATAATAAATTTCGACGGAAGGGAAATCGCGGCGAACGAGGTCGATAAAATCTTTGAAGTTTGCGTACGCATCTGCCGCCGAACCGGTATTTACGTCATTCGCGCCGCAATAGAGGAGCAGCCGAGCCGGGGCAAAAGGTTGCACAAGCCGATCATAAAAGCTGAGCCAATCGCGCCAAGTCGACCCGCCGATCCCTACATTGATCACGTCGGGCAAACCGTCTTCGTCGGTGTCGGGCAATCCCGTAAGGTCACTGAGGTAACCGTCGACGGGAATGCCATTTGAATCGATGCGGGTCGGCTTCCAAAAATCGAAAGTGGAACTGCCGACAAGCAGAGTCTGACCCGCGGCAGCGCCTGCATATTGTTGCACATAGGCTTCTGCGCGGCTTTCGTACGGAGAGCGATATGTATATTCTTGCAAGGTATCGATAAAGGCCGAAACCTCATCGGCATCCGTCTGTAAAATGAAATTTTTTACGCGCACCATGCATTTCTGTCCGCCGAGCGATACTGTTAAGATTTCCTGCGAATCATATTCGAAAAAGATTTCATCGCCTATGAAGAAGAGGATTTTTTCTGCATGTACCGCGACGCCCAAATTGAGTTCGCGGTTGACGTTTGAAGCAACTTGTCGCCAGTTTTGTGTTGCGCCGCCCTGAATTTCTTCGGTAAAGATTTGATATGTTCCGCCTTTGAGGTATTCGAGAACGAATCGAACGCCGTTACCGCTTTTGGCAAGCAGTTTGATTTCGCCCTGACCCCATTCTTGCGGGTCAAGAATGCCGAATCTTGCGGTAAAATAAAAGTTGTTTGATTGCAGGGGGGAGACGCCGTCTTTCAGCAGAGCAATTTGATATGTTTCGCCGTATTTTACAAAAGATAAGCCGCTGTTTTCCGTAAATACATCGTTTTCAACGAAGGGATCTGCTGCCTTTTCGGCCGATTCGAATTGTTGGCGGATTTGTTCGACTTTTAAAGGATCTGTGGTCGAATCCAAAGCAGAATAGGTAATATCAATGTTTTGGATCACTTCCATAATGGCGTTCGCGTACCCCCAATTTGTTTCGTATTTGCACATCAGTTTGTCTTCAACGAACAACAAGACGGTACCGCTGTCATAAATAAAAGCGAAATCCGCCGTCCAATCGTACGAATCGGTCAAGGCTGTTTGTGAAGTGCACAAAGTATTGTTTTGCGGATCTCCGACACCGCCGTTCTGCGTGCGGTAATAGCAACTGTTGTTTCCTTCTCTTCGGTTGATCGTAAAACGGCTCCAGTTGCTGTTGTCGGAATAACACATAAAACCGATATGCCCGCTTTTTCCCGCTACGGTCAATGCATGGATGGTACCGGTAACGGCAAAGGAATATCCCGCAACGGGGTTGCCGTTTTTATAAAAGGATACCATAACGGGGGATGCCGTCGAGTTGCTTTGGTCTACACGCACGGTACGGTTTTCCAAATCTTGTATACATTTGGATAAATTGTTTGTTGCGCCGATCGTATTGCCGACCAAGGCATCCTGATGGTTCGACATGGCTTCGGCATAAAGTTCTCGCACGGTTTGTTCATCCGTTATGCAGGTCATATCAGAAATTGCTGCTTTCATCGGATAGGGGGCGGAGATGAGTATGGGCTGCGAGTCGTCCATCCCTTCGAGCGACCGATGATACACGGTTTCGCCGTCAAAAAGCATGGCGACGTCTTCGCCGCAGACAATCAGTCCAAGGCGTATCGCTCCGTGCGTGTAATAAAACGAGGACATGAGTTCGGTATAGTTGAGGTAAGAGACGCTGTCGTCGCGATAGTCGCTGAACAGGCAGATTTCCTTTTCGCTCGTTGCGCGGATCACTATGCGGACTTGCTTGTTTTCGCGCGAAAAGGCGGCAAGTGCAAGCTCGCCTGCCGAAGTCATGTCGGACAGCGTTACATCGAAGGAAAAGGCGTAATTTTTGCGCGGGACGTCGCCGTCTTTCGTATAAAATGCGGCGGATCCTCCCGTCTTTTGTGTTACGAACGCTTCCTCGGTTTTGTCCCAGGCGAACAGATCATCCGAACCGAGCGAACCGTCGTAATATTTGCCGAACATCTTTTGTACGGCAAGCTTGATTGCAAAGCTGCGCACGGTTCCGTCTTCCGCGGTAACGGTAAAAAGGATATTTTCCGCATCGCGGTCAAAACGGGCGGTAAATTGCGCGTTTTCGGCGAGTTCGGCGTCGATTGTCTGCGCAATATTTTCCGTTTCGGCGATCTCCAACCAGGTTTCTGCAGGCACGGTGCATTGATTTTCGTTCACAGCATAGCCTGCGATCGTCTTTACGGTTATCGATGTATCGTCGGAAAGAACAACGATGGCAACTGCGGTTTGTTCAACCGTTCCGTCTTCCGCGACGGCGGTAAACCGTATAAGTTTTTGTTCTATATCGAGTGCGGCAGAAACGAAAGCGCCGGGCTCGGCGGAATACTTGCACAGAGTTGCAATATTTTCTGACGAGCACAATGTTTTCCATTCTGCAGAAGACAAAACCACCGTTTTATTTGCTATGCTTTTACCGCAAACAGCCTGGACGGTTATATTTGTTTGATCCGACAATACTTTGACCGTAATTTCTGCAGTGCTTGTGCCGCTTTCTGTTATTGCCTTAAAGATGACCTTATAATGGATGCCGTCGACTGCTACGTCGACCGAAGCGGCCCCTTCTGCCGAAAATTTGCAAAATTCCTCTGCGTAGGGCGCGGTTACCAGCGTACGCCAGTCTTCGCTTTTCAGGGTGACGGAGCCGCCGGCCACCTCTTCGCCGCAGATGGTTTCTATCACCAATTCGACGGGTTGCGATTCCTCAAAGGCCGAATCGGATTTCGAGGTACAGGCAGATAGAATCAGCAATGCTGCCGCCGATAGCATTAAAAAAATCAGCGCTCCTATAAATGAAACACGTGAGACGGAACAGTTTTTTTTCATTGCATTGCTCCTTTGCGAGTGCTGTTGACAATCGCCTTTTTTTATAGTATAATACAAAAAATATGGTGATTCAATACAATTTTCGAACTAAAAATCATAAAAATCAAACGTAATGCGAGAGGGCTGGACGATGTCGAATATCGTTGCCAAATATAATGTAAAAGAGAATTCAAATAAGGTGCATTTTTTACCGCAACCGCACAACGATGACCTTTTATATTATCTTACGAGTGTAGGACACGAATATCTTGATCGCTCCTATTATATGGAAAGAGACGATGCCGACGTATATATGATCGATTACATTGTGTGTGGGAGAGGGCACCTTTCTTGCGGCGAGGGAAAGAGTTTTACTTTGCAGGAGGGCGATCTGTGTTTCGTATATTTGGGCGAACCCAGTATTTTTTATCCGCTTAGCGATGATTTTGAAATTTATTTTTTTCACGTAAAAGGGGCGCAGATCCGAGAGCTGTACCAAACATTTGTGCACAATGCGGGGAACGTGATCGGCGGGTTTTCAGAAAAAATCGTAAAAGAAGCGTTTTCGTATATTCGCAATCGGATCGACGCGGGGCCCGATTTTAAAGAGATTTCCGTGAGCTTATACCGTTTTTTATTAGAAATGCTGGAATATTCGGAGCGTAAAAAAGATATATATCCGCCGTTCATTATGGAAGTGTTTCAACGGATCATCGACCATGATTGTACAGTGCGGCAATTGGCGAAAGAACTTGGATTTCATGAAGTTTATCTGGAAAGGCAGTTCAAGCGGTATACAAAAAAAACGCTTCGGCGCTTCTTAACGGAACGAAAGCTGAGTTTTGCCGAGAATCTTTTGCTCACCACAGATATGAGTGTTAATGAGATCGCAATGCGCGTCGGCTATGCGGACACCAACGGCTTGATCAGTTTGTTTCGCAAAGAGCTGCATTGTACCCCTTTAGTATTCCGTAAAAGTCGCGGGGTCATCAAAAAAAACTAAAAATAATAACAGTGCCGCCCTGAACGGGGCGGCACTGTGCGTTTAGCGAATATCAAATAAACGCGTTCTTTTCTTCCGAGTACGCATACCCGATCGAAGCGAGGATGTTGCGGATCTCCTCTTCGTCGGCGTCCAAATCGTCGCACAGTGCGGCGAGGGACGGGTAGTTGTTCCGAAGTTTCATATTGATAAAGCTCAAAAGAATCGCGGGGTCGCGCGGAAGTGTTGTCATAACGATCTCCTTATCGTAATTTTGCGCAGGAAAAACTGCGCGCGGTATTGTTTTGACGTGAACGGTTCAGTCTTTTTGGCGATACACGTGTTTGAGCCGCGCGATCGTGAGGAGCATGCACACGAGCGCGATCGCGGCGAGTGCAAGGAGGGATACGAGCGGGCTGTAATCGTACATGGGTTTGGAAAACCATTCCGACCAGCCGTTTATGCCGCTTACGTTACCGAACACAGCGATGCCCCAGGCGGCGGGCGTGATGAATTTAAACACTTCCGCGCCGCTTCCGAGTTCGATGAGGCAGTCGCTGAACACGACCTGCATGATAATGATGACGAGCACGGGCAAGATGGCGCTTTCGGATTTTTTCAAGATCGCGGAGACGAGAAGTCCGAGCGCGGTCACGGAAATGTTGGTGAGCGCGGTCGCGGCAAAGCACAGGACGATCGCGCTTGCGGGATGGGGGAATGCGTAATCGATAAAAGCCATGCTCCCGAAAAAGAGAATGGCGCTCTGCAGCACGCCGAACACGCTCAGCACAAAAAATTTGGAGAGCGCATATGCGGAGACGTCCAGGCCCCCGAACACTTCGCGGGAGAGGATCTCGCGCTCTTTGCAGATTTCGCGGTAGCTGTTGAGAATGCCCATAAGCGCGGACATGACGATGACCATAAAGCAAACGACGTTTGCCTGCGTGACGTCGCGGGCGGAAAACGCGTCGCCGCGGCTCACGATCGCGAGGATGAGCAGCATGACGGGCGCCTGCAAAAGAAGGGGCAAAAGCAGTCCCGCGTTGGTGAAGATCTGTCGGAAAAACCGATTTGTCAGCACGCGGAAGTGCAGAAGATTCATGCGCGCAGAGCGCCGTTTAAAGCGTCGCATCGCCGTTCACCTCCTCCGTTTCGTCCGCATGTTTGCGGTGCCGCCGCGAAGAGAGCTGCGGCGGCGCCTGTTCCCAGGCGGGTTCAGCTTCGGGCGCGGAAAGGGGCGGCAGGGCACAGCCCGCGCCGTACTCTTCGCAAAGCTGTTTGTAGAGCTTTTTATAATCTTCGGAGCGGCGGTATTTTTGGGCGAACGTCTCGGCGATCGCCTCTTCGGTCAGCGCCGCAAAAATGCGCGAATAGGAACGGCGGTTGAACCAACGGAAGGCGTCTTTTGCCGCGCCGTAAAAACACAGCCTGCCGCCGCGTCCCAAAAACGCGACGCGGTCGCACTTATCGAGGTTGTCCATGGCGTGCGTAATGACGACAATGGTCCTGCCCTTTTTGGTGAGATCTTTCAAAAGCTCCATCATTTCGAGGTCGAGATCGGGGGAAAGCCCGCTGGTCGGCTCGTCCAAAAAGATGGCTTTGGGGTCGGATAAAAGCTCCATGGCTATGGAAACGCGCTTTTTCTGTCCGCCCGAAAGGGAAGAGATGCGCAATTTTTCTTTGCCTTGCAGGCGCACGTCGGCGATCGCTTCGTTGACCCGCCGAAAAAGCTCCTCTTCGGACACGCCGCCGCGCATGCGCAGCTGTGCGGTGTAGCGCAGTGCGTCAAACACGCGCAGATCGTCGTGCATGATGTCCTTTTGCGGCACGTATCCGATGACCCCTTTATAGGAATTGATGTTTTCGTAATAGTCGTTGGTGTCGTAGTAGATCTTTCCGTCGGTGGCGGGGCGCATGCCGTTGATGCAGTCGAGCAGTGTGGATTTTCCCGCACCGCTCCCGCCCACGATGGCGACGAATTCACCCGCTTCGATGCGGAATGTCACGTTTGTGACGAGCGAAATTTTGCCGTGCGCGTTTTTGTCGGGCACGCGCTTGCAAACGTCCACGGCGTCGATGCGGATGCCGCCCTCCGTCATGGAATAGAGGAGTTTATTGCGATAAAAAATGTACGCCGCCGAAGGAATGGAAATGCGGTCGTAATCACAAAGTTTTTGTCGGCGGACCTTGCGGTTGTTTACGTACGTGCCGCTTGCGCTGTGCGCGTCCTCAATGAAGCAGTTTTCGCCGTCGAAAATGATAAAGAGGTGCTTTTCGGAGACGAGCGGGTTGCATACGCGAATGTCGCACCCTTCGCCGCTGCCGATGGTGGTCACCGTTTTGGCAGAGAGGTCGAAGACCGATGCGTTCCGTTTGCGGTCGATCTGTTTTACGGGTGAAATGCTCGCGATCTCTTTCTTTTTTTCTTCGTCGTCGCGGCGCAAAGACAAAGTTCCGTCCAATTTTACGATCGGCTTTTTAAATTTTTTGCCGCCCAGGCACACCACACAGCGCGCGCCGTCGCGCGAGAGATCTTCGGCATACCAGACATTGTTTTTACGAACGATGCGCAGCTGCTTGGGCTGAACATACTGCGATTTGATGCAGATATCCGCCGAACGTCCGGACCCGACAACGATCTCGTCTTTGTCGCCGCCGATATAAAAGCGAAACAGGTCGCCTTCCTGAATTTTCAGGACAATATTTTTCAAAGCGTTTTCTCCTTCGTTAGCGTACGCATATTATAGCATACATCTGCGCGGCGCGCAATCTTACGCGCGTTTTTTTCGGAAATACGCAATTTTTCGGGGATTTTGTTGACGGATTTATTTTGATGAGTATAATAAATAGGTGCGCAAAGCCGCATTGCGGCGGCGCAGGGGAGATGCCGAAATATGGCTTCGGAAACACAGTCGGCGCAGACACCTGCGCGCGGAAAAACCCGCACAATGGTCATACATTTTTTGAAAAGCAGTGTCGTTTTGCTCGTGGCGATCGCCGCGGCGGCGATCACTTGCTTTTTTGTGCCGCTCGATCGTGAATATTTAGGATATTTCGATCTTCGCACGCTGTCCTGTCTGTTTTGTACGCTCGCCGTCGTCGCGGCGTTCAAAAACATCAAATTTTTTGTCTGGCTCGCCGATATCATCGTGCGGCGGTTCAAAAATTTGCGCAATATCGTGCTCGCGCTCGTGTTCGTCACCTATTTCGGTTCCATGATCATGGCAAACGACATGGCGCTCATCACTTTTTTGCCCCTCGGCTATTTCGTGCTCGATTCCTGCGGCAACAAAAAACTGACCGCCTTCACCTTTATTATGCAGAACATCGCCGCCAACCTCGGCGGCATGCTCACGCCCTTCGGCAATCCGCAGAATTTGTATCTCTATTCCTACTATCAGATCCCCGCCGCGGAATTTTTCCGCATCATGGCGATTCCGTTCTGCGTGGCGTTCGTGCTGATATTGGGCGTATGCCTGTTCGTTAAACCCGAACGGGCGGAAGTTTTGTCCCGTCCCAAAGCGACGCCGCCCGTATGGCGCATCGTCGCCTATTCGGCGCTGTTCGTGCTTTCGGTGCTCATCGTGTTTCGCGTGTTTCCCTATTATTGGGGACTGCTTGCGGTCGCGGCGGCATTGCTTATTTTGGATTTTCGTGCGATCTTGCGCGTCGATTATGCGCTTTTGCTCACGTTCTGCGCCTTTTTCGTCTTTTCGGGAAATATGGCGCGCATTCCCGCCGTGCAGGAGTTTTTGGGCTGGCTCATCGCGCTCGATCCGCTCGCGTTCGGAACGCTGTCCTGTCAGGTCATTTCTAACGTGCCGTCGGCGGTGCTCCTTTCCAAATTTACGGCCGATTACGCAAAATTGCTCATTGCCGTGAACATCGGAGGGCTCGGAACGCCCATCGCATCGCTGGCGAGTCTCATCACGCTCAACACGTTTCGTCGCGTACAGCCGGGCGAAACTAAAAAATATGTCGCAAAGTTTTTGCTTTTGAATTTTTCCTTCCTCGCAATCTTGCTGGGGTCGGGATATTTGACGACGGCGATCTTGTAAACAAGAGAAAAAGGGGAAAATATGGACGATTGGAAAGAAATCAAAACGCAGAAAGACATTAACGAGCTGATGAATACGTTTATGGGCTTTCATGATTCGTGCATCGTTTCGGCAAATTATCGAAGCGGCCTGTATGTGGACGGGCGCTCGATG
Source organism: uncultured Clostridia bacterium (assembly GCA_944328495.1). Classification (GTDB taxonomy): domain Bacteria; phylum Bacillota; class Clostridia; order Christensenellales; family Borkfalkiaceae; genus Borkfalkia. The sequence continues at coordinate 50,665 of CALVHR010000011.1, forward strand.
GTTTTTAATGCAAAGGGAAGCGGGTACGAGCTTTCCTTGCTCTTTCACGGACAATGGGAACCCCGATGCGTGGAGCTTTTGTTCGGCGGAGTGCGCCGCATGCACCTTGTCGGATTGCAGGACAATTATTTGAACGATATTTTTGATGCGCATCTTGCGTTTTACGACAATATTCTGCCGTGTAAGTTCAATGCGAGCAGCCGCGTGATCGTCTGGGCGGACAATTATAATTTCAAGATCGACAAAATGATCGCAGGGCTCGAAGAGCCTGCGGACAGTTATGTGATCGCGACGACATTGCGCTGGCGCATCGCGGACGAAGATGCTTGTGATAAAAGCGGCTCGCGGGGTCCCGTTCGCGGCGGGCCGATCCCGTTGTAAAGTAAAATTACAGGCGCCTTGCCGTTCGGCAAGGCGCACATTTTTTAAATTTTGGTTTGAGCTCGGACAGCTCGCCCGCCTGCGGATTTCATCCGCAGGCGGGCTTTTTTTATGCCTCGTTCACGGACAATCGGAAATTTTGCCCTCCGATCAGCTTCACAAACAACGCATCGTTTTCTTCTTGCACGGTGCATTCAAAGTAATCTTTGAGTGCGAGCCCAAGCTCCTCCAAAAATTCTTTGGCCGTTGTCTTGTGATTTTCTGTTGCATTTTTAAATATTTTTTGCTCCATAGTATTTTTATGTACTCCTTTTGTTTTTTGTATCGCCGCGCGCTTTGCGATATGTATATAAAGTATAGCCTCTGAACTGAAAGAATGCAAGTATTCGTTCACGGTTTAGAGGATAATATTTTGTAGAAAAAGGTCTTTTTTATGTTAAATTTGTCGAAAGTTTCTGAAAACTTAAAAGAGCTGATGAGCGAACGGGGGCTGACGCAAACGGCGCTTGCCGAAGCAATGCATACTTGCAGTTCGAAATTGTCTTCCTATATAACGGGCAAGCGGGTTCCGAATTATGATACGTTTGTCGGTTTGATCGAATTTTTTCATTGTTCGGCCGATTTTTTGCTGGGGTTAAAGGAATATCCATGCGAAGAGACAAATTACAAACGGGTACAGCCTTTTTGCGAAAGACTTCGCATAGTTTTAAAAGAATTCGGGATTTCGCAATATCGTTTCGTAAAAGAAACAAAAATTTCTTGGGGTGTTTTTTATCAATGGCTGGCGGGAAAAAGCAAGCCGTCGCTTGAAAATCTTGTCCGTACAGCAAGTTTCTTTGACTGCTCGGTAGATTTTGTGCTGGGCAGGGTATAATAATTATGTTGAATTTATCGGAGAACCTTAAAGACCTCATGGTAGAGGCGGAAATAAAGGCGCCAGCGCTGGCGCGAGCGACGGGAATCGATTCATCAACCATTTTAACCCTTCTGCGCGGTGACGGACTCCCGTATGTCGATACGCTTGTGACGCTTGCGAATTATTTCAAATGCTCGACCGATTATCTGCTCGGCTTAACGGATCAGCTGTTTGAGGAAGAATACAAACAAAGACCGCCGTTTTCCGAACAGTTGACTTTCCTGTTAAATCATTTTAAAGTTACAAAATATCGTTTGGAAAAAAAGACGGGGCTTTCCGAAAAGACAGTCAATCGTTGGCATAACGGGAAAACACAGCCTACCGTGGATAGCCTTATACGCCTTGCAAAATTTTTTGACTGCTCGGTAGATTTTGTACTGGGCAGAATTTAAATTTTCGTTATGGTTATTTTGTCGAAATTTGGCGAATCGCTATCAGAGCTTATGCAAGAGGCCGGCTTGACCGTAAAAGAGCTGGCGCAAAAGACAAGTATCGGGCCAACAAACATTTATTATTATCTGCGGGCGCAGCGGTTGCCGTCGGTTGAAGCGGCAGTTGCGCTTGCCGATTGTTTCGGGTGCTCTGTCGGTTATTTGTTGGGCTTGGAAGAGGAAAGGCAAACGAAAATATATAAACAATGTCCTCCGTTTTCGGAAAGGCTTGACTTTTTGATCGGCTATTTTAAAGTGACGACGTATAAAGTATATACGCAAACCAACGTTTCCAAGGCGCGCTTTTTTGATTGGAAGAGGGGGAAACATGCGCCGACTTTGGATAATATCATTCGCCTTTCTGAAATTTTCGACTGCTCGGTAGATTTTGTGCTGGGCAGGGTATGAGACAGCAAAAAAAGCCCGCCGCGGAACGCGGCGGGCGAAAATAATCAGACATGCAAAATCCCCGCCGCAATTGCGGCGGGGATTGATAGTTTTGATTACTCTCCGCGGAAAGGCAGAAGAGCAACGATGCGCGCCTTTTTGATGGCGTTGGAAAGTTCCCTCTGGTGCATGGCGCACGTTCCGCTCATGCGGCGGGGAAGGATCTTTCCGCCTTCCGTGATATATTTTTTCAGGCGGTTCACGTCTTTATAGTCGATAAACTCCACTTTTTCCTGGCAGAAAGCGCAAACTTTCCGACGGGAAGTTCTTTTCATGGGTTTACGAACTGCAGGTTTTTCTTCCATGATAGTTCTCCTTTTCAAATTGGTCCGCAAAAGTGCGAATGCTTTTGCGGTTATCGGGAAAGGTCATGCGGGAACGCCGCAACTTTCCCTTTGGCAATTTTCGGCGCGCTGCCGAAAATGCGGGAAATTTTAGAACGGAATGTCGGAATCGTCGTCGAAGGCTTCGAGGGCGGGTTTCTTTTTGGAAGGAGCCGCCGGAGCAAAGCCGTCGTCGGAAGAGGATGCGTTCTTGGGGGTCAAAAACTCGACGTCGTCGGCGATGATATCGACGGCGGTGCGTTTCTGGCCGCTGTTATCCTCATAATTGCGGATCTGGATGCTGCCCGTGACGGCGACTTTGTTGCCTTTCTTCACATATTTTGCGACGCGCTCTGCGAGCTGGCGCCATGCGGTAATGTTGAAGAAATCGGTCTCGTCGTTGGAGGAGAAGCGGCGGTTGACCGCAATTCCTAAACGGCAGACGGCAACGCCGCTGGGTGTTTCCGAAAGTTCCGGATCGCGCGTTACGTTTCCGATCAAAAATACTTTGTTCATCCTTTCCCTCCGTTTACGCCTGAGCTTTTGTGATCATTCTGCGGATCACGCCATCGGTAATGCCCGCAACACGGTCGAGTTCTTTTACGGCGGAGCCTTCTGCATCGAAGGTCATGAGCACATAGAAAGCATCGCTCTTGTAGTTGATGGGATAAGCGAGCTTTTTCATGCCCCATTTGTCCGTAGAAAGTACCGTGCCGCCCAAATTCTTGACAACGTCTTCGAATTTGGCGATCATACCGTCGCGCGCCTCTTCGGCAACGGCGGAATCGATCAGATACAGCATCTCGTATTTCATTGATCTTCACCTCCCGGTCTTATTCGGCGTATCTTCGGATACGCAAGGTTTGCGCGCTTTTTTCAGCGCATATGGTATTATACCGCATTTTTTTGCGTTCGTCAATGATTTTTTGCGCCGAACCCGCACCGATCGTGTATTTTTTCGGTAAAAAAGTGCAAACGGAGCGCGATAAAACCGCCCGTCCTCATATCGAGGACGGGCGGCGGTGCGGTTATGCGGTGAGGAGCTTATAGATCTCGCTGATGAGCTGACCGACGGTAAGTTCGCCCAGAGTTTTACCGGACGAGCCGACAGGCGTCTTTAACATCGTTTCGACGGTAACGCCCGCATCCGAGGGCGGCGTGATATCGATCATGCCGTCGGCGTACAGGGAAGAGAGGTTTGCCTTATTCATGTTGCTTTGCACGTTGTTTATCAGTGTATCGATGTTCTGCATGGTGCAATATTGTTCTGCGCCGTCTTTTTGGAGCATATATCTCCAAATCCCGACGATCTCGCCGTACGTAAACAGCGCGGTGCCGTCGGCAATATCATCGGATACGACGTATTTTCCCGTGCCGCTGTCCGAAAGGGCGAGGCGCACTTGCACCCAGCTCTGTTTTTCGGCGTCGAAGCGGAACAAATTCCCTTCGTCGTACTCCGCTCCCGCGGCGTGATTTGCCGCAAAATTCAGCCGCGTATACAGGTCTGCGCCCGCATATTCTTCCAAAACGCCGTACGAAGCCACTTCGAGCGCGATCGCGCGGTACGAGTCGGGCGTGGGTTGGTAATACAGGCGGCTTACGGTGTACGTCGCGCTTTGCGAGATTTTCTCATATGCGTATCCGCCGTTTCCGTTTTCCGTGCGGGTATACAGCTGAAATTTCGAGTAATCGACGGAATTTTCATCTTCGGCGTCATATGCGGGCAGTTTGTAAGCGGTCACGCCGGTCGCAAGTATGAATTGCCTGCTCGTTTCATTGCCGTTTTGCACTTCGCGCAGAACGTACAGGGGAACGCCTGCCGCCGTATAGAGCGAAAGTTCGTCCGCTTCCAAAAGCCTGTAAGGAGAGTACAAGGCGACATCGGCGCCGTGGATTGCGGGATCGTACACGGTGTATGTGCCGCGCGCATAAACATACAGATTGTTTGCGCCGTATTTTGCTTCGAGCCCGTCGGCGCCTGCGTAATCGGCGGCGTTGCCGACGCTGTGATAACTGTAAATTTTATCGGCAAACACCGACTGCACGGACAGGTTCCGAATATCCTGCGTGAGCGTTTGCAGGGTCGAGCCGCGCAAGCTTTGCAAGAGCGGGTCATCTTCGCCGAGATCGTCGTCCAGCATATCGGACAGGGGAATGCTGTCGATCGCGTTCCCGATCTCGCCGAGCGAATATTCGGCGAGCGTCTGTAAAATTTTCGGGGAAGCGGTCTTGCCCGTTTCGGCGGCTTCCTTGTCCGTCACGATGTCCAATACCTGGCCGAGTGCAAGCGAGTCGATCTTTTCGCTGTCTGAAAAATCGTTGAGTGTCCAGTCGCCGATCGCTTCCAGCAAACGGTGCGGATTGTCGCCCGTATTGACGGCATCCGAAATCTTGATCCCGTCCATTCTCCCCGAAAGTTCACCGATGGTACGGCGGTTGACGGGCTCGATGGTCACGCCGTCTTCGGCGATCGTATAGTCGACGCCCTCCGTACCGTAAGCGAGATACAGAAGGATCTGCGCGGACTGCGCGTTCAGTCCCGTAATGACTTCATCGAGATACACTCCCTGCATTTCGGGGCTCATGGCGCCGGAAATATATTCAAAGGGCACGTGCATGATCGGGTCGAGCAGTTCGTTTTCCAGTTTGAATCCGAAATACTGCGCCTGTTTATCCAGCGTAAACGTGCTGTTGTCCAGCGCGGAAGCGAGCGCTTCCATTGCATAGGCAACGGGCAGATCGCCGATCCCGTTCGTGCGCACGTACAGCGCGGTATCCGCGTTTGCCTGATCGGCGGTGGCTTCGGTATAGAGATAGTCGCGATAATACAACGTCTGCGCCGCATACTCCTTGCGGATGATAAAGCCGCCGTTTTCGCTGTCGACGGCGTATTTTCCGCTGTCGGTGAGCTGTGTCGCGAGTACGTAATATGCGCCGTCATATTGGTAATATTCGCCTTCGGCAGGCTGTTCGGCGACTTTTGCGTAAAGCGGTCGGTAGCGGTATTTTGCGGCAATTTCCGGCGAAAATGCGCTCCTTTCGAGATCGGTCGTTTGCGCCGGAACGTAATCGCCCGCTTCCGCCGACCACACGCAGAGCGTTTCGCTCACCGTATCGCTTTGCGTGAGCGCAAACGTATAGCGGGAAGCCCCGTTTTCGCCCGCTTCTTTGGCATACACGGCGTCATTGTTTTCGGTCAGTCGGGTGTAGGAAACGGTCGCTTCTGCGCCTTCGGTAACCGTCAAACGCTTCAAATACAGCGTGTTTCCGTCCTGCGCGAGATAGCTGCTCACGGTCGATATGTTGTCCGCCGCAAACAGCGGTTTTTCCTGCCAGGAAAGCACGGGCGTTTCCGTCTGCGTGCCGTCTTCTTCGGTTTGGGTAAAAGTGGAACGGAACACATCCGTGCGCGTGTAATACGTGTACGGCGTTTCGGAAAGGGCAAAAGCTTTGTCGATCGTTCCCGCCTCGTTGCCGTTGACACAGGTTTCGATGAGCAGGGGTTCCTCCCCTTCGGCGGCACCCGTGATCAGGTCGATGTCGGGCAGAGGAAAACCGAATGTCGATGCAAAATCGTTCAGTGTGCCCGAAAGGATGAGGATCCCCCCGATATTGGAAGAGATCTGGTTGACGGGCGTGGAATACAGCGTGTCGCGGTCAAATTGAAATACGCCCATGTTTTCGGCGTTGTCCGCGATCGCGTCGATCTTGTCGCCAAGCGCGGGAGAGATCTCGCGCAGCGTATTGATCGTAATTTCCCCGCGGAGAGCGGAAGATATTTTCTGTATGAATTCGCTGATCGTTCCGTCATAATCTTCGGAGATCCATTCGCTGCTTCCGAGCACCATTTCGCTGAGTTTGCGAACCTTGACCGTTTTATACACGACGACGATCGTTCCCGCGATCGCCCCGATAAAGATGACGAGCGTCAGAAAAATAGTTAGCAGTTTCCCGCCCAGACTGAAATTGGATTTTACCATATTTACCTCATTGTTTCAATTGATCGCGAAGCACGAGAAACACACAGTTTCCGTTGACTTCGTATTCACCCGGCTGTTCCAGGCGAAAACTCTCGCCTGCCGAAAAATCCGTCTCGCCGCGCGCATGCTTGAAATGTCCGCTGCCCGAAAGGATGTGCACGGTGTCCGTGTCTTCCGTAAACAGCTTAAAGCGTCGCGGAGAAATGACGTACTGCGCGTTTTCTTTCTTTCCGACGCGCGCGCCCTGCACCGCCTTTTCGGAAAAAGCAAATTCCTCTTCTCGGGGAAGTGTTTCGTTCCATTGAATTTTTTGTATCTTCATACGTGTATTATAATATATCTATGTCCTTTTTGCAATGATTCGGGGCAGTAAAATTCTGTCAGGGAAGTGAAATTATGCAAACGAGCTTTGGACTGCCTGCGCAGCCGAAAGCCAAAAATGCGTGCCCCGCATCATTGATCTTCGCCGCGCTCGTCGGCATCGGAAAGCAAATATTGTGTCCGCTCGTCCGAGATCTCCGAAACGGTTTTGAGTTTGCGGTCGATGGTGCGCGTCTTTTTGGCGGCGTTTTCGATGGTATCCTGCGCTTCCTGCAATTTTTTCTGCGCTTTTTCGAGGATCTGCACAAAGTTTTTGAATTCGTGGCGGAATGCGGACAAAAGCTCCCAAAGTTCGCCCGAGCGCTTTTCGATCGCCGCCGTCTTGTACCCGATCTGCAGCGTCGTCAAAAGCGCGCCGAGGTTGGCGGGCCCGCAGGCAAGGATCCGCTTTTGCGCGAAAAATTCGGCAAGCCCCGGCATTTTCAGGCTCTCCGCGTACAGCCCTTCGAGAGGCAGGAACATGACCGCAAAATCTGCCGTCACGGGCGGGCGTATGTATTTTTTGGAAATGGTTTCCGCTTGCAGTTTCAAAGCCCGTTCGAGGTTTTTCGACGCCTTTTCGGCAAGCGATTTATCGCCCGTGTCGGATGCGTCGAGCAGACGGCGATACTCTTCGATCGGAAATTTGCTGTCCACGGGCAGATACACCGACTCCCCGTCTTTAGAAGGGAGCAAAATGGCGAATTCCACCACGTCGCCCGAAAGCGGATCGATGTGCACGTTCGCGCGATACTGCGCAGGGGAGAGCATCTGTTCGAGCAGGGCGGAAAGCTGCGTTTCGCCCCAGGTCCCGCGCAGTTTCACGTTGGTGAACACTTTTTTGATGTCGGCAACGCTCCCCGCAAGCTGCTGCACCTCGCCGATGCCCTTGTACACCGCTTCCAGCCGCTCGTTGATGATCGAATAACTCTTGTTGAGCCGATTTTCGAGGGTGGAGGAAAGTTTTTCGTCCACCGTCTGGCGGATCTGTTCGAGGTTGTGCGCGTTCTGTTCGGTCATATACTTGATCTCGCCCGTCACGACCCGCTGGATGTCTGCCAGCCTGCGCTCGGTGACGGCGTTGAGCGTTTCCAGCTTTTCCTGTATCCCTTGCAGATTTCCGCCCTGCTGTTTTACCATGAAATCGAGATATTCTCTCGTCGCGCGGCTGCTCTGTTCGGCAATATAATTGGCGCGGTCCACGAGCTGTTCCAACCGCCCCGTGTCACGGTTCGACGGGGACGTATGCGCGTTTTTCTGCCCGATCCGCACCAAAATGCTTACGACGAGCGAAAGTGCGGCGCATATTGCCGCAATAACGGAAAAAATTTCAGCCATCTGTTTCCTCCGCGGCGATGCGCGCCGCTTCCTTGAAAAGTATTTGCGGGCGATTGCGCCTTCCGTCCTGCGCACAGAACAAAAGCAGTTTTGCCAAAACTTCGCCCGTTTTCTTTTCGGGAACCGCCCCGCGCAGATCGTTTCCGCGCACGGCGAGCTCTTTGAGCGTAAAGGGCACCCCTTCCGCCCGCATCGAGGCGCGGATGCCTTCCCATTTTTTGATGGTAGGGCACACGTGCAGATCGTCTTTGCATCCCGAATAGTCCGCCTGCTTCAAAAGGAGCAGAAGATCGTACGCGTCAAAATTTTTTACGATGAATGTTCGTATTTTGCTCTCGCGCGCCTTGCCGTCCAAATCGTACATGTGCAGGCGGGTCAGGCGGCAAACCGTCTCCGTCGTTTTTTTGGGGGCTTTTAGCCGTTCGAGCACGGTGCGGGCGATCTTTTCGCCGACGACGTCGTGTCCGTGGAATTTCCCCGATTCGCGGAAGGCGGCGGGCTTTCCCACGTCGTGCAGAAGCGCCGAAAGCCGCACGCGCGGATCGGCGTATTTACAGGCGCGGAAGGAGTGTTCGAGTACGTCGTGATCGTGAAAATCCGACCGTTGCGCCAGACCTTTGCCCGCCGCGAGTTCGGGCAAAATATAATCCAGAACGTCCGTGCTCTCCAAGATTTTCAGCCCGTCGTAGTGCGCGTATTGCCGCGCATATTTTTCATCGGCGTGCAGAATGAGCAAAAGCTCGGCAAAGATGCGCTCTGCGGAGATCTTTGCGATGCGCGCCGCATTGAATTTCGCGCCGAACAGGCAGGCAAACGAGGGCGTAAATCCGAGCTGCGCGCTCTGGCGCGCCAAACGCATGAGCCGCAGTCCGTCTTCGGAGAACACTTCGTCCGCGTCGCGCGTCGTTTCCAGTACTTTTTCGCGCACGTCCGCCTCGCCGCCCAGCGGGTCGACCAGTTCGCCTTTTTTGATGTCGTAATACAGCGCGTTGCATTTGAAATCCCGCCGAAGCGCGTCCGTACGGATGTCGGTCGTGAAAGAGATCTTGGCGGGAGCATGTTCGCCGCGGCGGTATACGTCGGTGCGGAAGGAGGTAAACTCCATTTTGACCGACCCGTCTGTCAGGTTCACCGTCCCCGTGTTTTTGTAGACGCCGTTCACTTCCAGCCCGCATTCGATTGCGAGTGCGGAAAAACGCTCTGCGGAAACGGGCGCGCAGAGGTCCCAGTCCTGCGAGGCAGGAAGGGATGCGAGCGCGTCGCGCACGGCGCCGCCCACGACGTACAGCGGAAAGTCCGCTTTTGCCGCGAGAGCTTGTAGTTTTTCGGGAACGGGAAGCTGCATGATCATACTCCGTGTGCGCCGCCTTTGCGGCGCGGAAAAATTTTTACTCCCATCATTATACCAACTTTTAAAATAAATTGCAAATCGGTGCGATTTATTATATAATAAACATAATCACACAAAACGCGGAGAAAAACAGAGAGAGATGTTCAATATAATATTAAATCCCCGTTCGGGGGAGGGGAAAAAGAAAAAATTGCACCGCCGCGCGATCGAGCGTTTCCGCGAGAGGAAGCAGGAATTCCGCGTATTTGAGACCGAGCGCGCAGGGCAGGCGACGCTGCTTGCGCACGATCTGTGCGAAGAGGGGAGCGGCGACGTCGTCGTGATCGGCGGCGACGGCACGCTGCATGAAGTCGTGAACGGCTTTTCCAATTTCGATCATGTGGCGCTGGGGCTGATCCCCGCGGGCACGGGCAACGACTTTGCGGCGGCGGCGCGCATACCGCTCCGACCGGAAGAGGCGGTCGATCTCATTGTGGATTCGCAGCCGAAGCCTACGGAATTCATGCAATTTTCCAAAGGCGTGCGCGGCATCAATGCGGCGGGCGCGGGCATCGACGTGGAGATCTTGCAGCGCTGCCGCGCGTCCAAGATCCTGCGCGGAAAGTTTCAGTATATCATCAGCCTGATCATTTCATTGCTGAAATTCAAAAATTACAAACTTCGTGCGGCGGTAAACGGCGGCGTACACGATTTTAACGCGCTCATCGCCTGCGTCGGCAACGGATACCGCATCGGCGGGGGCGTGCCCATGTGCCCCGAAGCGAAACTCGGCGACGGGCTTTTGGATCTGGTCGTAGTGGACGACGTCAAAAAGATCAGCGTTCCCGCGGCATTCGTCAAGCTCATGAAAGGAAAGATCTTAAAGGAAAAGTTCACCTTTTTCGAGCGGTGCGAGCATGTGGAGATCACTCCCGAAAAGCCGATGATCGTGCAGGTGGACGGCGAATTGTACGAAGATCTCCCCTTTGTGGTGGATATCGTGAAGGATAAGCTGCGCATGTTCCGCGGTTGAAACGTCTTGCCGATCCGCCTTTTGTTTGAGGACAAAAACTTTTCGCCAAGGGGGGGGGAGAACTTGCCTCTGTGCATATACTGAAAAAGGAGGACGATCATGGAATACGTATATCTTTTGCTCTTGCTCGGCGGCGTGATCGCTCTGTGCATTTTCATGGGCCGCATTACCGACAAGCTCAAAGTGCCGTCCCTGCTGCTGTTTATCGGGCTCGGAATGGTGATCGGCGTCCTGCTTCGGCCCAAGATCGGGAATTTTACAGACTATTCGCTGGGCAACGTCGTCTGTTCGGTGTGCCTGGTATTCATCATCTTCTACGGCGGGTTCGGCACCAATTTCAAAGAAGCGCGCCCCGTCGCGCCGCAGGCGCTCCTTTTGTCGCTCGCGGGCACCGCGCTCACTGCGGGGTTGGTCGGCGTCGGAGTGTACTTTATCTTCCGGCTGCTGCCTTTCTTCGGCGGCGGGATCGGCTGGATCGAAAGCATGCTGATCGGCTCGGTCATCTCCTCCACGGATGCGGCTTCCGTGTTTAATATCCTGCGTTCGCGCAGGCTCAATCTCAAATACCGCACGTCTTCCCTTTTGGAAATGGAGTCCGGCTCCAACGACCCCACTTCGTATATGCTCACCGTCGTGTTTACGGCACTTCTTGCCGCAAAATACGGCGTCGCAGACACGAGTATGGGCGCGGGTGAGATCGCGCTCATGCTCTTTGCGCAGATCGGATTCGGTGCGGCGTTCGGCGTCGCGTTCGGGTTTATCGGAATCCTGATCCTGAAGAAGTTTTCGTTTAATATGGGGCAGGGCGGCACGTTGTTCGTCGTCGCCGTTTCCCTCGTTACCTATTCGCTCCCGACCGTTTTGCCTGGACTGTGGGCGGGCAACGGATATCTCGCCGTATATATTTGCGGCATCATGCTCGGCAATGCCCGCATCCCGCAAAAGCGCGACTGCGTCCGCTTCTTCGACGCCCTGACCGGCGTCGCGCAGATGATGATTTTCTTTCTGTTGGGACTTTTGGCGACGCCGGAATGGCTCATCCGCCCCGAAGTTCTGTTGCCTGCATTGCTCATCTTCCTTGTTATGACCGTCATCGCGCGTCCCGTCGCCGTTACCGCTTTGCTGGCACCGTTCGGCGCAAAACCGAACCAGATCGGGATCGTGTCCTGGGCGGGACTGCGCGGCGTCGCTTCCATCGTGTTCGCCATTTACGCGGTCAGCGCGCTTGGCGAGAGCAATTTGCCGTACGATCTGTTCAGCATCGTGTTTTGCATCGTCATTGTTTCCATTCTGCTGCAAGGCTCGCTCCTTCCCGTTTTGTCCGCGAAAATGCATATGCTCGGCGACAACGAAAACGTACTGCGCACATTTACCGATTATCAGGACGAGAGCGACGTGAGCTTTGTCAAGATCGTCGTGGGCGAAAATCACCCGTGGTCGGGGCGCAAACTCAGACAGTGCGTCATGCCCCGCGAATTTCTCATCGTGCTCATCGTGCGCGGCGATGAGACATTCGTTCCGAACGGGGATACCGTCGTATCTCCCGGCGATCTGCTCGTGACGGCGGCGCCCGAATTTGAAAACCGCGACAGTTTCGGAATGTTTGAAGAGTACGTCGGCAAGGGCAGCGAACGCATCGGCAAGACCGTGCGCGAGCTTGAACTGCCGCAGGGCACGCTGATCGCAATGATCAAGCGCGGCAGCGGCACCGTCATTCCCTACGGCGCGACGAAGATCGAAGAAGAGGACGTGCTCGTTTGCCTGAAACTTACGCCCCACGAGTCGGAACGCAAAAAGGAAGAAACATGACAGCGTTTTCTCTTGTAACGACAAGCAATCATTTTAATACGATGAATTGTCAAACTAAGTGCAACACTTGACAAGATTTTGTTCAAACAAATCTTGTGGTGTTTGGAAATGTAAAACCTTTTTGGGCCTGGCGTTGATCAACGCCAGGTTCTTTTTTAATGTGGCAGGGCTTACTCTTGACAGATTCCTGCCCTTAGGATAGAATTCTCTGAGCAATCCGTTCAGATTTTCGTTTGTTCCTTTCTGCCATGCACAGTACGGATCCGCAAAGTACATTTCACAGCTTAGTGCTTTCTCTATTTCTCTCCAACATGCAAACTCGCTGCCTCTGTCGCA
>CALVHR010000012.1 GCA_944328495.1 uncultured Clostridia bacterium
ACCAACGAGCCTTACAAAATCATTCTTCCTGAATAATTTTCCCTTTATCTGCTTGACTTTTCATAGCTGGTCTTTTTATTTAATTCCCGTTACGACGATCCCTTCCACAAAAAAACGCTGCATCGCAAACAAGACTATGACCATCGGGATCGCAAACATGGCACTGCCCGCCATCGTCGATTTCCAGTCCACCGCATACGCCGTGCGCAAGTTGTACAGCGCCAAAGATAACGTGTGCTGCTCTTTTTTTACGAGGTAAATGCTCGGCGCTAGATAATCGCTCCAAATGGATGTGAACAAAAATATAAAGAGCGTTGCAAACACCGGCATCATGTTCGGCATGAGTATTTTGATAAGGATGCCCACAGAAGAACAGCCGTCGATCTTCGCCGCTTCGTCCAGGTCGCGCGGGATGCCCATCATAAACTGGCGCAACATAAATATGTTGTATGCGCTGCCCCCGAAAGCCGGAATAATGAGCGGCAGCCGCGTGCCGATCCAGCCGAGAAACTTGAAGATGACAAACGCCGGTACCATCGTGACCACCCACGGCAGCATCATGGTCGCCATCAGCACTGTCCATGCTATGCCTTTGCCCTTTGCGTTGAAACGCGAAAAACCATACGCAACGCATGTCGAGCCGCACATATTCAATGCTGTCGCAGTAACGAGGATCAGCATCGTGTTTCCGAATGCGCGCGGGAATTCCATCTCTTTGAACGCATACGAATAATTGGAAAACGCAAATGTTTCGGGGAACAATTTTGGCGGCAAAGCAAAGATCGCGTCGTTGGTCGGCTGAAAAGAGGTCAGCACCATATACACGAACGGAAAACAGAACAACACCGAAAGCAATATGCATATCAGATGCAATGCGATCTGCCTTAGAGTTTTTTGAGTCTTTATCTTTTGCATTCCGTCAATCCCCCATGTAATACACTTTCCGCAGCGTGAGTTTAAAAAACAGGAGCGTAAAGACAGAAATGATCGCAAACACGACCCATGCCTGTGCCGAAGCATATCCCATGCCCAGTCCGCCGAACGCGTTGTCCATGATCGACATCGACATGGTATAGGTGTAATAGTTATCCTTGATCAGCAGTTCGATTTCCGCATATGCCTGCAACGAATTGATAAAACCCGTCACGCTGAGAAAAAACAGACTCGGGCTGATCATGGGAATAGTTATGAACCAAAGTTTTTGGATGGGGGAGATCCCGTCCAGCTCGCTCGCCTCCACAATATCGCGCGGGACTCCCTGCAGCGCCGCAAGGAGGATGACCATCCACGGCCCGATCATGCCCATCGTATTGATCAGCAATACCGACAGCATCGCATATTGCGGACGCCCGAAATCGATCCTGCCGCAACCCATCATCTCAAACAAATTGACGATCAGTCCGCGATCCTGGTATACGAGAAGATTCCACAAAAGCGCAGAACTTACGGCGGGAATGATCGCGGGAATATATACGAGAACACGATAGCCGTTGCGAAATGCCAGTTTTTTATTCAACAGCAGCGCCACCAGCAACGATGCCACAAGAGATAACGCAACCTTGCAGACCGAATACAAAAACGTGTTGAAGATCGAGCGCAGAAAGCGGGAATCGGACGTAAATATATCGGTAAAATTTAAGAATCCGATAAAACGCCAGCTCCTTGTGAACATTGTACTGATCTTGACCGACGTAAAACACATTACGAGCGAAAGCACCATCGGAACGAGCGTAAAAGCGGCGAACGCAACCATCCAAGGGCTGATGAACAGCCAAAATTTCGTGCTTTCCCTCAAACGGATTTCTCGCATTACAGCCTCTCCAAGAAATTTTTGATCTGCTGATCGATACTGCTCTTGCAACGCAGAAGCGCTTCGGATGCGCTCAGCCGCGAAGATGCGTTCGAATCCCATGTCTTTCCGTATTCCAGTCCGAAAATACGCGTCATCGACGATGTATCGATGTACGGGCTGTAACGCAGCGTTTTTGCGTTCGATGTAATGTTAAAGAAATAATTGTTAAGCTCGCGCTGTTGTTCGTCGTCTGTCTGCAAAAACGCATCTCCGGAAGCGATCGTGCGGTTTCCGGGCAAATTGTAAGTATCACCCGAACGCACCGTCTGCATCGATCCCGTCGTCAGAATGAATTCCAGGAACTTATACGCCACATACGGGTATTGTGTGTCGCTCTTGATCGCGATCCCCACGGGGCTCGTCGCACTGTACGGCTCCATATCTGCCTGCGGCATAGGCGGCGGCGCGACGCCGATGTCAAACGTTGCATCGTACCACCCGTACGCCTGCCATGCCCAACGGCCGTACCAAACTACCGATACATCCCCGTTTTTAAATCCCTGTCCGCTGCTGATACTGTTTACGTCCAGAGGCACCGCGCTCTTCATTTCTCCGAACTGATAATTCGTAAGATGCTGGAATGCCGCGATCACGTTCGGATCTTCACCGTTAAAAGTTTTTCCGTCTTCGCTGAACAGACTCGATCCCGTCTGCTGTACCCATTCCATGACATGGACCCAGGGCAAATAATCAAACAGAGTACCGTATCGCACCAGGTTCCCCGAGCCGTCGAATTGCGCCAGCTCATGACAGAACAGTTCGTTCTGCGCCCATGTCATCGGCTCGCTCTCGCTCGGATAATTTGTTCCTTCCTCGACCGGATACCCCACGACATCCTTCAAAGGCGTGCTATGCGTCGCATCGTATTCGTCGATATGCGATTTGTTATACACCATCACAAAATCCGATGTGATATCTTTACAAAACGCATACAGATCTCCTTCCCCGAGCGTGCCCGTTTCCGCATCGTACCGATATCCGTCGTTCGCCGCCCAAAGATCTTCCTCCGCAAGCAATTCGCTCTCTTCCAAATACGGCGATAAGTTTAAAACCAGATCGTCCACAAGAAATTGCTGGATCTCCCCTTGCTCAATATAGAACAGATCGGGCGCATTCCCTGCTCCGAAATACGACTTCAAATTGTTGAAGTAGTCGCCCGCGATCAATTCAACGTCGACCGTCCAGTTCGGATATACCTGCCCGAAACTTTCCGCAAGATTTTCAAATTTTTCCAGTTCGTCCCAAACATAAAAATTTATCTGGGCACTCTCCGATATATCCGTCTCTTCATTGCCGCCGTTCCCTCCGCCGACATTATTTGAACAACCCGAAAGAATAAATCCGAAAGCTGCCAGCGTCGCCAGCACGACCGATACTATTTTTTTGCGTTTCATGCACTTACCTCCTTTTTTCTCTCTTATACTATCATCAAAATTACACCTCGTCAAGACCGTTTTTTGATTTTTGTTCACTTTTTCTTCAAGAATATGCAAAAAAAATTTCATTATTTGCAAGCAAAAAAATGAACCGTATTGATTTTCGGACAAGTGTATATTATAATAGAGCCATGGATATACGAAAATTGCGGACGGATTGCGCATTCCTCCCAAAATCTTATTACAAAAAGAGCTTCGATCGCTCTTTCGATATGTGGTACCATACCCATGACTATCTTGAAATCATGTACTGCAACAGCGGTAATTTTATATTTTCTACCCTCGGAAAAGACAAAAAAGTCAATTATACCAAAGAGGTAAAACGCGGCGACATTGTCGTCATTTTCGGTGACGTCTACCACAAGATCGAAGTCGATGCTGCCGCGAACGCTTCCAACATCGAATTGGAAATCTCGCCGCGCGATCCCTCCTCCATGCACATAGACTTCCACGCTCTGCTGCAATGCTTTCCGACTCTCAAAGAAATGTTTTCTCTGCCCGAAGGGTTTATTATCCTGCCCGATATTTCCAATTTTTCCAAAACTTTTAATCTGCTTGTCAAATACGCTGACGTACACGATCTCAACGAATCTTTATGTATGCAGCAATGTTTGCTGTATCAGACCTTTTTGGAACTGATCCCCTGCTATAAAAATTTTATACAGAAAAACGTGGGCGTCATCTACTTGAAAAAAGCATTGGATTATATCAATTTACATCTGAACGAAAATATCTCCGTATGCGAGATCGCACGCCTTTCCGGCGTTTCAAAAAGTTACCTCGAACGTCTTTTTAAACAGCGCTTCAAAAAAACGATCCTGCGCTATATTATGGATAAGAAAATCGAATTCATTAAGTTTGCACTGCTGAATACAAACGACCCTGTCGAAGACCTGCGAAAACGTTACGGATTCAACAGCAAAACACAACTCGTCTACGAATTCAAGCGCCGCGAAAATTGCACGCCCATCCAGTTTCGCACATTCAACCGAAACAAAAACTTTACCGGGACACAAGACGATTACCTCGAAAATTCATTCCAAGGCTGACGGTTTTTGCTCATCCGTTCCGATCAAAATATTTTTTTTGCAACTCCTGTTGCTTTTCTTTAAATCATCCATCCGAAAAGCGGATTTTGTCTGCGGCGGCATGCCTAAGACTTCCTGAAATATCCAAACAAAAAATCCTGACGATTGTTTCGTCAGGATTTTTTGTTTTTTCGTTCGGATGCATTGCGCGGCAGCGGAATCTTACCGCGATCACGCGCTTTTGCATAGAACTTTTATACGATCGGGCTGATTAACTCATAATTACGCGCATACATGCCGATATTGAACGACGCAAGCCCCACATACGCCTCGGTAAGCCCGATCCCGCACGGATCATTCAAAAGCGCGACACATTCCCCGTTGCAATAAAGAGCATATTCATCTCCCGCACGATCGATCGCCAGATTCACGGTGTTTCCGCCCTGATATGCTTCGGGAGAGGCAAGGGTATAATCCAGCACCGTCCAGTCATTATTATATTCACCGTTCGTAAAGGTCACATAACCCAACCCGACGCCGCTCATCTGCGCGCCGTTCCCGAAAGCATCGACATAAAAGAACAGACCGTTTCCTTCGCGCGAAGTGAGCTTTAATCCGAATTTTCCCCACATCTCGCCGTTATAAACGGCAAGCGCGCCGATCTCTGCCTCTGCATACAACCGATTTGCCGAACTGCGGTACATATAAATATCGTTGTCCGACTCATTCGATGTCATATAAATATATGCGTTTTGCGTGCCGTCGTCATGCTCCAGCGACCAAACCGTTTTGGCTTTCAGCATCCCGCCGTCGCCCCAAAAACGTCCGTACTGCGAATAATCGCTTTGCACCAGCTTTCCGTCCCGCAGCCGCATATACGAATACGGCGCATCGCTTTCTGTCCCCAATTCTTTATACCAACGCGTATGCGAATGGACATTTTGATTGGTAAGCGCAAAAGCGATCGCTGTCTCTCCTTCGGGCATCTGCGAAGCCGGGATGCGTATTTCCGCTTTATAGCCGCCCGCCGCACCTTCGCCGGCCTTGCACAGCGAAACGGCCGTTCCGATCGTGCCGGTTACATCCGTTTTCCATACTCCTCCGTCCGCAATGAACGTTTCGGCCGAACCGCCCGCACGCAGAACGACGCGCAGGCTTTTATCCTGTACAACGTCGTTCCTGCCGTATGGCGCCACGATCAGCTCAATGCCGTCCTGCGAACAGACATATTCGTCCTGCACAACAACTTGCGCCGTAAGCCCGCCGCTTTGCCCGAATGACCATTCGGATACGGCATACCCCCCGTCCGCACAGACGCTCAGGCCATATCCGTTCCCCGTCATTTGCAAATTTTCCGAAACATCTCCTTCCAATACCGCACAGTCCGCTCGATAGGACAAAGATATGCGTATTTGTTCGGCAAGCAAGTGACCTAATCGGAGTTCGGACAAAGCATCCCAATGCTTTCGATCCGTACTGTCAAGATCATTGGTAAGCCCCGCAGAGACCGAGTCGACCCAGTAATTGCGCCCGTCCTGCTCTTTGTGCAAAACTTTTGCTTGATTGATTTTATCATAATTGACGTAATACTTTGAAATCCCCGCGTCGATAAACGCTATACCGTTTTCGGGCGCATGATCGGAAAAAGCTTCGCGCACGCTTTGGGAAAATTCGGACAAATACGTTCCATACCCCGCATAATCATATCGGGCATCGCTCTCCCCCTGCACGAAACAAAAAGCGGAAATTTCAAACGTGATGCCGCTCTCTTCCAGCATGCCTATGGCATCCGTAAAAAACGACATCATTTGCGCATAATACCTTCCGCCGTCCGGATTCCATTCCCGCGCAATGCCGTAATTTCCGGCGCCGCCGAATTTGATGAGATACGTCGTTTCGTTCGGATAGCGCTGTGAAAAATATTCCGCGATCCCTATCTCTGGTCCGAAACAGCCCGCCGTATACCCTTCCGCCGATGCAACGCCCTGCCCGAGCCGAACAGGCTCAAATGCCGCATTTTCGGTATTTTGCAGGGTCGGTTTGAGCATGTTGCGATACAAAATCTGTACGTTATTGTATCCTTCCGAGTATTCGGCGTATTTTTCATCGCTCACGCGATCTTTCCTGCGCGGATCGGCAAGATGATAAGAATACGAATATCCCGCGCAGTTGTCCCCGCCCGCGAGCAGCACTACGCGCGCGGGTTTTTCCTCCTGCACGGCCGGCACTGCATTTATTTCTCCTGAGGGCGCAGCGCATCCGACAAGAAACAGAACGGCAACCAAAGCGGCAACCGCCGCCGCGATCAAACGTTTCATTTCATCGCGCCCCCGTCATTTCCGGAGAAGCAAATAACCCGACAAGGGTTTCCAGATCATATTTCAATTCCCCGCCCTCAAAAAGCGCCGTCATTGTGTCCAGATCGATCTGGATATTTGTCTGCACCTGCGTATATTCATCGACGCAAAAAGCGATATACGAACCGAACATCGGACACATCAGCCGCGACAAAGTGCTCTGCCCGTGCACCGAAAACTTGCACTGTAATTGTTCCGAAAGGATTTTACACGCTTCCAGATGTTCCATTACCGTATCTTTGCTGCTTCCGCTCACAACGATTTTTGCGATATCGATCCCCTGCGCTTCCATGAATTTAGCCATTGCAACGATCTGCCCGGCACTCATCTGCACGCTCGCATGCACCGACAGCAGCACCTCGGCTCCCATCGCATGAATTTCATCCGTAAAAGCCCTTTGTTTTTCCAATACTGCGGGATCGGCGCATATTTCGGCAGGATTTGCCGAAACAAAGCTCATGTCAAACCCCTTTGCTTCCCAATAGGCGCGGTACTGCGTCAGGCTCGCCCTCGTGTCGTACGACCACAGGAACGCCTGCAAATCCACCGCCGCCGCCCCCGCTTCCACGGAAAGCCGCAACAGATCTGCCATGTCGTCAAACGTAAGATTCTGCGGTCCGAACATGCTCACGTTGTAAGCGATCGCCAAAACGGGCAGGTCGGTGCAATACATGATTTTCTGCAATGCTTCCAGCGTCCTGTCTTCCTTTTGCAGGCAGGAAACATATACCATGAATCCGTATGCTCCGTTTGCTTCCGCACTGCGGATCGCGCGCACCGCATCTTCCGTCGTATTTTCCAATATCATCGCGCAGATCATTTTATCGAGGCCCGCAAACGACGGGCGCGGACGCGTCGGATCGATCGTGACCTCCGTCGAAATTTCCCTCTCTATGTATTCCGTCTTTTCCATGCCGCAATAACGGCATACGCTGCGGAGCACATTCTCCTGCGTTCCGTCCGAAAACTGCACAAATTCATGGTCCGTCTTCGGCGTAAAGCTGTCGCGCTTGACATATCCGTCCGAATAAACCGTTTCGGTGTACCCTTCGGTCAGGCAAGTCGGATCCACGACAGTCTTCGATACCGCTTCACGCGTACTTTGCGTCTCGCATCCGATCAAGAGCGCGCAAACCAACACACACACCAGTAAACAAATCAGTGATTTTTTCATTTCCCGCTTCCCTTCTGCCGATCACGAATGGTTTACATTTTCATAGACGCCCGTTTCTCCGACCGTATCATATCCGATGATATAATCGATCATCGTACAATCTTCTCCGGCTGCCAGGTAACTGCCCCAATTTTCGCAATACGTCACTTTCCCGACATTGTACCCCACAATGCACCCTACGCTGACCGTGCCTTCCGTTGCCGAAGTGCTGACCACGGCACGATTGACGCATTCTGTTACCTCGCCGCCGCTCGAGTGCGCATAGCCGACAATGCCGCCGACGCGATACAATCCTGCAACATCGCCTTCATTTTCGCATCCCGAAAGGACGGAACCGTAGTTGCTTCCCGCTATACCGCCTACGCCGCCGCTCTCGCCGCCGATGCCCGTGATCCTGCCGAAATTTTTACAGTCGGTGACGGGACAATCCGATCCGTTCATTCCGACGATTCCGCCGATCCAGTAACCTTCGCCGTTCTCCGATACAAATACCTGTGCGTTGTTTTCACATCCCGATACCGCGCCGCGGTTATATCCCGATATCCCCGCAACGGCAAAACTTCCGCTGACCGTTCCGCTTGCCGAACAGTCGGATATCTGCGCGCCGTTGTTGTATCCCGCGATCCCGCCAACATCTTCGTTTGCTTTGACCGTACCGTTAAAATTACAGCCGCTCACAATGCTCGCGTTGCCTTCCGTAGAGCTGCCCAACGCACAGCAACCCACGATCCCGCCGACATAACGGACGCCTTCCGCCGTACCGCCGGAAATACAATCGGTCACCGTTCCGCCGTTGCGCAAATATCCTACCGCGCCTCCGACATAATCTCCTGCCGTAACTTTCCCGTAATTGGAACAAGCACGGATCTCGGTAACAAAGTTATTTCCGATAATGCCGCCCGTACCGCAATGCGTTTCCGCCGTACCGCGCACTGTTCCGTAATTGACGCATTTTTCAAACACCGCGCCGCTGCCGCTCAAGCCCGCAATGCCGCCCGCGCCGCCGTTGTTGGACAGCGCCTGCGCGCCGATAAAGATGTTCGCATAGTTGACGCATTCGATAATGTCGCCGATCGCCGACCCGCTCTTATAATTATACCCGACGATCCCGCCTGCGGCATTGCTTGCTTTGACCGACCCGTACGCAACCGACCCGCGAATATCTTTCCCGCCGTTGCAGCCGATCAACGCTCCCACGTTATTTGCGGACGTATCGATATCCGCCGTCGCCGCACAATTTACGATCTCGGCGTAATTCATCCCGACAAGCAGCCCAACGTAATTGGCCGTTGTGCTGCCTCCGGCGATCGTCCCCGTCACCGCCAAATCATAAATTTTTCCCGAGGCGCTGTTGAAAAGGCCCTGCCTTCCTCCCGCGACGGCAATATTTATGTTATATATCGTCTTGCCGTTCCCGTCCAGCTCGCCCGCAAATGCCGTCGCGCTTGTTCCGCCGCCGATTCCGCTCCACGCCTGTCCGCCCAGATCGAGCGACTCGGACAACAAAAAGTATGTACCCGCGTAATAAGAATTTTCCGCCGCGCTTTCTTTCAGATAAGCCAGCTCTTCGGCGCTCGCGATCACATACGGCGCTTCCTGTGTTCCGTCCCCCGAAGAAAAACCGGCCGCGGCGTCTCCGCTCCAAACGCTTCGCGCGTATGCGATGCTGTGCCCGTCTTCCGCAGACCCGACAAAGACGCCCGCTCCCGTTCCGACCAGACTTTCCATGGCAAGCTCGCCCGCACGATAAACCAGCGCCGACGCCTCGCACAAAGAAATATTTCCGAAATTGCTTCCCGCTATGCCGCCGACATTTTCCCTTCCCCGCACCGAACCCCGCACCGTACAATCTGCTATCGTACCGCTGTTGATCGCGGCGATCCCGCCGACATTTTCCGCGCCCGCAACGTCCGCTTGCACATTGAGGCCCGTCAAATTGCCCGCAAAATTCCCGAACAGCCCGACACAATTTGCCGAATCAGCCGTCAGCGCATAAGTGATCGTATGCCCTTTCCCGTCCAGGTCGCCCGCAAACGCGTAATCCGCATTTCCGATCGGCTCTTGCCCGCTGAGAGTCAGATCTGCCGCCAATTCGAAATAATTGCCCGCGTACTCCTGCCCTGCGGCGACCGTTTCCGATAAATATTCAATATCCTCTTTTTGCGAAATTTTATAAGCATTTTCTTCCGTGCCGCCGCCCGCTTTCAAAACATAACCGTAAACTGCCGTGTACCGCGTCTCCTGCTCTACCGCCGGCAATGCCTCTCCCAATGCATATTCTTCTTTGTCATGGCTCCATCCAGTAAGCACCCGATCCAACATCTGCGTCACCGATTCGGCGGCGACTTGCTCCGTAAACTGCGGGATTTCCCCATACGCATATTCCGACGCATGCACTCCACCGTTTCCTGCGTCGAAATATACTTTGTAACTGCGCAGCGTCTGCGAATAAACGGCGTACAGATCCATGTTCTCCGTCGCAGTGAGCGCCTCCTCCGCTTCTTCGCCGCGCTGCTTGCTCCAACCCGAAAACGTATAATCGTATTGCGCCGTAGATTCCCTCGTCGGCTCTTCTCCGCCGTATTCGATCGTTGACCCTTCCTCAAACCGATCGCGGCCGAGCAGCGTGATCCCGTCCCAATCATAAAAGCTTATTTCATAATATGTGGTGGCTTCCCCCGTCGGATCCCCCTCAGAAATATCGGTACCGCCGCCCGAAGGTTTGCTTTCATTCGGATCATTCACGGAAGGGGCATCCGTCCCTTGCGTTTTCTCCCCCTCACCGCACGCGGCAAAAGCAAACACTGCACATATACAGATCAGTAACATCAATATGCACGCGCACAATTTTTTCCTGCTTTGCATTTCAATCCTCCGATTTATTAAATCTTTTACTATTATAATCGAAATTTGAGATCGGTTCAATAGCATTTATTTGCTTATTTTTAACATTTTCTATATACCCGTTGACTTCCTTTATCCGCTGTGATATCATACTGTTTATGAATACTGTCTTCGAAAACATTATCATTTCCGATATAATCGTCTGCTGCGATATCCGTACCGCTCCGCAAGAGAAGCGAATTATCAAAAACAGGTCCAGCCACGGACTGATCTTTTCCACCTGCGGAAAAGTGAATTATTTTCATGGGAATAAGCGCTTTTATACCGACCCGACCCATCTCCTTTTTATCCCTGCCGGCATTTCTTATTCTCTCGAAGGTGAGCGTGAAGATGTCAGCTATGTTCTGAATTTTAAATGCAACATCCCCTTTGATGAAATCCTGCAACTGGAAATGCCCGGGCCGGACACCCTCGACGACGCTGAAAAAGCTGTAGAAATTTTTAACCAAAAATATTTTTATTGGCAAACCTCTGTCCGCGCTCAACTTTACCGGATATTTGTGTCGCTTTATCAAAAAAATACAAACATTCCTCCGAAACATATCATAAATTGCATAATGTTTTTACAATCCAACCTGGGAAATCCCGAACTTTCCAACGACATGATCGCACAGCATGCAAACATCAGCACGATCTATCTGCAAAAAGAATTCATACGCTATTTCGGCATTTCTCCGCACCGTTATCTGCAAAATCTGCGCATCTCACGCGCAAAAAACCTGCTGATCTCCCACCAGATGAGCATTACCGAAATCTGCTTTGCAACGGGTTACACGAGCGTTTATCATTTTTCACGGATGTTTAAACGCCTGACAGGGCTTTCGCCTTCTGCGTACCGCAAAAAAAATATTTACGCTCTTTGATCGTTCTCTGTCCGCCGCCGTGACATTTCCCGGATTTTACCCAAAATTTTCGGGAGCATCGCCGGCACGCATCGTTTTCACTCAATTACAATGCTTGACAAAACAAATCCCGGGGACTGCCGTCCCCGGGATTTGTTATTTGAGGTAAGAAACAAAAACTTCTTCATGCTGCCGCAGGAAACTGCGGCGGTTTAAGATCGCTTATTGGCTGCTTTCGGCATCGATTCCCAACAGTATCGCGTCGGTTGCGACATCAACCGTATCTCCGGCTTCGAAATATGCAACGTAACAATAGTATGCCTGTGCCACGTCTACCCCGGGATTGCTGATATCTTTGACCAACAACGTCCAATCGGCCGACACCGCACGTGACGAGCTGGCGAGCAGCAAGAGATAGCCGTCTTCGATCACTTGAACCTGCGCCGCTTCAAGAACTTTGTCCGATAAATAGGTCATGCCGACAAAAGCATTCGGTACAAACTGATCCCACACATGCTGCGTACGATCGGAAAAGATCTTATTTCCTTGCCGAACCTCTTCCAATGTTGCGCCGACAGGCGTACGGATCGCCGCCTTTGCGTCTTGCAGCGTTTTCCCCTCTTGGTACACTTCGCTTTGCCGCAACAAGTCATCCAATACGTCTATCTCTGTATATCCCTGCCGCGCAAAATTGTGCGAAAAGAATGCCCATTCTCCGCTTGAAAGTATCGTCGGCTTATTCATCTTTAAGCCGTCGCAAACACGTTCGGCAGGAGATATTTCAAACTTCGACAGATCTTCCGACCCGTTGATCGATATCCCCGGATTGGAGATCTTTGCGTTCCATATCCCGACAAATTTATCGCCGCTCGAATAATTCGTTTGGTTCCACCACAGCCAAAGATTTCCTTCTCCGTCATAAAACAGACTCAACCGGCTGCCCAAAGTTACGATCTTTCCCGCCAAAACATCCTCTTCGGTAAACTTTGCAAACAAAATCTCCCTTGCGCACTTTTGATTTCCGGCAAGATTCCTTTGGAAACTCCCGCGCTCCCGATCGTAGATCACATAAATAAATCCGTCACCGTCTTCTGTCCCGTCCGGATAAGATACTTCGCTCCGCTCGTCCAATACGAGCCCTCCCTCAAACGTCTGTCCTCCGTCACGGGATATGAGCGCCGTGAGATTATTTCTGCCCACAAAATTTACATGATTTACAAGCAAAATGTTTCCGCTTTTTAACGTACGGATAAAAAATCGGGAACACGGTCCGCCCAAACCGCTGTCTTTCCCTTGTGTCCACGACAATCCTCCGTCATAGGAATAACTTACCCCGATCCCATAATACGTCCGAACATACATCGATACGGTACCGTCTTTTCGCTCGATAAACATATGCTCGTCAAAACACCGCTCGGGCATATTTACCCCGCCTAAACGAATAAACGTCTTGCCTGCGTCGTTGGTTTTATACATGAAAGCCAGGCGTTTCTTACTCTTTGAGTGCACATTCGGAGACACTTTCAGCCCGCTTGCCCAAACCGCAATCGGGAATACCCAAGCTCCCGTTGAAAGCACCGTCGGCTTGTTCAGCATGATCTCTTTCCCGATTACAAAAGGTTTGCTCCATGTCAGCTCTTTTGCATCAGGATCGTCGCAAACGGATGCATATACGGCAAATTGCGGCATCACGTTCCAAAAAAACCATAAACGCCCGAGCGGATCGATCCAAAGCCCCCCGTCAAAACAGCGGCTTTTTTCCCCGTCGTACGCCGCAACGATAGGCTCGCTCCACGTATTGCCGTCGTCTTCGCTCTTTATCACGACACAATAATTTCCGAAATCTTCTTTGATCCCTCCGCTATAAAATGCGGCAAAAAGACTTCCTCCGCTTGTTTTTTCGATCGAAGGGATCCCTTGCCACAACCTTTTTTTCTCATAAAACTTTTGAAGAGCTTTCTTGTCAGTAATCAGCATTGTTCACCTCTTCATTATTATAACAAAAAAATATGCCGTTTTCTATAACAAAATTGTTTTTTCAAAATCAATTACTCGTAATTTTAAAAAATACTATTTTTTTTGCTTCCCATGACCAGGTTTTCAATGCGCCGCAGTATAAGCAAACGGTTTTTTAAGCATGCTCACAAAAAACTGTATTCGGCAAAATTTTATAGTTCAAGATCGAATGCATAACAAACGGCCTCAACCGTACTCTTATGAGTTCGGTTGAGGCCGTCCTTGGTATATGAAAACCCCATAAATTCAACACTGTTTTTTGTGCACGCCGTTACTTTCGATATACCTGCCCTTTGCTTATAAAAATTTTTGGGGATCAAACCACGAAAGCCGAATGCTTTTCCTGTCCACCGTATAAGACATGCCGATGGCGTTTTTGTCGAGATATTGCACGAACGGATAAAAACAACTCGACTTCATGTCTGCCTGCAAGACAGGCGTGCTCGCGGCAATATCGTCCGTGTTCACTTTCACGATGCCGATATGTTCCCGATCAACAGGGGCATGGACCAGATATAAATTCCCCGCATACACGATAAAGTCGCTTCTCGATTGACAGTCCGCGATCAAAACCGGCTTCTCCCACTTTTTTCCGATAAGATCATAGGCCGTCAAAAAACCGTACGGGACTTCATCCTGCTGCCGTACAAAATAATAACATTTATCGCCGTAAACGTATGCCGCGTTCTCCCATTTGGATTCGTTGTCGAAATCAGGCTGCGAAACATACTCCCAAGTCAAAAAATCACACGTCTTGATGATGCAGTTAAAATCACCGCTGTAAGCGCCCGTATAATAATAGACTTTGCCCTGCTCTTGCCTTTGCGTAAACTTTTGCATGATCCCGATATCGCTGTACATTGTTTTATACGGCAGTCCGTTTTCGGTCATTGCATTCTGTATTCCGCTCGTACTGAAATCATTGGTGATCTCCCCCACGCGGAACCGATTGACCTCCACCGGCCCGAGTTCTCCGCTTTGCACCGAGAACGATCGGCACAGTCTGTAATACTGATCATCCGCTTTTGCCGTCCACATCACATACAGCGTATCATCGTCTTTTTTTGCCAGAATGGTATCGTACAGCGCGTATATATGTTTTCCGTACAGATCGTCGCCGACCGTCTGGATATCCAAGTAAACTTTATCCTGCGGATTGCTCCGATGACAATATACCAGGCGCGCCGTTTGGTTCAACGGATCTTCTTTCGAAGCTTTGGTGTTTGCATAATACGTCATATAAATTTTGTCGCCGATCGTACAAAAGGTGGAAACGTGCACCATTTGATCCGCTTTTTCGCCTTTGCGCGCATCTCCTTTTTTTTCAAAATCGGAAATGCGGTTGGCTTCGATCGCCTCTGCAAATCGCGCACCTCTTTCCGCTGCTTCCGCCGCGACTTGATCCGTTATGACGGCGGCAGGCTCCGAAATCGGACTGCCGGATATCCCGCTGCCCACATTCTCTGAGTAATCGGTGGAAAATCCCCGCATCTTTCTTTCCTCTTTCCAAATCAAATATATCCGTAATGGCGAAGCGTTGCTTTGAGCCGATCCATCGTTTCTTTCGGAAGTTCGGACAAAACCGGTTTACGGCAATATCCCGCATCGATGCCGCGCAGTTTTAAACCCTCTTTAATGATTTGCAGCCACAATATATCGCCGTTCGAATCGGGCACCGAGAAAAGATGCAGATACGGCCAGACTTCTTTTTCCTGCGCTTTCATCGCTTTTGCGACGTCTTTTTCCTTCGCGGCTTTGTAGACCGCCACGTTTTCCTTCGGAAAGAGGTTGCCCGTTCCGCACACCCAGCCGTCCGACCAGCAACTCAAACATTCGACCGGACAAACGTCATACCCGTAGAACAGCCCGAAATTATCGTCGGTAAGACGTCTCAAATTCTGCTGACGGTATACGTCCGCCTGGCGCTCTTTGACTGCGTCCACGCATCCCTCGTTGTATAGCTTTGCGATAAATTCGTCACTGAGCAATACCGTCGAATAATAGGGATTATGATAGAGCATCACGGGAATGTCGATCGAATCGTGTATTGTCTTGTAATGCTCAAACAGCTCTTTTTCGTTCGGAGCCATGTACCAAGGCGTTACCGCCATGATCCCGTCCGCCCCGTCCGACTCCGCCGCCTTTGACATTTCCACCACGTCTTTGGTGCGGTACGCACCCGTCGACGCAACGACTTTGATCCCGTACTCGTGCCCCGCTTTGATATAGGCCGCATTGACGGCGATCTGCTCCTCTTTCGTGAGCGCGATCATTTCTCCCGTCGAACCGGACGGGATGATGCCCGTCACGCCGTTTTTCCCCAAAAATTCGGCAATTTCGCGGATCGCATCAAAATTGATGCTCTCGTCTTTGTTAAACGGGGTGATCACCGGTATGTAAATACCTTCCAATTTTTGCCTTGCCATTTTAAATCTCCTAAAAATTGTATTTTAATATCGTTTTGACACAATATTCAGATAATTTCATATTGACGGAAAACTTCTTCCAGCTCCCGCGCACCGCTGCGATGATTCGCAAGATCGGGATGTCCCGTAGAAGAGCGCACCGTCGTGTAAAAATATGCTTTGACTTTCTCGTCGCCGAACGAAGACACAACGTCTCGGATAGCGTTTTTGCAATTTGTGTTTGTGGCAACAAAACCATATGTGCAAAGAATGAGCGCATCCGGATTTTGCTCGCGAATGCCGTGCAACATCTGGGTATATGCTTCCCGGAACAGCCTCGTTTCGTCGGCGCTGTCGAATACGCCTCCCGAAACATCATTGGCGCCGAGATTAATGACGATGACATCCGCCCCGCCGATTTGAACGACCTCGTCGCTCATTGTGTTGAGCTTATCGTATTTGTTGACCCAGCTCCACGCCGTGGAACCGTTATTTCCCCTGTACACGCCCCAGCCGCTCGCCGCCATTACGTTGAGCTCCGCGCCTATCTTGTTCGCCAACAAAGCATGATACGCGAGGTTCCCGTCCGTATTTTCACTGGTCATGGATCCGCCGTCTTCCAAGTTACCGTAGCCGCAACTGTACGAATCCCCGTAGACATCGATGCGAAGGGATGGTTTGTCCGAACAATATCCGAAATACCCGTCCGTCTTCAGTTCTTTCAACCCGACCGAATCCATCCTGGTCGAACCGCGCTGAAAAGCCGTGCGCTTGCGCACCTTTACCGTATGCCATCCTTCAATCAGCCCGCTGACCAGAGTATATTCGCGCTCCTCCTTTTCGGCAAGACGGATGACGCGCTCCGAATCCAGCGGTACGACCTCCGTCATGCTCTCCCCGTCCAAAAAGACGCTCAGATACGCGACATACGTGTCCGACGAAGGGCGCAGCATGTTCACTTTGAGCTCCGTTCCGAAGAAAGTTACGTCGAAACCCGACGCCGAAAAGTAGAACATCTGCGCGCCGAGCGACGCATCAAAGTTTCCGCGCCCGTAAAAATTGATACGCGGCTCCGTCTTCCCCGTCAATGCAATGGAGCGCTCAGAGGAATTCACCGCCCCGACTTTTACGCGCAACGTAACGCCGTCCTTTGCGGCGGTCACATAGGTCACGCCCTCGGCAACGGGAGTGATCACGCCGCTACCGTCGACTGTCGCGACGGACGTATCTTCGCTTACAAAACTTACCCCCGCCCGCTCTGCGCAAGGGAACTGCACCGTATTGCCGAGCGCAACGGAAACAACGTCCTGCGTGAGAGTAAATCCGCCTTCCTCCGGCGTATCTTCGGGTTCGGTCTCAATGCCTGTCACCTCCACGGAAAGGGTCGCCTTTGCCCCGTCCGACGCCGTCGCCGTCACGACAGCCGAGCCCGCCTGCAACCCTTTGACCCGCGCTTTGTTCGGCCGAATGCTCGCAGAAGGTACGGTCAGCTGCACCGTCGTTTCGGGATCGGCTTCCCATTGAACGGCATAATCGGTCCAGTTCTCGTCGAACACGGCAAGAACGTCCGCGCTGCGCCCTACCCGTACCGTTACCGAATCTTCTTCAAAACGGATGCCGCTGTGGACGTCCGCGCCTTCCTCTTGATCTTTCGCACAGCCGACGCCCGCCGCCAAAGCAAGCGACAGCATGCTTGCGAGCAAACAAGCCACGATCCTCCTGTTTTGCGCCATTTCCCCCTCCCGTTGCGACCGCTCTCACAGCATCTTGACACGGCTGCGATATTTTTCGATCAGCCGCTTGTTCTGCGCATCCCCGCCGGGCACATTTGCGCTCTTCCAAACGGGAGGCGCGATCCCCTTTTCAAGACACTTCCTTACGCACGCGATCTCCAACTGATGCGCAATATAAAAATCGGCGATGTTCGACACGGGCCCGATCGGCGTGCCGAACCCCGGCACGTTGACAACGGCGTCCCCGACGGGATTGAAATCGTCGATGCGAATATCTGCGTAATCAAACAGATTTTTGCCGTTCGGATGACGGATGGAATGATCTTTCGGCATTTGCTCCTGCCAGGCGCTGCTTGCGACCGCGATGATCTTGCAGCCTCTCTTCTTTGCCTCTTCGGCGCAATCGATCGTCGCCGGATTGATGCCTATGTTGTGAAAAATTATCAGCAAATCGCCTTCCCGCAAGTCGTAATAGCGCAGGATCGCCGACCCGTAGTTGACCGTGCGTTCCAGTTCGAGATATTTCAGCGCCTGATTGAAAACGGACAATCCCGTTTCCATGATCGGGTTGATGTTCGCCAAACCGCCCGCACGGAAAAACATCTCGCCGACCGGAAGCGTGGTATGCCCGCCGCCCCCGTACACGCTGATCAGCCGATCTTGTCCGATCGCTTCCGCCATCAGTTCGGCCGCCGCTTCGATGTTCGTCTGCTGCGTCTCATCGATTTGCCGCAAATTTTTTAAAACCGCCTCAAAATAGCCGTAATCGTCTTTCATTTTCATCTTCTCCCTGCTTTATATAACATTTCTTTGTCTTTTACAAATACACGACCTTGCCCGTGGAAATGCTTTCATAGCAAGCATTGACCACATCCATGATCGGGCGATATTTGTCCAGTGAAACCGCCATATCGCCTTCGAATTTTTCCCCGTTGATCTGTTTGATAAAGTTACGAAGAAATAACTTGCGAACATCGTTGAATTGCGGATCCGCTCCCCAGACCTCATATGTCAGTTCCGGTTTGGCCTGAAAGGCGTACAGCGCGGAACCGTACAGGTCGACAAGGGCACAGGCGCGATCGCCGAATACCGAACATTCCACCTCCACACAGCGCGGATAGTGTGAAAAATCATCCGAAATGCGTTTGAATAATTTCTTTTCACGGTTCGCATAGGAAGGATCCAAAGAAATGACCACGCCGTTTTTCAGTTTTCCGATGATCGTGAGAAGATCTTCCACTTCGGCGTCTTCCCGAATGGAAGGCGCCGCTTCCGCATACACACATTCGTAGTCGCTCTCAAACAAAAAGCGTGCCAGATCGAAAATATGCGGATGATCGGTGAGCGCCCCGCCGCGGAATCGCCTGCTGCCCGGCCAAAGCGGAACACGTTTGCCGTAACTCGCTTCGGCGTCATTCATCCACGTGTTCCACCACATCGGGAAATGCGAATAATTAAATGCGTTAAATGACTGCACTTTGCCCAGCGCCCCGGAACGGATGAGTTCTTTCAGCCGATACACTTCCGCATGCCAGCGCATCTCCAACTCGATGGAGCAGACAATTTTATGCTCGGCGCTCAGGCGAATCATTTCGTCATACTCGCTCATATCCAATGAAGGCACCTTCATCGATATCACATGGATCCCGCGCTCTGCGCACATCCTGAATTCTTCCATATGCCTGTGATTCGCGCCGCCGCAAACGCACGCCTCGATCTCCGGATGCGCTTCCAGCATTTCTCTGTCCGAATAATATACGGGAATATCCCCGTACTTTTTTAGGTTCAAAATCTCGTAATAGCGCGGCGCGACGGATATGGCAACTACATTTGCCCGCTCTTCGCGCAGCAAAGCATCCATCAGATACGGAGCATGCCCGTTTTCAAACATCATCACCGCAAAATTCACTTTCTTCATCGCAACCTCTCCCTTGATAAGCCCTCCGCTTTTCCGCGGTCACTGTCCCGAACGGGCAAACACCCGTCCGTCTGCATCCACTGCGGCAAGCGCCATTGAAAGCCATGCATTGAGGGAAGACTCTTCCTCCGCCCATTTTCCGGCATCGATTTTACCTGTCAGGATTTGATATATGCAATCGGCCATCGTCGTTTGCAACGGGGACAGCCCGTATGTAAACATGCTTATATCGGTATGCACATCCAATCCGTTTTCGCCAAACAAATAGATCGCCTCGGATTCTATCTTCCTGCCGACAGGTTGGTCGCACCCCATGCCTTCTGTCCCGAATATTGCATGTTTCCTCTGCCAACGCGTCCCTTCCGGCAACGCGGACGTCAATTCGAGCGTCGCCACAGTATCGTTTTGCATGTGACAGATACAGTTGATCGCTTCGCCGTTACGGAACGCAACCATATGCGACGGCCGTGACGATAACAACATGCACGCTGTGTCCAGCTCCATAAAAAGGAGGCGTTCGAATCCGAACGACCGCGGCACGGCGCACGTCTGTTTCGAAGCGCAAAGCTCGCCGATCCGCGGCGCCACTTTGCACGCAAGATTGCGAAGCCGCGGATCGCTTCGCCAAAAATACAGCGGTATGCTTTTCCCGTCATATTCCAAGCGATCCGTCAATCCGCCTTCGCCCGCCAAAACCAATCGCCAAGGCCCGACCCCTTTGATTTCGTTCACCTCTAAAAGTTCTTTCACCCCTTCTTCGACGGTCGTGATCTTTTTCATGCAAGCTCCTTTTTCCGTTTATTGTCACTTTTTTTTCAATACGCGCCTGTAATTTTGACCGATCCTGTCCCACAAGCCGATCGGATCGGGCGCCGCAAGCTTGGTGCCGTACCCGCCGCGGTACGTCCACACGCCCAACCTGTCGACTCCGAGCTTTTCATACATGTCCACGGTGCGGTCGATCTGTTCAAAGGTATCGGGCTGTTGGTAATACCCCATCAGCCAGCGCTCCGACTGTTTTCCGTATTTTTTCGCGACGGCAACCGTGCGCTCGGCGATCTGCCTGAAAAAAGTTTCCGGAAGCGACCATTTGAGAATTGTCGTAGAAAAAACATCAAAGTACGGACACGCCGCGACCTTATCCCAATTGTCGTATCCGCGCTGTTCCGTCAGATAGTAATCGTTGAGCGTTGCATGTACGCAGCAAGTGATTTCCAGGTCGGAGTTAAACGCCTTTAATGCCGCCGATACATCCGACAGCGTCTTCAACGCTTCCCGCCATCGGAATTGCTTTATATCGTCATTCATTACGCGCGGCATCTCATACCCGTAATACTCTTGAAATTTGCGCATGCATTCGGGACAGCGGCAAGCCCAGTCCTCTCCCGGCCCGCCTGTGATCGACGCATAAGACTTTGGCAACGCAAAATGCGGTTCATCCCAGAAAAATCCGTCTACGCCGCATTCCCGCGCCAATGACAGACTGACTTCCGTCAAATGGTCGCGGAATGCTTCGGATATAAAACAAGCCGCATTGAGCGTTTCCCCTGTCAGTGCGGAAACCTGCCTGTGACGAATGTTGTTTTGCAAAAACAAACTCACGTTTTCACCGCCGAAAAACTTGCCGAAGCCCCACAGATCGGCAATGCAGCGAAGGCCTTGCCTGTGCGCCTCCCGTACAATGTTTTTTATGTTCGGAAACCAAAAATCGATGTCGAATTCGGTAATGGCGAGGATGACCGTATCGCATCCGTGCCCGCGCATCTCCGCAAAATCTTTTTCTGCGTGTTCTGCGTAATTGAATCCGTAATAACTGACCGCTGTGTGTTTGATTGACATACCCTCTCCCCCGTCTTTTATAGCAAAGCGTTGCGCCAGCCTGCGATCCTGTCTGCAACTTTTTCGCCGTTTTCGATACCGTTGTTCATGATCACGAACCCGCATTCGTTGCTGATGCGCTCAAACTCGTCGATCATCGTTCTGCGTTCTTCCACCGTGTAATAATTATCATAATACTGTATCAGCATGAATCGATAAAACAAGCTCTCCGCTTCCAAACGCGACAGCAGCTTATCATAATACTCCCGATCCGTGTCGCGGAATTTTGCAACGGATGCATATCCGTTTTCGAAAATTTCCTGGATCTTCAAAATGATCTCATACGGCCAGTACTTCGGATTCATCACGCGGCGATGCGGATCGCCGTCATAATTTTGCTCTTTCTCGATGTACGTCCTGTAATGCATCTGCAGCAGGTCCCAATATTCCTGGATGCAATCGCGCCCTTCTTTGTAATAATTTTCCATGAATTCGTCGACAAGGTCCGCATAGCTTTGATCGATGTCCCACATCAGCTGCGAACGGATCCAGTTATCCATTTTGATAAACGGCGTGCCCGTCGTAGGCGTCGGCCCTTGATTGAATATGTCGATGAATCCGTAATCATAATAAATTTTCAGATTGTCATACGTCGAAAACCACGAAGGATAGGGCGTAACGTATGTACCGAAATCGGCGCGGTAATCCCAAACCGCAAGATTCTTCGCCACGGATGCCCACCCGAGCAGAACTTTGCGGGAAATCGAATTATACTCCTCATCCAGCAAATCGTACATGTAGTTGGCGTCGACAGGCGCATAGCGGACCATCACATTGTCGCGGGCAACCACCGATTCGTCGATCGGAATATATTTCCCCGTATTTTCGTCCACAATGTACTCGCCGTTCTCGTCTTTCTTGCACGGCGGCTCGAAAAAGGACAGATACGCAAACGTACAAAGATATATGGTGCGTTCGGGACAATTCTCCTGCTGCCAATCGGCAACCGCGTCGGCAACGGCATTCACCGCACGCATCATGACGCCGCTCGCCGTGTATTTCTCTATTTCGGCGATGCTTTCCGGATAATTCGCGATCAGCGGCGTGTCCATGATCCCGAGCTGAAAGACCGTTTTGGTCGATTCGGGGATGATATAGTTGTTGATCAGATTATACACGAGCGTCCAAAACATACCGTGTTTGCCGCTGTTATAGTCTTCTTCGCTCCAATCCCCTTTCTCGTAATTGATGCTGTCGTTATAAAGCGTCGTATAACAGATCTGTACCTTATCCCCGCCGTTGTCGTAATACCAGCGCGGATATTTTTCAATATATTGATCGGTCGGCAGAAGCTGCAGACACAGCGACTGGTCGTTCAGAGAGCTCCACCAGCTCCCGCCCGTGTTTGCAAGAATGTTGCCGTTCAAACGCAAACGGTCGGCCGACGACGCATTCACGCGCGTTTCGCTGCTGTATGCCGCCCTCGATTCGAACGAAGGCTTGTCGCTCATGTCAAATTTCATCAGCTTGA
Source organism: uncultured Clostridia bacterium (assembly GCA_944328495.1). Taxonomy (GTDB): domain Bacteria; phylum Bacillota; class Clostridia; order Christensenellales; family Borkfalkiaceae; genus Borkfalkia. The sequence continues at coordinate 23,015 of CALVHR010000012.1, forward strand.
CGGACGGCTCTTTTGCGATCTGTATCTCATCCTCTGCATAGTAACGATATCCGAGATTGTATTCCAAGAATTCATAGGTCCCGTACAGCGCCCCGTAATTTCCCGAAGACGCTATGACGACATCGTCATCGACCGTTTTGATGATGTATCCGCTCGTCCCGAGCCCCTCGGGCAGCTGAATGCCGGATGCGGCAAACAGCGCGGTATTCCCTATGGAAATATATTTCCCGGATGCATCGTAATCGCCGTCGCTGATGATTTCTAATTTGATCGCCGATGCCATCTCAAAGAAATAGACCAGCTCTTGCGCCGCCTGCGCCTCGATCGGCGTGCTTTCCTCGGAAAGAAGTATTTTGTAATCGGTCTTGCCGTTCGCATACAGATCGATATCCGTATATTCGATCTTCTGCTCTTGCCCTTCCGAAGGAGGCGCCGCCGTTTCTTCTTCCTTTGTGCAAGCCGTCATGCCGAACATTAAAATGAAGCACAACGCCAGACATATATATGATTTGATTTTTTTCATGTCCCTTATCCTCGCATTAATTCAGTCGACTCCGTTTTGACAACGTTACGATACCGTAATCGTTCCCTTCGACAAAACATACGTGTAATTGCTGCCGTACGCGTAATAGTAAACGATATATTTGCCCGCATTTTCAAAAGTGTATTGCAGGGTATCGTCCACTTCCGTCATGCCTCCGTTCGGATTTTTAACGAAAACGTATATCTTGACGTCTCCTTCACTCACGGCACGCATCTTCGGCAGCCGGATCGTACTGCCGACTTCCGCTTTATCCTGCCACTGTCCTTCCAGCGTGACAACAGGTTTTGCTTTGTCCATGATCACGATCTCGTAACTTAACGTGCGCGTGTTTCCCGTTTTGTCCGAAGCAGTATAGACGACTTTGTATTCGCCTGTTTCCGAAGCGATAAACGATCGTGCCGTCGCGGCGCTTTGCTGCTCCAAAACGACCTTGCTTCCATACAAGACCTCAACCGACGCGTCTTTTACCGCGGCATCCATCACGTCATACGCATACGCCGCAGGGATAATGACGGTATCGCCCTTTTCTCCCGTCTGACGCGTTTCATCCCGCAGCTGAATGCCCGGTTTGATCGTATCGTCGCCGTCATTTCTGAACTTTGTATGGCCGCAAAGATTGGTCACGGAAAGTCCCGCTTCACCGCTCACCCCTTCCATACCGATCGTGAGATACACCTTGCCCGACGTAAATCCTTCAAAGATGCTGCCGTCCGCATAACTTTCCAGCTGCCCGACCGCATTGTTCGAAATCATGATATCCTTTTCGTTGAGAAGATCCAGATAGAATGTCTTGCCCGAACCGAAGACGTTGTCGATTTCTATGTCCTTTCCGCACACATTCATGATGCTCTTTCCGCTCGTCTTTTGTACGGCAAAGCTCACCGACTGCGATACATCATGAATATCCGTCAGGGTAATCACCATTTCCGAAAGACGATTGTACTGATCGGGAACTTCGATATAAAGTCGGAAATTTTCGGAAGGCAGAGGATTGACAAACTCGATCTCCGCCCGATCGGCGCTCGTCGTATAAATCGCCTCTCCGCTTTCGGAAAACACGACATTCACATTTCCGTCATTGTTATAAAAATATTGCGCCGATGTCTGCGGGTTGTAGATCGGGACGGGCCCGAGTATGCATTCCGTAACACCTGCCGGATCAAAGACACAGCCGGCACGCAGTTTCACGGTCACGCTGCCCGACTCTGCGGTCGGAACGTAAAGGCCGTCGCTGCCGAGTTTGAAAAACTCGCCGTCATTCTCTTTTATGTAAATTTCTTTTTTTGCGGGCATTCCGTTTTCGTCGGAAAAATAATCGATCGCTTCAAAATCCGCAAAAACGTACGGTACCTGCGTGGAGAAAATCGGCGGAAGATTGGGCGCGGTCAACAACGGCTCCTTGGTTAAAACGCAATCGACGAAATATACAAGGTCCACTGTCCGCAAATAATCCTTTACCGTATAAACCACTTGGTAATACCCCTGTTTATCGGCAAAAAATGCGTCCGAAATTTCCCTCTTTTCTCCGTTTTTGACAACGCTTGTTTCATATACCGCGTATCCGCTGCCTCCTTCCACTTCCGCTTTCGGCAACCGCACCGTTTCCCCGACGCGTACACAAGACGGCAGCTCACTCGAAAAATTCATTTGCAGATCACGGACGCGGCTCATCACGCTGAATCGGAACTCCCGAACGACCGTATCCCCGAAAATATCGGTGACAGAATATTCAAAACTGTACTGTCCCGCTTCTTCGGGCATGATGCTTCCGTTCTCCACAGCGATCTCCGAACGCGACCCGTCACGGTATATATACGCTTTTTTCTCGATCGCATCTTCGGAAACGACGCCGAATTTCGGACTGCCGCACTTTACGTTGTACATTCGGTACGGCGTTCCCGCTTCCCCGTAGGGAAGTTCCTGTTCCGTAAACGGCTCGTTCAACGTGATTTCCGTACTCCCGTCATTCTCGATCGTTTCCTGCGTAAAATCGATCCCGTTGAACCCGACAAAATAAACCCCTGTTTCATTGTTGCGTATCCCTTTGATCGTAACGCTGATATACGCCTCGTCCGCGGAAAAGCCCGTCCACAGCGGTTCGCCCGCGTTGATGCTGTATGCCCTGTCGTCGAAGTCGCGGACGATCTCCTTTACGCCGCCGTGCGTGGGATAGCCGTAATAAGCGCGCGTTCCGTAGTCAAGAAAAAAGCTCGCCGTCGAAATGTAATTTCCGAATCGAACGTTGAGTCCCGAAAAATTGGAATGGCAAGGCAATCCGAACTTCTCGCTCATTTCCCCCTTGCTGACAAGATATCCCGCGGACACTTGCCCGTTGGCATTTCCCCGATAGGAAGTAACGTAGTTGACGTCCGGACGAACATTGAGCGACATCACCAAAAAGTTGGATGCATCGTACGCATCCGTAAGCGTGATCTCGACGGACGTCAGCGGATACTCGTACCCGTATTCGACATTGGTAGTGACATCTTTTCCGCGCTGCTCCGGCAAAACGACAAATTCCAAAAACGCTTCTTCCTTATTCCATTGCGAAACGTTCACGGCATTTTTAAAGCGGATCGTCGTATCGTTGCGGTTGGAGGACTGCAATTTCAGCCCGTGCAGATCCTCGGCATTCTTGCTCTCGCCGTAAAAACGGACGGTATCCGCCGCATATTCCGGCACGCTCGCATAATCGGTCAGCACGGTGTTGTCGCTCTTTTCAAACAGGTCGGAAGGTTTTAACGACTTCGGACCGTCCGCAGCAAACGCCACGCCGCCGAGCGCCGTTATCAAGAGCAACAGTGCAAATATTACTATAAAAATGATTGCCTTACTTTTTTTCATAAAATGTTCTCCGATCACCGCGGCAGCCGTTTATATGCTCCCGCGGCAAAATCTCCTTTACCCCTTTAATCCGCCGATGGACATATTCCCCATCATTTTGTCCTTGAAAATCAAGAACAGCAAAAAGATCGGAAGCGTTGCGATCATACATGCCGCCATAATATGCGGCGAATCGCTGACCGCATTAAAGTTGTTATTCATAAACTGATACAGCCCGAAGGAAATGGTCGGATAGCTCGGCATGATCAACAGAGGCGTCGTGTAGTCGTTCCAATGCTGAATAAACGTAGTAAGAAATAAGACAAGCACAACGTTTCGCGTCTGCGGGATCATGATACGAAACATCACCGTCGCGTGCGACGCCCCGTCGATAAATGCGGCTTCCGCGTATTCCCAGGAAAGACTTTTGAACGTCCCGTAAAATATCAGAAACGCGACACCCGTAAACCCGCCGCTTTTCAGGATGAGCCCCCAAATGTTGTCATATAGGCCGAGCAGGCGCAAAATTTCCAGCGTAGACGGCATATTGCCGACGATCGGCAATATCATCGTGACTATGGCGGTCGTATACAATACTTTCGCAAGCCTGAATTTATACTTGGCTACGGCATATGCGACCACGCAGTGCGAAAGCACCGAGACCACGGAACATCCGACGGCATACACAATGGTATTCGCAAACATTCCGATCATGTAAACGCGCTGCCCCGTCGACCCCACCTCGACATACAGATACTGAAAAGCATCGCCGTAGTTTTTGAACAGCCATTCCTCCGGCCACCCGAACGGGCTTTGAACAAAACTCATATTGTCTCGGACCGAAGAGAAAAACATCCATATCAACGGGAACAGCAAACTGATGCAATATATGACAAGGATCACGAAAAACAGCATCGGGAAAACTTGTCTGTAAATCTTTTCTTTTACCATACGCCACCTTCCAAAATACGATCTTGCACAGACGCACGAGCACCCGTCAATATTCGGCATTCGGACCGAACTTTTCAAGCACATATTTTACCAACAACGTGATCGGCACGGCAACGGCCGTAAAAAGCAATCCCGCCGCCGATGCAAACGGATATTCCGAAATCGGCGCTTCGTCTGCGACCATGATGAAAAGATAATACCCGAACGTATACGCATTTGCGCTCGCATTTTTACCGAAAAATGCGTAAAGATTTGCCTGATTGGTAAAAATTCCCGCCACGCCCGTCACCAGAAACACCGTGATCGTGGGGAAGATGAGCGGTATGGTGATGTACCACAGTTCTTCCCACATAGACATCCCGTCCAGCTTGCCGCTCTCGATCAAAGAATCCGAGATGCGCGCCATTACGCCCGTGTACAGGATGATGTTCGTCCCGAGCGACAGCCACAGGTTATATACGACCACGACAGGAAATACCGTTTCGACATTATCAAACAATCGCGGATTCTCCGTGATGCCGAAATGCACGAGCAGCTCGGGCAATCCGAAATTGATGAAATATCTGTAGACGATGACCATTACGATGCTCGAAATAATGGACGGCAGGAAAAGAAACACCTTGAATGTGTTCGCAAACGGGATCTTTTTATAGACCAGAAACGAACAGATGATCTGCAGCGGCATCATTACCAGCCCGAGGGCGTATAGGATCAACGAGTTTTTCGTCGCAAAGATCAGACGTTGATCGGTGGCCAACGCGCTCAAAAAATCCTTGAAATTCCCCAGCGGATCCGTGTTCCAGACAAAGCCGCCCGATTGTCCGCCGACGCCCCATTCGTATTGCTGAAAGGCAAAGAGAATGGAACGCACGTTGACGACCAGGTAAAAGATGATGAATACCGTTACGGGATAGACAAGCACACAGAACAGAAACCTGCTTTGCGCGCGCGCCGAATGCCGCAACGTGCGGCGCTTTTCCTTCTTTCTGCGCGTTTTTTGATGTATTCGCACGGAAAGATCGTAGCACCAATCACTGACACGCATCCTGACCCGTCCCCACAGACGTGAAAGCCAACCTTCACGTTCTTCGATTTTATTCTTTTTCATCCTGTCATCCCTTCCTTTGCAAAACACGCCCGTTCGGCAACGCTTTTAATACCATTCCGAAAACTTAGCATCCCAACGCGACTTGCTCGAATATTCCTTCAACCCGCTCCAATACGTATCCGCCGTCAGGCTGCGGTTCCCCAGAAAATCGTTCAGCGGATCACTGTATGACGCGCCGTTTTTTGTATAATCCCACGGCCACTCTTCTTCAAAGTAACTCAGGTTCTGATACACCATGTCCGTCTTCGTCATAAACGTTACGACATCGACGCGGTCCGAATGGCACGCTTCCCAGCAGGTCTGATAAAATTCCGGCATCGCCTCCAAATCGCTCTTCTGCAACTCGTAATCGTAGGGACGCACCATCCCCGATTCACGCGTGCACAGCCGCAGCATATCTTCCGAACAGGTGAATGCGATAAACAACTCGGCCAGTTCCTGCTTTTTTGTCTTTTGGCTCATAAACACGGCGCCGTTCATCGAAGACCCGTAATACGTCGACCTCGACTCGTTATACATGGCGGATCCTTCGAATTTCGGGAAGGGCATCACGCCGAATCTCTGCGTCGTGATCTCCGCTTTCGCCTCGTTGTGCCAGTGCCCCCCTTCCAAAAGCATCGCGATCGGATTTTCATCGTCGAGCTTGCTGATGAAATAGGTCTGCGCATCCATATAAGAATGCAGTCCCGCCTGTCCGTCCTTATAATTTCCGCGCACGATCTTTTCGGTAAAATCAAGCGCAAATTTCTTGCCGCTCATTCCCTGCAGCAAATATCCCTTTTCTTTTGTGATACGCGTGGGCGATTCGTCACCCGCAAAGGTGTATTCGCCGCTGAAATCCGTCAATATTTTGAAATTATCCGCTCCCTCGTTGGAAACCATCAAAGACATGAGCGAATTCGGCGTCATCCCCGCGGAACGGTTTGCCCAGGTGAACGGTATGATCCCCGATTCGACCATCCGATCCATAAGCTTTTGAAACTCTCCCCACGTGACCGGCAAACCGTCATCGTATGTATCGGGCAAGCCATCCTGTCCGAGCGACTTTTCTCCGCTCGCGCCGACCCATTCGATTCTGTCCGCCGTGCTTGCGCTGCCGATGTAGAGGTTGCTGTTCTCGAACACATCGATGCTGTAATTGATCCCGTAAACGGATCCGCCGAACGGAATCGCATAATATCCGCTGTCCGTCTTGTAATAGTCGTTCATTTCATCGCTGATCTTTTCCGCAATGGACTTGGTTTCGGTACTCCCGCGCAAGATCTCCGAAAGAGGTTTGTTCATCGTGTCCTCGGATATCGGTTTGAGTTTCCCCTGCGACACAAATTCCATATACCGTATCGGCGCAAAATAGACATCCTGTGCATTGATATCGATGGAGCTGAGCAAGTCAGTCATGTAAAAAGATTTGGACGGCCGAATGTTGATCTTGTATTCCGGATATACCGACTCAAAAGCTTCTTTTGCCATATACAGCCAGCTTTCACCGTATCCGCCGTTATAAATCCCGACTTCAAGCTCCATCTCATTCAAATTTTCTTGGTTTTGCGGACCGCCTTGCCCGCTGCACGAGATCATTGAAAACAAGCAAAGAAAAACCAATACGATCGATAAAATAACATTCCTTTTTTTACTCATTGACGCTTCCTCTGAAATGAAATTTATTGTTCGGACCGCAAACGCCGCTTTGCGTTTGCCGACTGCCCTTTTAAATTTTGCGCTTGCGCGCCACGGCCACGGCGCAGACTGCAAGTACCGCAACGGCTGCCAAAATATATCCCGCTATGCCCGTTCCCGCAGATCCGCCGCATCCGCCGCATCCGCCTTCCTCGGCATTCGTCACGACAATGTCGTATGACAGCTCACCCGTATTTCCCGCCTCGTCTGTCGCCGTATAAACCACCGTATACGTTCCTTCCTGCGACGGCGTAAACAGATCGGCCACGATCTCTGTTTTCTCTCCGTTCAGATACACGGAAACCGTATAAGCAAGTTCGGCTCCGGAATTATCCTCCACCGTTGCCAACGGCAAATTCATCGATTGACCGACCGTACCGGTTGCGGGCTGTTCCCCCTGCAATACGATCGTCGGCTTTTGGGTATCCGACACGTAAAAAGTCTTTTGCAGCTGCACCTTCTCCGCACCCTTGACGACCGTGTACATCGCCGTATATTCGCCGACTTCCAGCGGCTTGAATGTCTGTTCCGTCAAAGTCTGCGCAACGCCGCCGAAGGATACTTCGATGCTTACCGCTGCATCCGAGACCGCGGCGCCCGTGATGTCGGTCACGATGTATTTGCCGAGATCAATGGCGCTTCCCAGCTCGCAGCCGGCAGGATAATCCGCCGTCGTTTCGATCTGCAGCCAGTACGCGCGCACGTCGATCACGAAAATGTATCGGCCCGTGTACTGTGTATCGGGATCGACGACTTCGCACATGATCCTGTATATTCCGATCTGCGACAATTGCAGGGAATACTCCGCCGGATCGCCGATTTCGCTGACCGTGCCGTCGGGCGCGGCGACGCTGTACTTAATATCCGTAAGCGATTTGCTGAGATCGAACCATTTTGCACTCGCCGAAAACTCCATCCCGGACAAGCTGACCGTTCCGCCCTGCAAAGCCTTGAAATAATGCGTCGTTTCGGTGTTTTCTTCCGCCTCGTTGGCAACCGCTCCCGCAAGCGTACCCGTTGCGGAAATGACCGGCTGCGAATAGTTCAAAACGATCTCCCGCTCTGCGCTGAACGTGTATTGCTGCCCGTCTTTGCAGGCATATGTACAAGTATAGCGGAAAATGTACGTCGTCACTTCGTCGAACGAATAGGTCTGCGCATCGTACGGCACAAACGCTCCGCCTTCTTTTTTGACTTCGACGGTGATGTTTCCCGACGGGATTTCGCCGTCTTTCGCATCGCTGACCAACAGATCTCCCGCGGAAATGACGGGAGCCGCAGCGCCGTCTTCCCATACGTACCGCTCGGTTATTCCGTCCGCAAACCGATAAGAATACCGAATGACGGTGACCGTTCTGTCCAAAGTCTCCTGCAAACCGAACTGCCCTGTCGCACAAAGGCGGACGGTGTATTCACCCGCGCTTTCAAAGGCATACCGATACGTTTCGCCCGTCCCGATTTGCAATGAATCGATGAGAACGTCTTCCCCTTTCATGACGCTCACCGTAAGGGTGATATCCTTTCCGTCCCGATCAAATACCGACGTCGCCATACCGCCGATGTCCAGCGATTCGTTCAGGAAGATCTCGTCGGGCATCGTTTCCAAATTCGGTACGATGACGGGCTTTGCTTCCTGACGGCTGTAAATCGTCACGCCGACCACGTGCATCGTCTTGCCGTACTGGTAGCACACTTCGTACGTACCCGCCTCTTCCGGCGTAAAGCCGCCCGAAGAAGCGTACGGCATCATCTCGACGATCGTTTCCGTTCCTTTCGTGACCTTGACGTACACGTCGCTGCCCGACGCGATCGCTTTTTCGCCGTCCCAGACATAAGGTTCCGCATAAGTGTACTGTACATTCTCCACGCCGACCGCCGCATTCGATTCGCCTGCAGCGAACGCGATCGAATTCTGCATCTTATCTCCGCCCGCCGAAATGATCGTATACGATGCCGTTCTGCCCTCCGTCACGCCGTAAACGGTTACAGATAAAATCACTTCGTCCGAAACAAACCCGGACCAGGGCGCACCCGCTTCGTTTATCGGCTGCAAAGGATCGCTGTTTTTGTCGCGGATCCCGTATGCCACGTCAAAATCGCGCACCATCCAACGATATCCTTGCGTTTCCGCATCTCTGCCTTCGACAAAAGTCGGCGCTTCCGTATGCCCGTAATTGATATAGACCGCGTTCGTATTTTTGTCGTAATATAATTTGATCGATCCGTGATTTCCGTTTGCAACGGCGTTGCCTCTTTCATCCACCGCACTCGAACGGTTCGAATATCCGTCGAACGTATACGGGATTACTGCCGCTTTTCCGTATGCAAGGACAGACGCATCCTGTGCCGAAAGCCCGTAAAGCCCGCCGAAATTCTGCCCCGTCGCCGCCGCCGTCGCCATGGTCGTCATGGATCCGTCCTGTACGCGCGGATGCAGGTCGATGCTTACCTTGCTGCTAGGATCGTGCGCATCCGTCAATGTGACGATCATCTGTCTGAAATCGCCCGTAAACGTCGACGTGTCCGTCGCCCTCTCCGCATATACGGAAGGCGTCACGATAAATTCGAAAAATTCATTGTCGATGCTGATATCGTTCAGATCGATCGTCTTGGTATAAGTGACGGTGCTCCCTTCGCTTCCCGTGACGCGAATGCCGTTGTATGCACCCTGCCCGATCGTACTGTCCTTCTTTGCCGTCAGCTCACTGTCCGAAGAGACGGTCGCGCCGTCGCCCGCAACAAATGCTCCGTCGAAATCATATTCCGTTACTTCCGGCTCTTCCGCCACGATCGCCGTCTCCGCAAACGGTTCCGTCAAAAGGTCGGAATAATATTCCACCGTATAGGTGCCCGTCACATCCAGCGTTACGGCAAGCTTCTCGCTCCAAAGCACGTCGGACGCCGATTCGATCTTTCGGCCTGCGGGATCTTTTACGATCACATAATACATTGCCGACTGTTCCCGATCGACGATCCAGCCTTCGTGACAGTTATACACCGTCAGCCCGGGCACAGGGATGGTCTGCCCTTTGCAGGAAACAACGGACTCTTGTGCCCGAACGGGCTTGACGGTCTGCACCGCTTCTCCGTTTTTATCCACCGCAAGCGATCTTCCGTCGATGGCGTATATGGTGTATGCCGCCGTTCTTCCTTCCGCGACCGCCCCGACCTCTATGCTGATCGTAACATCTTCTTCGCCGAATCCTTCAAAGACCGCCGTATCCTCTCCCAGCGCTTCGTCAAAGTCCCTGATCAGCCAGCGATACACCGTCTTATTGTTTTCATCGACAAACGACCGCATATTCTCCGCGTTCTTCCTGCCGAAATCCGTGTACAGCGCGTTTTCCCAAGCGTCATAATACAGTGCAAAACGCGTATGATTTCCGTCCATCACCATGGTCCCGTTTTCATCGATAAACGCGTCGCTCGTCTGTGAATATAAATGCCCGTTGGAACCCAGCGAATATGCGGCAAACGTCTGCGGCAACAGGCCGTCCCCCGCCGTGAGCAGCGTTTGCTCCCCGCCGGCCGCCGTCACGATCATACTATTGCATGCCAGCTCGCCGTCATAAAAACTCGAATTCGTGTACGTTTTCTTTGTATCGCTCTTGCCGACGCGTATATCCACCGCCTTTCCCGAAGAGCTCTCCATCCGCACCGTCAATTGTTCAAAATCCGGGCTGTATGCCCCCGCGGCAGACGTTTTGGGCGTACTCGGATCGATGCTGAATTCTACCAGCTTGTCAAGCGCCGTGTTGTCATTCAGGCGCACTGCCTGATCGTAGGTGACCGTCCCGCCTGCCTGCGCACTCGTAACATGCACGCCGTTGAACATATCGTACGAAAACGAGTCTTCCGACGCTGCCATCGATTTTCCCATGACTTCGGTCACCAGTATGCGGCCCTGCGCCGTCGGTGTCGGTGTGCCGCCCTTCGCATTTTCCATAAAAGTAATGGAAAGACGCATTGCGCTCGCTTCCTCTTCGCTCAGTTCCAACGCCGGCGACTGCATCCCCGCATTGTAAATATGCGTGAGCGATTGCACGGTGTAGCGATACAGCGGGCTTTCTTCCGTTCCGATATTGACCTGCGGCGAATATCCCAGATGCGTAAACCCGGCGTTCGTATAAACCGTGTTGTCGTATCGCGCCGTTCCGTCCGCATTCGTTCCTCCGATCATCTCAAAATAAATGCCGAGCGGAGAATCGTTGTCCGTCATTTTTGTGCCGCTTTCATCCCTGTAATTGCCGATGCTTTCCGGCACTTCGCCGTTCGGCCCGTAGCCGGTCCCGAGAACCGCGCCCGTGTTGTTGACATACCCTAAACCGTTGTTTCCGTAGTTTATGCCCGTATATATGATCCGCTCCTGCTTCGTATTCGTCGTATCTGCCAACGAAGTCGACTGCATATGCTTTTCATAATATGTGGATACACCGACGTGATAATCGTTCGTCTGCGCTCTGTTTACAAAGAAAACAGAGAAATATTTGTTCGGATCGGCCACCGATGTAAACCTCACCACAAAATTCGGCTCCGCATACTCCGTACCCGCCGTCGTCGGAAAAAGAAATTTGATTACCGCCTCTTCCGCATTCTTATTCCATAAATCGACCGTTTCCGAATACACCGCGGTATCTCCGTCTTTGCCCGCGATCATAACCCCTTGCGTGCCTTTCACTTCCTGCTTATATGTAACGGCTGCCGATCCCCCGACCGAATTGCTCCATGCCTGATTGTCTTCCGCTATGACCGCCCCGCCTGACGCCGCAAACAATGACGCGGTGTTTGCATAGGAAACATTTTTGACACATACGCCGATCACTGCGATCAGCATGCTCAAAAATATCGCAATACACAAAAATCGCATTGTTCTGTTCCTGACTGACTCCTTCATTTTCCTCCTCCCGATCGATATCTTTTCTTGTTTTCCGCCATTTCCCGCCCGCCGTTTGTCGGTGTTGTCTGGCGTATCTCAAACAAATCTAACTGTATTATAAAGGCATCTTTTTGCCATGTCAAGGTGCTTTTTGAAAAAAAACTGTAACAAACAGTCTTTGTTACAGAATCGTTTGACAATGTTTGCGAAAGATTTTATAATATATAAAAAAGGAGAAAAGGCGGCCGAAGAAACATGTCGGAAAGACCGCCGTTATAAACCGATGGGTGATTCTTCGCACAGAAAATATATAACGGAACTTCTCCGCCGTGAAATCGCGGACGGAAAGCTCGGCGTATCGGGAGCCGAATTTTATACCGTACGCGAACTTGCCGAAAAATACAGCCTTTCGCCGATGACCGCACAAAGCATTTTTAAGGAACTCGCTGCGTACAAAGTCATCACTCTTGTCGGGAAAAAATATTATCTGACCAACGGTCCGATGGATAAAACATCGCCTTTATCCTTGCATCGCGAAAAAACAAACCGGATCGGGTTCCATACCAACGATCTGACCAATCCGTATTTGTCGCTGATCGCGGCAGAGACAGAAAAATATGCGCGAAATATCGGGTACAGCGTGATCATCCAAAGCAGCATGAACGACATGTCAACCGAAACGCAAATCCTGGAAAATTTTTTCCGTCTCAACGTGTGCGGAATTATTTCCTGTCCGAACAAAGGTGTCGGACTGACGGATGTGTATCGGAATTATCCTCTGCCCTACGTCTTCCTTTCACACAGCGTTGCCGGCGTAAACGCAGATTTTATCTGCGTCAATAATATACTTGCGGGGAAAAGCGTCGCAAAAACTTTGCTCGATCACGGTTACAAAACTTTCGTATATGTGACCGAACAACCCCTGGAAACGGCACTGCACGATCAGCGTTTTCTCGGATTTCGGCTCGAATTGAACGAACACGGCATCGATTTCGGCCAAAACGGGATCATGCTTATGGACTCGAGCATGTCCCATGCGAATCTGATTGTTCGTCGTTTCATCTCCGCGCACGAACGGCCGATCGGCTTTTTTTGCAGACATGACCTTTTGGCTGTCAATCTCCTGAATATTTGCCTGAAAAACAACATCGATATCCCGAACGATGTGGGGATCATCGGGTTTGACAATCTTTCGCTGACCGAACAGATCAAACCTTCCCTTTCCACGATCGATTATAACACCCGCGAACTGACAAAGCTTGCCGTGCAAACATTACTCGCCCGAATTCACGACCCCTCCCATCCCACGGCCGTGACAATGGTCAACCCGATCCTTTTAACCAGAACGAGTTCTGCTCGCCTGATCGAAAAACAGGACCCCGATTTATAATCCCTGACACTCAGAATATTGAAAAAACAAAACAAAAAGCTCCCGGGACATAAAATTTATGTCCCGGGAGCTTTTTCCACAAACAGAACCTTTGAACTTTTCTGCAAATATAAAACCAAATACATTGCAAAAAAAACAACCTCAACTACCCTCTTTTAGAAATTCAGCTGAGATTGTGCTTGGCAGGCAGAAACCATACTAATGCGGACTATCCGCGGGTTTTACTTTACAAAAAAACAGCCGGAGCGCGCATCGCCTTTGTGCGCTCCGGCTGTTTTTTTGTTTTCCTTGATTTTATACGACTTTGACCGTTACGGGAGCCCCGTACAATCTGTAACAAATATCGTTGCCCTCTTCACGATTTAACTTAACATCCACGTACGGCAAAAAGCGAATATCACCATCCCCTTTTTCATTATACTGCTCCTCTGTCTTAACGATAACCATAATTACTGCACATAATCGCTTCCGCCTCCTCCTTTGTCGGAATCGATACGGCCGCTCCCTTTCTGGAAACTGTTATCGCCGAACAGGCAGAAGCAAACTCCAAAGAATCTTCAATATTTTCTCCCAGCGCTTTTTTCAGAGCAAGTGCCCCTATGAACGTATCCCCCGCGGATGTCGTATCCACCGCATTTACTTTTTTAGCCGCAATCTTGATAAACTTTTTTCCGTTATAATAGCAAGAGCCTTTTGCGCCCAGTGTTATCACCGCTTCTTTTACTCCCTCGGTTATAAAAAAACGCCCCGCATTTAACAAATCTTTGTCCGTTTTTAAGGGTATGCCGGAAATGATTTCCGTTTCCGTTTCGTTCAGCACAAGAAGATCCACGTTTTTTAAAAAGTCAGGCCCGATTTTTATTGCCGGCGCAGGATTTAAAACCGTGTACATTTTTTTGCGCTTGGCGAAAGCGAGCCCCTCTTTTACGGCATCGGCGCTGATTTCCAACTGCGACAAGAATATGTCGCCTTCTGCGGCATTTTGATCCAAAACATCCACATAATCGCAGAATCGGACCAAATCGTTTGCTCCGCCGTCAACTATGAGGTAATTATCCTTTCTGCATTCATCCAAAACAATAAAACAAACACCGCTGTTGCTGTTCTCATGCGTTTTCAGCATAGAAACATCGACGCCGAAATTTTGCAAAGAATTTTTTAACTGCGAGCCGAACAGATCTTTGCCGATCGCGCCGAGAAACATGACCTTCCGAGCGCCGAGTTTTTTGCAAGCGACAGCCTGATTTGCACCTTTTCCGCCCTGCGTTGTCATGAAACCGTGCCCCTTTAAAGACTCCCCAAGCTTGGGCAGCCTTTTTGCAGAAATCACAAGATCGACGTTGATGCTCCCGAAAACAAAAATTTTTTGCATTTTATTTTATACACTCTCTCAGTTTTATCAAATTATCGTTCAATGTTCCGTTTTTACTGAAAATACTGCTTGTCCCTGCGACAAAGATATCTGCGCCGTTTTCACGCATGATTTTTCCGATTTCAAAACTGACGGATCCGTCCGTCTCGATCTGCACATCACCATATCCGCGGTCATTGAGAAAGCTTCGCGCATCCTTAATTTTTTGCAATGTCTGCGGCACGATTTTTTGCCCGGCAAACCCCGGATTTACCGTCATGATAAGAACAAAATCGATATCCGGCAGCAGATATTCAATGGAACAAAGCGGAGTCGCAGGATTTAAAGCGACCCCCGCCAACGCGCCCTTTTCGCGTATTTTGGAAATACATCTTTGAATATGCGGCGTACTTTCAAAGTGGACGGATACCATGTCCCCGCTTCGGATATCAAACCAATCCAGTTTATCCTGCGGATTTTCCACCATAAAATGATAATCGAAAGGAATATCCGTCAGGCTCCTCACTTGCCGCATGATACAATCGCTCAATGTAAAATTCGGCACGAAATGTCCGTCCATGACATCGATATGCAGATATTCTACTTTATTTTTCTCAAATATATCGAGTGTTTCCCGCAATCTTGTAAAATCGGCACACATCATCGACGGAGCGACTTTGCCCTTATCCATAATTGCCCTCCCCGTTTATTTATAAAGCGGCCCGAAATCGCGGCAAGCCATAAAATCTGCACTTTGGCTTCCCTGATCGCCATAAGAAGACCATACATGCGGACGAAAGATACGTTCGGCGGGAACATTATGTAAACTCACGGGAATACGCAGCATGCTTGCGAGCGTGATCGCCCTGTCGCCGATATGACCGTAAGTAAAACAGCTGTGATTTGCGCCCCAGCCCGCCATCACGCTGTAAACGTCTTTGCAGCCGCCTTTATCGATCAAATTCGGCACAAAAAAAGTAGACGGCCAAGCCCTGTCAGTACGCTTTTCAATAACATCGGTGATTTCTGCCGGCAGATCTACCGTGTATCCTTCCACGATCTGCAACACAGGGCCAAGTTTGTTCACCCTGTTCAGCCGCATCATTGTGACGGGCATCTCCCGCCTCGTTACAAAATGACTGGAAAATCCACCCCCTTTAAAATATTCGAGATTTGCAGGATAATAAATCACTTTATCCAGAGTAGCACGAATGTCTTTTTCTGTGACCTTCCACCACGGTTTCATTTCTGCCTTTCCGTTTTCGACCATTTCGCCGGCCGCATCCAGAGCGGCAGAACCGCTGTTATTGAGATGTATGAACCCGTTCTTCGCCCTGCCTGTCAATGTTTTGCCCGTAACGCGCTTGACAGCTTCCGGGCTCCAATAAGTTCGCACGTCCGCAAAGGCGCTGGCCTGATTCGTCAGAAGCTTTTGAAACAGCATGGTAAGCCCATTCAGTGTATCGTTTTCAGTGGCAATGATATACGGCTCCCTTTTCCCGTTCCAATCAAAGGAAGAATTTATGATACTTTCGGCAAAATCGGCGTTCGGCATATAATCCGTCCACTGTCGCTGCCCCTGAAAACCGCCGCAAATCGCCCCCTTACCCAGACTCTCTTCATAATACCCCTTCTCTCTCAACTTTGGATTGCCCTGAAAAATATCTTTCAGGATCACCGCCATTTTTACAGAGTATTCCCAGTCAGTATCCAGCTGTTCGCGGCTGTGACGCAAATCGGGCGGATTGTATACCTCTTCACCCTCGGTTATATTTTCTCTGACCCACGTCATCGCCTTTTGATATTCTTCTTCCGCATAGATCTTCTTCTGGATACGCCTGTTTATCTCAGACATATCCATCCATTCGGCACGCATGCCCAAATACTGCTGCAACAGCATCGGATCGAGCATGCTGCCCGGAATACCCATCGAGACGTTTCCGATCGCAATGTAACTGCCGTTTTTCATTTGTGCAACTGCCGTAGCTGCCCGCGCAAACAACAGAATTTTTTCTTCCACGTCTTCGGGAATAGAGTCGTCGTTCAAGTCCTTTACGTCTTTTCCGTAAATCGAAAACGCAGGCAGTCCCCTTTCCGCATAAGCGCTCATGGCGCAGGCGAGATATACTGCTCCGGGTCGCTCCGTGCCGTTGAACCCCCAAACCGCCTTTAAAGTATGCGGATTCATGTCAATGGTTTCGGTACCGAAACAAAAGATAGGCGTCACCGATATCGTAGCAGTCACTCCTTCTGCGGCAAACTTCTCGTCTACCCTCACCGCTTCCGCCGCACACGTTATCGTCGTATCCGGAATCAGGCACTGCACCGGAGTACCGTCAGAATAAAACACATTGGATTCAATGAGCTTTTTCACGGCTTTTGCCATGCTGAACGCTTTGCCCTCCGTTTTATATCTTACGCTGTCGCGACCATCATTGAGCGGCCTTATACCGATTTTTCCTTTCATATACGTTTTCTCCTATCTGTCAAAAAGCTTTTCTCTGGGCGGCAACGGTTTGAATTTTACGTGCGGTTCACTCTGATACCAGAATGCTACGGACGCAACGTCTTCGCTCAAATGTTTGTATTTTTTACGATCGGTTTGCCAGCCGATTGTATCCACGGTAACCTTGATATCCTTTTCAAATCCTATACAGTCCTCAATGTGGAACCTGTACATGCTCAGCTTTTTCGGGCTCTCTCCGTTTCCGACAAATACTGCGGGGACACCGATATAAGGCGTGCTGTAAACAACTTCACTGCTTCCGGGTATTACACCGTACGCTCCGAAATTCCATGCCCCGCCAAAGTAGTCCTCCGTTCCGTTATCGCATATCGTGGGATACTTGTCGTCTCCGTCGATAAAGAATTTAACTTCTCCTTCCCCCCACCAACCGCTGTTGAGAACAGTCCATGCAAGGTATGTCCCTACATACACGCCCCTTCCTTGTACATTGTCCAAAATGACATGGCGCGGATACTCTTCGCTCGTAACGCTCCTGCGATATACCGCGTGAAAATAACACGCGTCATCCGAAATCGGTTCCGCATGATATAAAACCTTATATGCCACGATCTCACTGAACGTATCCCCGCGGTTTTCGAGTTCGATCCTCGCTCTTTTTCGAAACGGCATCGACCAGTAAGCGTTCAGCCCTCGATACGGCGCAACCACGACCGGCAGGGAATTCACGGTGTGCGGCACTCCGTCATGCCCCATACAGAAAAATGCTCCCAGCGGACACTCTACCGACGGTTCTGTTTCTTCGTCCCAGAAAATCCGTATGATCATTTCCGAAAATCGCTGTCTGTCGGTAGTGATAAATATATTTTTTATCGTTCCGCTGCCAGAAATGTCCGCAATGTTAAATTTTTCGCCGGGTGCCATGCGTTTGAAAGGGTTCACCTTCCAGCCTTCACCATGCGAATATTTCCCCCAAAAAGCGTCTTTCGGCAGATCTGAAGGCTTTGCCGTCGCTCCCTTTCCCTTTTCCCCCGTAGGGTTTTCGGCTGATATCATTCTCGTAACAATACCGCCCTTGTAAGCAAGATCATCAAGCATATATCCTCTCCTTTATTTCAAACCTGAAATGGCTATACCTTCCACCAATTTCTTCTGAAAGATGAAAAAAAGTATCAGCGGCGGGATCATCGCAATAATACAGGACGCGATCACGACGCCATAGTCATGTGAATTTACCGACTTTAACATATACAGTATTTGCGATACCTGCGTCAGCGTTCCTTCGTTCTCGGTTATCACCAGTGTGGGCCAAATATATGAATTCCAAGAGCCCAAAAACGCGCCAACACCTATGATGATCATGGGCGTTACCGATAAAGGAACAAAAATTGAAATGAGTATCTTCAAACGGCTCGCCCCGTCAAGCATTGCCGCTTCCTCAACGCTGTCCGGAATATTTAAAAAATACTGTCGGAAAAAAAAGATGCTGTAAGAATTGGCCATGCCCGGAACAAATAACACGAAAATTGTGTTGATCATATTCAGTTCGGAAACGACCTTGATAGACGTCAGCTGAATGGCAATGCCCGGAACAAACAT
This sequence comes from uncultured Clostridia bacterium, assembly GCA_944328495.1. Taxonomy (GTDB): domain Bacteria; phylum Bacillota; class Clostridia; order Christensenellales; family Borkfalkiaceae; genus Borkfalkia. The sequence continues at coordinate 41,798 of CALVHR010000012.1, forward strand.
GAAAAACAGCAAATAGGTGAAAATTACGTTCTTAAATTTGAAATTAAAACGGGCAAAACCATACGCGGCAAGCATGTTGATCAATATGGAAAAGAAACAGTTACAAGATGCTACCACGAAAGTGGAAAGCAGAGCATTTAAAAACCTTCCCCCGTTTACGTCCACCTTGAATACTTCTTGAAAATTATCCCAGCAGGGCTTTTCCGGAAACCACGAGATACTTCCTCCCACTTCCGACATTTTAAAAACTTCCCTGCCGTCTTTCAAGGAATAGGGCAAAGACCATATCAACGGGAAGAGGAACAGCGCGATCACCAAAACGGCTATGACAATATAAACCGCTTCTTTTATCTTTTTTTTATAATGCGTGCAAAATCCTTTCATTTCAAGCGTCCTCCGACTTTTTCGATTGCAGAAAGAAAAATGCCAGTGAATTGAGCGTCGCTATCACGACGAGAATGATAAGAGAACCGGCAATCGAAACATTTCGCGGCGCACCGCTGCCGTCATTAAAAAGCCTGTACAGATACAGCACGGGAGTCAGCGTTTTATTTGCCGGACCGCCGCCCGTGATCATCAACGGCAAATCGAGCATTTGCAGTTTACCTGTCAACTGTGTGGACAGCAAAAAAATGAAAGTGTTTTTAAGATTCGGCATCGTAATATTGAATATCACGCGGAAAACCCCGGCGCCGTCGATCGCGGCCGCCTCGTAATATTCACGCGGAATGCTGAGCATGCCTGCAAGCATGATCAATGTACTGCCGCCCAACCCCAACCATAGATCGCTGACGATTATGCTTACGTACGGCCAAATTCCGTCCACCCCGAAAACGATCGGATCCAAATCGGCAATGATCATCAAATTCGCAAAAAGCCCGCCTCTGTGGTTTGTAAGGAGGTGATAAATAATCGATACGATGACACTCGAAACGAGGGAAGGAAGGTAGACGATCACCTTTAACGCACCCGAAAACCCGCGCGTGGATTTTTTGACGAGCTGCGCAAGCAAAAAGGACAAAAACAATTGCAAAGCCACTCCCACGACAGCCATACCGATCACATTGCCGAACGACTGCAGGAAAACAGGCGCCTTAAAAATATAATCAAAATTGGAAAGTCCTACCCAATCCCCCGTGTTGTAATCGCGAAAAGATCGCAAAACCGCCATGACCAGCGGAATACAGGCAAACACAGTAAGCATCAAAACCGCCGGCAAAACGTACAAATAGCCCAAATTATCCTGATTCCTGTATTTTCTGCCGTTTTTTTGGGTCACGCTCCGTTCTTTTATCATGTTCATTCCCTTTTGTCATCGGAGGGAAGCATGCCCTCCGATGACAACACACAATTATTTTGCTTTTTTTCTGACAAAAAGCGCCAAAGCCACTGCTGCTGCGACCGCAAACCCGATCGCCCCGCCGACCGCTGAAATTTCGGAGTTGCAACCTCCGCCGCCCTCATCCGTATCGCCGTCCGAATCGGAAGGAATATTTTCGGGAACTACGGTCATTTGCACCGTATCGGTCAGTACACTGTCCAAAAACTTGTAAGAAACGGTAATCTCGGCTGTCCCTTCCGCTTTTGCAATGATAAACGAACCCGTAATCGATACAACGTTTTTCGGTTCACAGGATATATCGTAGCCCGACATGATCCTTTCTTTTTCGCCGTTTTCGTACACCAGATACACTTCGAAATCGACAAGATCGTTCATCGGCAGTTCAGCTTCTCCGTTGATTTTCAATTCCACCGCTTCTACAAAAATTGTTTTTGTTAAAGAACAATCGTCGATTTGAATGCCCATACCCTGCATCGGATCCCCGGTCAGCCGCAGATATACTCTGTACGTTCCCGGTGTCGCACTAAATATATGCGAAATTTTCTGATACCCTCCTGCACCCGCAGAAGAATCGGCTGTCGTATAGGTATTTTCCCGGCTCTCTTCCCCGTCTTCCAACCTGACGGCACCGATCACCGCCGTCCCTCCGTTTTGGAACTTATTGATATAAGCGGAGAACGTATAATAATCTGCTTCTCCTATCACGACGTCTTGGTAAATATAAGAATAACTGTCGGGCGTAATGAGCGGATTGACGGAAGGCGCTATCATAAACAGGTTTCCTCTGCCCGTTCTTGCGTAATCCCCCGACACAACAAAATCGTGTCCGCCGTCGCTGGTTTTATCGATCTTCCATTCGCGAACTTCCGCATCCTCGAACCCTCCGTCGACCAGGAGGTTATCGCCGTCGATACTCACAAGACTGCTTCCGATCACTGCGCTGCCGTTATAATGCGCTACGACATATATGTTTGCCTGCCCGTTTTTCCTTGCCAGGGCGAAATATTTGCCGAGCCTGCTGTAAATATTAAGGACTTCCGGATCGTCGGTATACACATCAATATAATCCGCCGCGATCTCTGTACCATCATTTCGCGTCAGCGTATAATCCACCTCAACATAGCTTTCTGTATTTACCTCACCGCCCAATTTTACGCTTACCCCCCGCAAGCCGAAAGTCTCGCCCTCCGCTACGGTAATTGCAGGAATTGTAAACTGCTTCGAATAGCCGAACATATCAATTTGCAGGGTAATGCTCGCAGTGCCCTTACCCGCCGCGACAATTTTGTTATCCACGATCTTGAACACGCTTTCGTCGTCCGAGATGATCGTATAAAAATCTTCCGCCGTTATATTTTTGAGCATACCGTTGGAAAGATCCGCGTACAGCGTAAACTCCAGCATCTCGTTTTCTGCGGGCTGATTTTCAGCGATAAATATGATGTTTTCCGTTTCGGCGACCTTCTTCACCGAAAGATCGTCCACCTGATACCCTGTTTCGTAGAAGCCTGCCTCCGCAAAGGATATGGCAGACAGGTACAAAATGACCCGCACGGTTTCTCTTTCTCCGGAATTAAAATGCCAAACGTACTGTTCATAAAGCCCCGTGATCGCCCCGAACGACTGACTGTCAATAAACGTCCCCATCGGCTGCACGGGATCCATGACGGCAAGAATAATGGGCGCGCAAATATTTCCCGATCCCCATTTTTTTGCAAAATAGGAAAACTCGTACCAAGTATTCGGCTCAACGGTGATATCCTGATACACGCCTATATCGGTTCCGGGGACGATTTGTGCGTTTGCCGAAGCCAGCCAAATGTTATTATTTCCGCTGTTGCTCAAATTCCCGCCGCCGTCCACACCGACGTTCGCAGTCGCATTCCCCTGAACACTTACCCATCCGCGGTCTGCCACGGAGGAAAAAGGCTGTTTGATTATAGCCATCGAGTCTTCAAATCCCGCATTTTTCAGAAGTTCATTCCCGTCCGTAAGAGAAACCTCTTCGCCCATATTGATTTCTTGCAGGGAAACGGAATCGATACAATATCCCCCTGAAATTTGTGCCGAACCTTCCGTTTCGATCGCAATCTTTAAAGAGGTGTTCTCTCCGCTGTAAAACGCCAAAGACACCTTTTCATATACTTCGCCGATATCTTCGCTTGTCAGACTGCTGATAAACGCATCGGAATGAATTGGCTTTACACCGTATGCAAGAGGAGAAACCGTTCCGACTTTTTTAACATAAAAAGACAGCCTGTACAACTTTTTGCTTTCGACCGTCACGCTTTGATTCAGTACAGCGCTTCCCCCTTCCGAAGCCGCAATGTAGGCGCAATCCTGCCCTTCATAAGCGTCGCCGTCGGAACGTATCTCGCTTCCCGTTCCCGTCCACGGAGCAGAAGTATCGTCGATCAGCTCCTGATTTTCAAATCCTCCGTCAAGGACCAGCTCCTCATATCGGCCCAGTTCATACAAACAAACAGCGTCTATATGATATCCGACATTTCCGACCTCCGCGAATTCTTTTGTTTCAAGTTCGAAAAGTATTCGCAAGGAAGTCGCATTTTCACTCGAAAACTGCATGACGACCTGCCTGTAAGAGCCCGTACCCTCGCAGACATACTCTTCGGAAAAAGTATTTTCCTTGTCGGCAAACCCGTATTTTAAAGGAGAAATAACATTGCCGGCATTCCATTTTTTGATATAAAAAGATAATTCGTACTCGGTATTTTCTTTGAGCGTGACATCCTGATACATCTGCATTTTGAGCCCCGCACTAAGATAGTCGGCGGCACCTGCCCAAAACATATTGGCTGTCCCTTCAAACGGCTCCGAGTATCCCGTTATCGCCGAATCGTCAATCCCCATCCCCGGATACGGAGCGCCCAAATCTTGTCCGCTTACAACGCCCCACCTGATCGGACTGCCAAGCACCGCGCCGTTTTCAAATGAACCATCCGCAATGAGATTTTCTCCCACTTTGACGAAATCATCCTGCGCTTTTGCCGAAGTCGGTATAAGACACAACCCTGCGATACAGAGCGTTAAGAGAATCAATAAACATCCCAAAATGATTTGTCTGAATTTACTTTGTGCCATTATTTCGCTCCTTTCCTTTTCTTTATGAAAATCACTGCTGTCCCCAGCAAAGCAAAACAACCAATTCCGACAGGACCTATGCTTGCATTACAGCCGGAACTGTTGTCCGAATCATCCCCCGCAGGATCCTCAACCTGTCCGTCGCCGACGGGGGGGTGCACTTCCATTTCTTCGAACACTGCCGTGATAACGCTGTCCTGCGTAAGTATAAAGGTATTTCCCTCGATCGCTTTGCCGTTGACGCAGATCTCTTTGAGTTCGTACCCTTCCGCAGGCGTTGCGGTCACGGTTATCTCCGTGCCGGCGGCAAGGCTGTTCCCTTCCGGAGAAATGCTTATTTGCCCGTTGACGATTTCCCCGACCGTTACGGCGTATTGGATCTTTTCGAACACTGCCGTGATAACGCTGTCCTGTGTAAGTATAAAGGTATTTCCCTCGATCACTTTGCCGTTGACGCAGATCTCTTTGAGTTCGTACCCTTCCGCAGGCGTTGCGGTCACGGTTATCTCCGTGCCGGCGGCAAGGCTGTTCCCTTCCGGAGAAATGCTTATTTGCCCGTTGACGATTTCCCCGACCGTTACGGCGTATTGGATCTTTTCGAACACTGCCGTGATAACGCTGTCCTCCGCAAGCACAAAGGTATTTCCCTCGATCGCTTTGCCGTTGACGCAGACCTCTTTGAGTTCGTACCCTTCCGCAGGCGCGGCGGTCACGGTTATCTCCGTGCCTTCAACAAAACTGTTCCCTTCCGGAAAAATACTTATTTGCCCGTTGACGATCTCCCCGACCGTTACGGCGTACTCACTCGCCTCTTTGAGGGAAATTTCATCCACATGGAAACCCGTATCATACCCTCCGTTTGTCTCTTTCGGCAACGAATTATTGTAGATAAATATCCTTATTTTCGTCAAATCGCCCGTATTGAAGATATAAGTTAATTTTTGATAATTCTGTGTTTGCCCGAACGTATATGTACGGGAATCTACCGCTTCATCCGGCGTTTCCGATGAAGAATCGGAGTATCCATAGACCACGGGGGCTACAATGTTGTTCATATCCCATTTCTTGATATTGAACGTAAACTTATAATATGTATTCGGCTTTACGGCCACATCCTGGTAGATTCCGAGTTTTGTATTTTCAGCAAACGAACCGACCGAACATATAAACGCATTTGCCGTTCCTTCATACGCCGAAATATTGCCGGGAAATGTATCCACGCCGACACCCGTTGCCGCAAACGATCTCCATGACGTATCCGCAGAGAGAGTACGCGGAGAAGCCTCAAATCCGCCGTCGGTTATGTATTCCATATCTTCTTTTTCAAAGAGCGAAATCAGATCGAAATGGAATCCCGTGCCGTATCCGTCCGCTTCTGCTTTCGATATGCAGTCGGTATACAAAAATACCCTTATTTCCGTAAGTTCGGCATTATAAAAGTCAAATTTCACTTCTTGGAAAGTTCCCAACGGGTTTTGATAGATAATTTCTTTAACCGCCGCAAAGGGATCAGACGCATTCGGATCTGCATAGCCTAAGTGAATGGCTCCCACCTTATTCCCTTCTGCCCATTTTTTGATGTGTGCAGAAAGCTGATACGTCTTTCCCGCCTGTACTGTAACGTCCTGATAAATGCCGTTTTTCTTCCCTGCCAAATTGTCGTTGGATGCTTCCATCCATACAGAGCCGACCCCTTCATAAGACGCCGTACCCGCTCTGTCCCAGCCGAGCACGGCATCGGGGAACATAGTCCACGGAGAAGAATTTTGGTCGATTGTCTCCTGCGTTTCAAAGGACGCATCGCTCAAAAGATTTGTCCGATTCACTTTTTCCAAAGAAACTTCGTCGAGATGAAAGCCGATTTCACCCGCAACGTTGACATCCGCGGTTAGAAAAGAAAACAAAATCCTGACATTGGATAAATTCCCGCTGTTGAAATTTAAACGAAACGGCTTATATGTTCCGCCAAGCGCGCCGCTTTCCACTGTTTGGCGCATTGTATAATCAAAAGTATCTTCTGCGGCAATACCATAATCAAACGCGGGAGTGTTGTTTCCATCCGCCCATTTTTTCAGCCAAAACGACAGCATATATTCGGTGTTTTTTTCCACTGCAATATCTTGATACAGTTTTATCGGCGTCCCCGTCTGCAAATAACTGCCCGCTCCCGCCATAAATACGTTTGCAGTGCCTTGTTTCGAATTTACGTTTGCTTCCCAATTATCGACTCCGATACCCGGCGCCATTGCCCCGACATCCAAAGCTGTAACAGCCTGCCAGGCATACTCCTCTCCCAAAGATGAACTTTGCTCAAAAGAACCGTCCGCTACGAGATTTTTTCCGCTTGTACAATACTGCTCGGCATTTACAGATGTTGTATGCGATATCATGAATAATACACCGCACGAAAATACCGCCGCCAATAGAATTACCCAAAGATTGCGAATCTTACTTTTTATCATTTTCTTCCCCCCTTAATAAAGATTTTTTGTTTGGTTCTGCCGCTGTTATGCGTCAAACGTGAGCATGACAACCTTCCTGGACGGCAGCGGCAGATTCAATTCCGCAATGCCGTTATTTATTACAGCCGAATATCCGCTCTGATCGGACGCGATCACACCCGAATCTACGCCATAAAGACTGCCTGTATTTAGATCAAAATCGAAAGCAATGTCATTTTCAGTGATATTGCACAGGAACAGAGCGATCTTTCCGTTATATTGAAAGGCGGATACGACCACACTGTCGACAGAAGTCGTCCCCGAATAATCCTGTCCGCGAATATTCGCCGCATCCATACGATAAACGTAATAATCGTATTCTGTTTTGCCGGTATTGAGCGTCGGTGCCGGCATCATTTCACCCCAAACGAGGAAATCTTTTCCGTACGTCATTCTTGCCGCCGCCAGCTCGCCCGCAAACGCAAGCATGTCCTCATCATAATATTCGGGTAACGGATAGCCGCGCGTGCTTTTCAGCGTATTTTCGTAATTGTATTCCGGAATGCCGCCGTTGAGCGCCGTAAACGCCATCGTATGGTAATACGCTCCCCCCATACTCGTTTCGGGGATCATATAGCCATCCAGCCTTACGCCGGTATATTCCTTGTAGACATATTCAAACAGGTGAACCTTTTCGGCACTTCCGTTTTCCACGAGGTTTAAAATCCGCATTGCTTCCATCTGCGAAAGCGCCTGCGCATTTGCCCGCGTCTGATAAAAATCAATATACGGAATATATTGCTCGCTGATAAGTTCTTGGCCGTAAACGCCGCCCTTGCTCCGCGCATAATCGGAAAAAATCTTCATCTGTGCCTTCGATTCCCCGACAATGTTGATCCTGTTTCCGTGCGCATGATTTTTATCGAAACACTGTTTGGGCAGGCCCGCCGCAAAACCTACGTCGTGATAGATCCCTCCGAAATTTGCCTGTTCCACATAGATTTGATCTTTGGACAGCTGCGTGAGCGTATACTCGTCGCAAGAAGGGCAAATTTCATAATATACTTCCTCCCAGTTGTAATAATAATACTCCGACTCATCGTAGTTGATCATAGCGTTGTCTATAAACGTCTGATTATTGTTATACTGAGATTTGAGATAAAAAGACGGAAATTCAAACATGATATAGCGATCGCCGTATGCGTCCATCATGTTGTAAAAATTAGTCGTTTTGGCGTTTTGCAGCCACGTCTGATACACCCTTTCGTCTGCGTTGCCGCCGGCGATCGTCGTACCGCTGAGCGTAATGAACAAATATTCTCCGGGTATTTCGGACTTTATCAATTCATACGCCCGCTCGGTACCGGTAGTGTTGTCATTGAGAAAACAAAAATTGGTAAGAGTGGTGTTTTCATAAAACTCTTTGTTGATGTCGCTTCTGTTTACGTTTTTGCCCTTTGCGCACCAGGGCTGTTGTATTGCCCATTCCTTATATCTGTCTGCGGCTTCGTACCAAGTCCCGCGGGTGAGGTTTGCGATGACCGTGTCATAACCGAATTGAATGTCTTTTCCGTCAAAATTTTGCGCAAAGTGCCATACGGAAGCGCGCAAATCACCGTCTTGCCCTGTAAAAGTAAAACTCTTCATCCCGTCCGAACTGTCCTCGGTCTGCATATAAAATCCGCCTTCGTCTTGGGAATAATACGCCTGAAATTGCATGGGATATTCCCATCCGGAAGGGTAAAAACCGTCCGTTCTGCCGATCCCCTGATAATTCCCGTTGAAATTCTCGACGGGATTATGGAATACATACCCCGTTACGAAAGGAGATAAGAAGCAATCCTTCTCTTTGCTGTCTAACGACTTGATCCCGTTTATGATCGGATATTCCACAGCATATACGGGCTTTCCCGCAGAATTGCCGCCAATATGCAAGTTGTTGAATATCAATTCCCCGCTATCTTTGGCGAGAGAAACCTCCGCCGACGCAGTATGCCCCGTATCAAAGCCCCATGTAAAACACAATTTAATCAAATCTGCCGAGTCTTCCGCAACTTCATAGGAAAAAGTCTTGGGAGATTCATATTGCTCGGCCGCGTTGCCGATATATGTCATGCGAATGACCGCCATATCTTCTTCCGCACCGTCTTTCGTCAGATACAGATCGGCTTCTTTGTTATAAAGTTCGCTGATTCCGCCCGTCTGCTTATTTATGACAGCGCGCATTTTCCCGTTTTCCAATATGATCCGCTGATCGATTTTAAGCGACAAATCACTTTTCCCTCCCGAACAGCCAAATAAAGTGATACTCATACATAAAGCAAGAATGATCGATATGATTTTTTTCACAAAACTTTCTCCTTACAAATAAGGATTGGGACCATACGAATCCCTCGACATCACTGTGTTTATCGTGGATTTCGCAGTCGTCAGCGCACCGGCGTAGACGCTTTCAAAATCCTTGTTGGTGTTTAAAATACACGTTTCAAACATCGCTGCAACCGCATAAGACAGATCGAACGGGAAACGCACTTCGGGCACGGCATAACTTGCAACCTTTGTTACAGTCTCCGCCCATTCCGGCTTTATATCGTACTCCGCCGTTTCCATATAATTCAGCACACTTTCCCTGACAGGAACTTTCCCCATATGCTCCACCTTAAAATATTCGGCGCTTCTTGCAACGTCATCCGCAGCCATCCATTCGATAAATTTCCAAGCCGCATCTTGCTTGGCTTGCGATGACTGTGCCGAAATGCCAAACGTCCAACCGCCGTTGGTTGCGGTGCATTTTGTATCGTCCCCGTCCTTCGTGGGAATCGTGCTGATACCGATGAATTCGACTGCCTCCGGATACTGTTCGTACAGCAGAGAAATGTTCCAGCTGCCGCCCCAGCACATGATCGCAGTTTCATCTGCCAAGGAAATTACATTGTCGCCGTATCCGTTGGTCGTTAACGCAGCAGGCGCCGCCCATCCGTTCTTTATACAGGTATAAAAGAATTGTGCTATTTCTTTGAAGCCCGCCTCATCGATTCGACTCTCCATCCAATCGTCTGAAACCACAAACCCGCCCGTCATATTTTTTTGCAATCCTACCGTTGTCCACGACAGATCCGCCTGTCCTACGGGCAGCGACAGACAATATCTTCCCCTGCTCAACGTAGGCGCAATTTTTTCACACACGTCGTATAATTCGGCAAACGTCTTCGGCGCGGAATCATAGCCTGCTTTTTTAAGTACGTCTGTTCGATAATAGAACAATGTGGAAGGTTCTGTATACCATGGATACGCGTAATGTTCGTCTTCAATCTCTACCATCTTCCACACGTCGGCCGAAATGTCAGACTTCTGCTCTTCCGTCAAATATTTATCAATGGAAATAATATTGTTCGCTTCCTTTTCCCTGACCAGCGTGTTGTATGATATTAAGTAAATATCGGGTGAAGTTCCGTTTTCTCTGCCCGTGGTGATTGCTTGCCAATAAAGCTGATCGTCATAGTAAATTTTGAGTTCCACATAAATTTCGTCTTGCGATTCGTTGAATTCATCGATCCTGTCTTCGATATACCCGTTTGCCCAGCTCTCGAAATCCTTCGTATAAATTTTGATCTTGGTTACATCCGGATCGGTATTTGCTTTCGAGCCGCATCCTGCCGCGAACGTTAAAATAAAGGCTATCACAAGCAATATGCTAAGAAATTTTTTCATTTTTAAACTCCTTTATAATTTTGATATTTTCTTGAAAAGATCTTCCATAAGTACATCTCTGTCTATGCTGTAAACGTAATCGACCGTCTTTGTTTCGTCAAACGCAAAATTTCTTTCATCGTTCAAGAACGGACGTTTTTCCTTTTTTACGCGCATAAATTTTCCGTTATCATCCAATACATAAGCAACTGCCGTAACATCCCAAAATACTACGCTCCACGGACTGTCCTCACGCTTGGAATGACTTTTAAAAAATTTTGTTTCTTCGATCAGCCAATCGCTTAAACTGTTTTTACCTCCCAACCAATACTTCATCTCAGGCTCCGTCGACAAAAATTCGGAAACAACGCCCATGCAGGGAAGCAACGTAAGCTTCACCCCGCTTTTTAAAATGATGTTGGAGGCAACAATATCTCCCTGCAGATTGAACTCATTTTGATCGATCCACGAATAAGCATGACAGCCCAGCCATACAACTTCGATCTTTTCTGCTATCTGCGGAGCCAGCATAAGCGCCGAAGCAACATTTGTGATCGCCGCAATCTCGATAACGTAAAGAGGATCCTCCCTCGTATGCTCCGACGCCTCTTTGATCAGATGCGTTACGGCAGGCGACGGTACCGCTTGCATGTCTTTTCCCATAAAACGCCTTGCGCCTTTAAATACCAATGATTTGTATTTTTCCTTCCCTGCCAATTTCAAAAGCTTGATACATGCTTCATAACTTTTATCGATGCTTTCATCGACGGTGTTCGCTCTGTAATTCAAAAACGGTGCGATGTATATTCCCTTAATATTCACCTCTTCTTCCGACCCGAGCAAATATGAAAGCGCCCACAAATCGTCACATTCGTTATACACATCGCTGTCAATCACCACATCCTTACGTCTGGTTTGCATTTATTCTCCTTTACAATAGGTTATTTTTTCTACCTTTTTGATAAAAATGAAACGTTTCATTTTTAAAAAAATCAAAAAGGCAATTTTCCTTACCTTTCTAAATGATCATATAGTTGCAATCGTTTGCCCGTGAACAAGTTTACTATTGAGTATAAATACTTGCTTTTTCAAACTCGGCTCGGCAAGCAACTCAAATAGCCGCTCCACTGTTTTTTGCGCTATTTCTGCCATCGGCTGATTCACGATCGTTAATTTCGGGCGATATAAACTCGTGATCATTATATCGTCAAAACCGACGATCGATATGGTTTTGGGAACAGAAATATTCAGTTCATTGAGCAGATACACACACCCCACGGTGCTTATATAGTTGGCAGCAAAAATTGCCGTTACCTTCTTTTCACTGAGAATTTCTTTCCCCACTTTATAAGCATAATCGATGCTTTGATTGATCTTATATATTTTCGCATTCTCTTCGCCGATGTTATTATCGTCAAAAGCCCTTTTAAATCCCTTTAAACGACAGTTGGAGGTATACGCATTATTCCCGTCTACGATGATTGCAATATGCCTGTGTCCCTTTTTTATCACACAATCGGTTACCTCGTAACTGATCTGCTCGTTATTGGTCAAAATAAAGTCACGATCCACACCTTCCACATAGTTGTCTAAAAATATGACAGGCACATCCACCTCTTCCAGCAATTTATAGTCTTCCCTTCTGTCCGAAATAGGGAAAATTATCAACGCATCCACTCGGTGAGAAATGAACCAAGATATGCTCTTTTGCTCTTTTTGAATGTCATAACTGCTCTCCTTAATAATTGTCGCATATCCTTTCCTGTAAAGTTGTTCTTCTATATCAAATATCATCCGCGAATAAAACAAATTATCCAGGCGCGATACCAATATGCCCACCGTCTTTGTTTTATTCGTTATAAGCCCCCTCGCGTATTCATCCACATGGTAATTTAATTTTTGAATGGCATCCGCAAGTAGTATCCTGTTTTTTTCCTTTATAGCGCCGCCGTTTAAGTACTTCGACACCGTTCCCGAGGACAATCCCGTCAAATCGCAAATGTCATGTATCGTTGCTTTTTTCATGAATTTTACCAAATATGAAACGATTCATTTTTTTCTTGATTTTATAATAACACGGAAAACCTGCTTTGTCAATACCTGTTTTTAAATTTTTTTGTGATTTGTTTGGGAGATTAAAGAACAGTCTTGCGCAAAAAACATGATAAATACTATCGGGAGCGGTATTTTCAATACGACCACACAAACGCGCATGAATGAATTGGAAAAGCAGTTGGCTGCGATAGACAACAAAATCGAATTAGAAAAATACAGCGAACAGAAAATTCTTTAAAAGGAAAAAGTAACGGCATACATCACAAATGCAATCTTGAAAAAGCCAAAAACGCTCATCCATATACTGATCCAAAAAATCATTGTCTACGAAGACAAAATCGAAATCTATTACAATTACACGAACGAAACAAATCCCGGGGACGACAGTCCTCGGGATCTTTCTTATTGGCTTGGTTCGGATAGTTCCGTTATACCGGGAAGTAATACAGCAAATCCGAACCAAAATGAAAAGAACTACCCGAAAGGTTCGGATAGTTCCGTTATGGTGGACAGAAACCATACAAATCCGAACCCTTCTTTCCGATTTTCGGAAAAGTGGTTCTGCGCTGTCGTTGATCTGCCTGAAAAACTGTAAACGCGCTTATTCTTCGTCGATTTCTTCGTAGTAATAGGAATAATCGATTCCCTTCATGAAAATCTCTCTGTCATCGATCTCGGTTGTCAGAGCGTTTTTGATGAGAGAAAAAATATCTCTTCCGTCCACGGGACTTTTTTTCATTGCCGCAAGATAATCCCTCTTATTGATCTTGCTCCAATCAGTACACTTGCCGAGATTCTTTTTCAGGATCAGATCCAGCCAGATCCGCGTGCTTCTGCCGTTCCCCTCCCGAAAAGGATGCGCCACGTTCATTTCAATATATTTCTTTACTATGTTTTCCAATGTGTCTTCGGGCATCTTTTCGATCTTCAAAAGATTTTCCTGCAGATACATGGCAGGAGCAAACGCAAAGCCCCCTTTCGCTATGTTTACCGTACGTATCTGACCGGCAAAATCATACAATCCGCCAAAAATATAAGAATGGATCTGCTGTAATCCCTTTACGGTACCAACCTCTATATCTTTAATAATACCTGACTCAAAAAGTTCGTATGCCTTTTGCTTGCTCTTTTCATCGATCGTCGTTCCCATATCCGTCAACCATTTTTTGAAAACAACGGATTTTTTGCTCGGAACAAGCGCGATCAATGTATTTACGCCGTCTTCGTCTACGACGTCCGTCTTATACTTTTTCCCGTCGCTTGCTGTCAGTTTCAGTTGTCGACAAATTGTCGACAACTCAGGCTTACGCCTCTTTACTGCGTTCCAATAAGAACGGCTATTTTTACTTTTTGTCAACGCTTCTGCGATATCGGCGGCACAAAACCACCATTTGGAAGATTGCTCGTCCCAAACGGCTCGCACGGGAATATCGTCAAAAAAACGGATGGATGTTTTAATCACCTTGCTGTCCTCAACCGAAAACATTTCATGCTCTCATTATATTATAAAGAAAAAATTTTTTCAAGTAAAATTCCAAATCCACTCTTTCAGCGAGAAACAAAACAAATTGCACACAATTAAAAAACCGATAATATTGACGCTAATTCAATGACGTGTTATAATGAACATAATAATTTTAGGACGTCAAAAAATATGGAATATTATATTGAAACAGGTTTATCAGGCAGAAAAAGATATAAACTACATGAAATCACTCCCTATAATTTACCAAATTTAAAAAATCAACCTCTAAATAAAGATTGGATTCCTTTTGCCATAAAAATCATGGATGATTTAGCTGTTGATTTCAACTCTTATAAGTTTTTTTGTGATGTTCTTAAAAACACCCCACCTAGATTTCGCTTTTTCGCGCTAAATGAAGCTGTATTAGACCTATGCAAACTTCTTGACGAAAGAAGAAACAATAAACTTGCCTTATCTAATATCTTGATGTTACAATTCAGCTTTTGTCGGATCAAGACCAGCTCAACAGGATCGCAGACGGCGTTATGCGCGTATACGAAAAGAAAATGAAAGATACGAGCGTTTTATCTCTTTTGGAAAACGAACGCAAAGAAACCCGCCGCGCTTTGGAAAATATCATGAAAGCGATTGAAAGCGGCATTTTCAATACGACCACACAAACGCGCATGAATGAATTGGAAAAGCAGCTGACCGATATAGAAGACAAAATAGAACTGGAAAAAAATAACAAACAGAAAATCCTTACAAAAGAAAAAGTGATGGCGTACCTTACAAATGCTATCCTGAAAAAGCCGAAAACGCTCATCCATACGCTTATCCAAAAAATCATTGTCTACGAAGACAAAATCGAAATTTTTTACAACTACACAGACGAAACAAATCCCGGGGACGACAGTCCTCGGGATCTTTCTTATTGGCTTGGTTCGGATAGTTCCGTTATACCGGGAAGTAATACAGCAAATCCGAACAAAAATGAAAAGAACTACCCGAAAGGTTCGGATAGTTCCGTTATGGTGGAACTGAAAGCCGCAAAAACGCACACAATATTATATCAGATAAACAGAACGGAATACTATTGCCTAGTCGATTTGCCGCTATCAGATTATCCGCTATACGGCAAACAGTCAGCCAAGAAAGAACTAAGATAATAAGAAATAAGTTGCAATAAAGTATAATTATTCAGAAATATGTTTATTTTTGTTTGTTTACTAAAACGTATAAACAATATTGAACGAATTAAAGAATATGAATATGAAGTCCATGATGATTATTTAGCATTTTCCCCCAAAGACTACGAATTCATACAAAACATAAGTAAATATCTGAATGAAAATGATAAATCATAAAATGTATTTCAACAATCTTTGATTAGCTACTGTAATAAAGACTTATATAATTGAAGAGGTCTGTGTTAAACAATTTAAAATAATGCCTTGCCGCTGGCTTGCTCCGTGCAAACGGCTGTCATTGCGTCTTTATAGATTCGCTTTGACAGCCGTTTCGCTTGTTCCTTGTTCGGCGGCAAATCGGCATATATGTTTTTGCTTTCGTCGTTGAAGTAAATCACGCTAACGCCAAGCGGAAAAGCCTTTACATTTTTCAAAACTTATTCCCCCTAATAGTTGATTAAAGCCCACCCAATCCCACCCGAACGGAATTAGAAAGGCATATCCCCGTCGTCTGCAATCTCTATGAGCGTAGGCGGCTTTTTTAATTCTCCCGTGAATTTGTTTACGGGAATATCCTTGCT
>CALVHR010000013.1 GCA_944328495.1 uncultured Clostridia bacterium
AACAACTGCGAAAAATTGTTCTGATAGGACAAAATTAAAAATTTTTGGTTTTCAGGTGAAAAAAACTTGACACGACCGTATTTTTGGAAGGTTTGACAAATTTTTGCGGCAGTTGTATAATAATTCGGAAAAGGAGAAAAGGGCATGGAAGAAGTGGAATTATCGGAAGTTCGGCAGGGTGAAGAGAAAGAACTTGCTTTACTGGCAGAACGTCTGTGGCATTCGGCGTACGACGATCTTCTCGGCAAGACGCAGGTGAATTATATGGTAGACCTGTTGCAGAGCGCTCCGGCGCTGCGTGAGCAGATCGCGCACGGCTATACCTATTATTTTATCCGCAGCGGCGGGCAGACGATCGGGTTTTGCGGGGTGCAGATGCAGGGCGCAAAGCTGTTTTTGTCCAAACTGTACCTGAGCGATGAATTCCGCGGAAGGGGCGTGGGACAGCTTGCGCTCGGCAAAGTCGCTGCGCTCGCGCGGGACAGAGGCGCAAAGAGCGTGTATCTGACCGTGAACAAGGGAAATTTGCGTGCGGTGCGCGCCTATGAAAAATTTGGGTTCGTGCGCACGAAGGAACAGGTTTCGGACATCGGCAATGGATTTGTGATGGACGATTTCGTTTACGAATTTACGCTGTAAGGCGCTTTTTCAAAAGCGCGCAGGGAAAAATTGAATGCATGCGACGAGTTGTCCGCCGTAAAGCGGGCAGAGAGCAGGGGAAGGCGGTGCGAATCCGCCGCAACGGTCATTACCGTGTGCCTTCGGGCGAGTCGGGTAGCCTGCCGCCGCACAAGATTTTTGCAAAAGTTCCGGTTCCGGGAAGCAAGCAAGCGTTTTTTACGGTCGCTTTCTGCCCTTTTCGGGAAGCGGCTTATTTTTTTATGCAGGAGGATTTTATGAAGAAGTTATTGACAGTTTTTATTTTGGCAGCAGCTGTTATGGCGTTTGTTTTTGTCGGCTGTGCCAAAGAAGGCGAGAAGATCACGGGCGGCGTACCCGAATCCTTTGACGGTATGGTCACCCTTGTGCTCGATTCCCCCGCAACGGAAGGGGCAGACGTGTATTTTCAGGTTCCGTACGGCGATTTCGGCGAGCAGTCTACGGCGCTCGAACTTTTGCAAAAACTGGCGGATGACGGCAAGATCTTTTTTGAAGGAGAGGACAGTACGTACGGATTCTTTCTCAATGCGGTCGGGTATGTCGACGGGGAAGAGCGGATCACCCTCGTGCACAACGGGGAAAATTATGACCCCTTCATTTCAATTTATACGAGTGTGGAAAAGGACTTCGGCGGCTTGCCTATGCAGTACGGCGATGTGACGCTGGAAACGTCCGCCGTCGGCATCGGTTCGATGTCTCTTGCCGACGGTGCCGTTATCTTTTTGACCGAAGCGTCTGTGTGATTTTATGAAACGCGGGGCTCTTTTTCGTTCGGCGAAAGATGTAACGCTGATCGCCGCGATGAGCGCGACGCTCATCGCAGCGCAGTACGCGCTGCAAATGGTCGCGGGCGTGGAGATCGTCACGGCGCTCTTTTCCGCCTATTGTTTTGTGTTCGGGGTGCGGCGCGGGCTGACGGTTGCCACTTGTTTTTCCATGCTCCGCTGTTTTCTGTATGGGTTTACTCTTTCCGTCATCGCGCTCTATCTCATTTATTTTAATCTGTTTGCGCTCGTGTTCGGGTCGCTCGGAAAAGTGACCGCAAAGTTTTCGCCGCGCGCAAAACTGATTTGTGCAGCGGCGTGTGCGGCGATGATGACGGTGTGCTTTACGCTCTTGGACGACGTGCTTGCACCGCTCATTGTCGGCGTGCGGTTTTGGCCTTATTTTTATGCGTCCCTGCCCGTGATGGGGGTGCAGACCGTTTGTGCGCTGATTACGGTTTCGCTTTTGTTTTTGCCGCTCGGCCGCGCGTTCGGAATGTTAAAGGGGGCGCACCCGCAGGCTGATTTGCATGCGGAAGAAAGCTGTTCGGAAGGCGCCGATTCCGAAGACGAGCGTTAAATTTCATGTTCGGATTTTTTGCCGCCCGCGGCTTCGGTGCCGCGGGCGGCAATTTGTTTGAAATTCAATGCGTGATGTTGCAAAAACAGTTGCGGCATGTTGTAAATTCTGTCTTTTTTCATAAGAACGAATATCTTTTGTTTAAAAGATATTGACATTGTCGAAAGGTATGCTAAAATGACGTTATCGTTCATGTTTTCGGGGATACAGCCGAAAGACAAATTTTGGGATAGAGGTGCAAAATGAAAAAGTTCCGAATGTTTGCATTGTTCGTCGCTTTGATTTTGCTGGTGACGCTGCCTTTGTCGGCGTGCGCAGGCAAAGGGGAAGAGGGGACCGCCGTGCATACGGTAACATTTTCGGCGGGAGTTGTCGGCGAAGATACCGTGACGGGAATGCCTGCTCCGATCGAGGCGGAGGACGGGCAGAAGGTTTCCCGCCCCGCGGAGGAACCTGAGCGCGAGGGGTTTACCTTTAAAGATTGGTATACAGCCCCGAGCGGCGGCGAATTGTTTGACTTTGACGGAACGCCCGTCACGGAGGATATGACCGTGTATGCGCAGTGGCAATATGTTGTATCGGGCAGCGGAGACGGCGGAAGCGAAGAGGAAGGACCTGCGGAGGGAGAAGAAGATTTCGTTGTCGATCCTCTTGTGCGGGTGGCATGTGTCGGTGACAGTCTGACGTACGGAAACGCATCGCCGAGCACGGCGTATCCGGTCGTCTTGCGCGAGCTTTTGGGCGAAGGGTATACGGTCGGCAATTTCGGGCGCAACGGCGCGTCGGTCACGGGCGCACCGGACGGGAATCCCGCATATTCGACGCTGACGCAATATGAAGCGAGTCTGGATTTTAATCCGGATATCGTACTTATTATGCTCGGTACCAACGATGCGCAGGATTGGTCGAATGCCGCCGCGTCCTACAAGGCGGATCTGGAGCTTTTGATCATGTCTTATCGCAAGGCGAATGCGGATGTATCGGTCATTCTCATGACATCTCCCGTCGTTTTGGGCGTGAACCAATATGACATTGTGGAGGAAGACATTGAGCAGTACATAGCGCCCATCCAGCGCACGGTAGCGGAAGAACAGGAGCTGACGCTCGTCGATGTGCGGGCCGAGATGCAGGCGCATGACGGGTATGAAACTTTCTTTTTGTCGGACAAGGTGCATCTGACGCCGGAGGGAGGGCAATTTATAGCCGGGCTTGCTGCGGAAGCGGTGGAGGAAGCCTCGGAAAGCACGCAATCCAAACCTGCTCCGACCGATCTTTACAAGGTCAGTTATTCAAAAGGGGAGGCCGGAACGGATGCGGTTGCGTTCATGCCTGCTGCCGTTACGGTGGAAAAGGGCGGCATGGCTGCCGAGCCGCAGGATAAACCCAAACGGGAAGGATATGATTTTACGGGTTGGTATACGGCACCGAGCGGCGGCGAATTGTTTGATTTTTCGCAGAAGATAACCGAGAGCATTACCCTTTATGCGCAATGGACGCCTGCGGTAACCGTTCTTGCGGAAAAGGCGGATCTGGTGCTGTTTATCGGGCAGTCGAATATGGCGGGGCGCGGTACGGCGGCGGATGCGGCGCAGGTGGCGGACGGGCATGCCTATGAATTCCGCGCGATCTCCGATCCCACTTGCCTGTATCCGCTTACGGAACCGTTCGGGGCGAATGAAAACAATGCGGAAAGCGGTGTGAGCGAAAGCAAGAAAACGGGTTCGATGGTGTCTGCTTTTTGCGAAAGTTATTTTGCCGAAACGGGTACGCCCATCGTCGCGGTGTCCTGTTCCAAGGGGGGCGAACCCATCAGCTTTTTCGATACGGACGGGGCGCCGTATCGTGACGCCGTTGCGCGCATGACTGCGGCGAAGGAATATCTGACAAGTTCGGATAGCGAGATCGGGCTTCGCAATGTGTATGTGGTTTGGCTGCAAGGCGAGTCGGACGGGGATCGTTCCACTTCGGCGGAGGAATATACCGCTGCATTGGACCGCATCGCGACAGGGTTTGCGCAAGATATCGGTTCCGAGCAGTTCTTCGTGATCCCGATCGGCATGTACAACGGTTCGAACGAATCTCGGAATGCGGCTTATACGGTGATCCGCCAGGCACAGATCGAATATTGTCGGGAGAATGCGGATGCGACCGTGATCAGCACCCAGCTTGCGGATATGTATGCGGAAGGGCTGATGAAGGACGAATTCCACTATTATCAGGCGGGGTATGAGATCGTCGGCAGAGATGCCGGAGAAAATATGGGATATTTCGTGAATACGGGCAAAAAACCCGTCTGCGTTTCGGCGTCGGAAAAGGCACCCGCTTTACAGGAGGGCGGCGCATGGCTGGAGCAGGACGGACAGGTCGTGATTTCTGCGGCGGCGGCTTTTGAAAATTCCGCGTATGCGAGTTACGCGAACGGCGAAAGTGCCGACCCTGCATGGGTGCCCGTGTCCGGATATCTTACGGGTGCGCGCAATGCTTACGACAACGGGGTGCAATATACTTTGGAAGAGGCGGTGGCGAAAGCGCCGTACCTGCAATTCAGCATCGATATACAAACCGCGGGGACATATTATTTGTATCTCATGATGACCAGTCCTTCGGGCGGAAGCAATTCCGCGTTTGTGGGCATTGACGGAAATGTCATCGATTGCGGGGCTCCGACGACGTCCGGTACGGCGCGCTGGCAGTACAATTCCAATTGGTCGTTCGAGCTGAGCGAAGGTCAGCACACGCTGACGCTGTATGTGCGCGAAGACGGCATTGCGCCCAATCAGATCGTTTTGCGCAATGAGTATGACGGGAGCGATCTTGTGCAGGGCAATATGCTCACCGAAAGCGCGCGTGAAAAAATCGGCTGATGAACGGAGGGAAGTGTCATGAAGAAAATAAGTTTTTGTGTTCTTTTGGCGATGATGCTGTTTTTGTTCGCGGCGTGCGCGGGGACGGACATTCCTGCGGGCGGGGATGACAATCAACAGACGGGTACAGTCCGCCTGAGCGAACACGTCCTCGTCTTGGAAGAGGGAGAAAGCGCAACTCTGACGGCGGTTGCCGAACCGCAAGGGGACATCGGTTGGAGCACGGACAACGCGGCGGTCGCCGCGGTCACGGAAAGCGGAAGCGTACAGGGCTTGCAGGCGGGGTACGCGGTCATCACGGCAAAGAGCGGTTCTGCCGCCGATTATTGCGAAGTGTATGTTTCGGCGAAGGCAGAGGCCGACGGCAATGCGCAGACGGAAAAATATCAGGCAAATTTTGCGGGATCGGATGCCGTTCCTTCCGATCTGGCGGTGACGACCGAAGGCGACGCTTCGGTCACGGCGGGCCAGGACGGACTGAATATAGCGGTGAATGCGGCGGGTGCGTCCGCCTATGTTAAAAAACAGTTCGCAGCTCCGCTTGCGGGCAGGGTGTATGTGGAAATGCGTGCCAAAGTCGGTTCGTCGGCGTTTTCCAATCTGATGTACTTCTACCGCGGGACACAGGGCGACGACCCGAATGCAGACGGCGTTCTGACGTTTGCCATGAGCGGCGGCGTGTTCCAGTATCATGACGGGAGCGGTTGGAAATCGACGGGGGTACGGTACGTGACCGATGCATGGTACGACGTAAGCATCATGTTCGACTGCGGCATCGGCATGTTCAATGTGACGGTGAACGGCGTCGAATACTGTGGTTTCCCGTTCCGCAGCGGCGGCGCAGGCTACGAAGATGCGATCGGGATGATCGTGTTCGGGGCAAGCCAGTCGGGTGCGGACATGACCTATGAATTCATCCGCGTGACGCAGAAGATTGAAGGGTATGCGCCCGAGATCTACACCGCACAGACCGCATACAGCGCCGATTTGCAGGAAGAGATCGTTCTCGATTATACGGTCACAGGAGATCCCGCGCCTGCCGTCAGCGTTGTTTGCCCGCAGGGCATAACGGTGGCTGAGGACAGCAAAACCATCACCGCATCGGCGGAAGGCGTGTACACGGTCACGGTCAAAGCGGAAAATTCCCAAGGCGTTGCGGAAAAAACATTTACTCTCAACGTGCTCGGGCAAAGTTCCGTCTATTGGGATACCGATTTCGAAAGCGCCGCTGCCGCGGGCGTTACTGTGAGCGGTTCGGGCGGCAATGTGAGTTTCGGCGACGGCGTTACGATTTCTTCGCAGAACACGAGCGGGATCTGGATGGATAAAAAATTTGATCGGGCATTCGACGGGATCGTCGTGACGGAGGTGACATTCCGCGAAAACGTCGAAAACATAACAAGCGCATTTGCCAATCTCCTCTTTTTCTACACGAGCACCGCTTCGGGCGGGCTCGGGTCCAATGCGATGGCGGTGGCGGTGCGCAACGGCTACAATGCGCTTGTCTGGAGCGAAACCAAGAGCGGCGGCTGGACGGATTTTACCGATCCCAACGGCGGCCGTGCGGATTTGAAGATCAACACGGAATACACGCTCAAAGTCGTCAATGATTTTGACAATAAGGTCAGCTATTTTTATCTTACGGGCGAAGGCGTGAATTATGTTTTTTCCGAAACGTATCTCGGAAGTCATGCTTTCCGCGATACATCTTTGGAAAACATCGACCGCATTCGCATCGGTTCGGACAAAACGGGGACAGATTTTACCCTGACGCGCCTGCGCGTGTATCAGGGAAGTCAAGCCGATATCTTGTCGCAGCAATAAAAAAGCGTGCCCGCGCAATTCGCGCGGGCACGCTTTTTTTATCGAAGGTCCGCGGCGCTTTTGCGCCGCGGACCTTCGTTGAATTGTCAAACAAATTGTGCCGCGGTTTCGGTCGCGTTGCCATACGTATCGAGTACGTCGGACATATCGGCAAGCGCCCGTTCGTATTCGCTCGGATCGGTGACGAGGGAGATTGCCTCCATGTCATAGAAGCGGCAAGTTACATTTTCAGAGCTGAGCATGAACGGTTTGCAGGCATTTTCGGTAAGACATTGATACACAATTTTAAGATCGCCGTTGATGTACAGATATGCGTCGTTGTCGGTGATCGCGATCTTCCATTCGAGGACGAGCGGTTCGCTTCCCAGCGTGTAATAATTATTATCGTTGACGGTATGGGTTCCTCTGCATGCATATCCCGTCTTGAAATTTCCGTCGCTTGCGTTGTTCCAAAGAAGGAACCGATCATAGAAATTGATGAAACGGAATTCAATGTGCCCGTTTGTTGCGGAAGCGGAAATTTCCAGCTTTCCCGAAAGAATAAAATTGCGGGTGAGGGTTTCATATCCGTGCGCAATCGATGAAGGAAACGTTCCGACAGCCTGCGACGATGTGCGTACGATATCGGGAATGGTGTCGGCATAATAATCTTCGATGACGATGTCCGTCTGCGCGAGAGCATCGGTAAATATGGAATAGCTTTCGAGCAAAGGATGGCATCCGTCGTCGCGCAATTTATCCGCTGTCAGTCGGGAAGGGGTGTCTATGTATGTGATCCAGCCGCGCGCATCGCACCAGTTCTGAATTTGCTCGTTTACCTCGCGGGTATATCCGATTTTGGCATCATCGTATGTGCGCAGGGAAATGCCGAAGTAATAAAGACCCGTTTCAGGGTAATACCCGTGCAGCATCGTAAACAGTCTCTGCAAGGCCGACACCGTTTCCGCTGCGCTCTTTCCGTCGTCATAGATATTATTTGTGCCGATATGCATGACAATGTTTTTGGGGGCGACATTGCCGAATATGTCTTCGGCGATCATTTCCCAGTCAAACGTCGTTGCTGAGCTGATCCCAAGGCACATTGCGCTTTTCCCCGCATAGCTTATCGAAAAAGTCGTCCAGAAGTCGTTTTCGTCGAAAAACGAATCGCCGATGAATGCGGTCGTAACGCCGTCCTGTGCTTTTGTGTTCCATGCTGAGGCGCGGGCGGCGATCTTGGTTGCATATTTGCTCGTGTCAAACTCTGTGCCGCTCGTATCGACGGCAACGCAGTTTACCGTGAATTCGCCCGTGGAAGAGCCAAACGTCGTCTTGACGGTTGCGGTGCCTTCTTTCAGTGCGCGAACCGTGCATTTTTCGGCATCCAGCTCGATCAGGCTCCTGTCGTATTCGTATGATATCTCTTTGTCGGCGTTGTCCGGTTCGGAAAATACCGGAATAAATTCGGATGCGGGGAAGCCCACCCATGCCGTGATACCGTCGATCGATACCGTTCCGTAATCTTGGCTCTGATCGTCCGATTCACCGCCCGTTTCGTCTCCTGACGTGCCGCCCGTATTTGTGTTCTGGTCCTGTCCGCCGTCGGTTTTTCCGCTTTCCGAACTCGCGCATCCCGCAAAGATCATCGGCAAAACCAAAAGGATGGCGATCAGCAGAACCGTCAGCTTTTTTAATCTCATCATACATTGCTTCCTTATAAATTTCTATGCACCCGCGCCGGTACGGCCGAAGAGAGGCGCTCTCGCCCGCTTTGCATCGGCGGCACCGCAAATATAAGTGCATTTTTGGATCATTGTAACATTGCATGCGGGATCTGTCAATACGGTTTTTTGATTTTTTAAGCGATAAAGCAAAATCTTTGCGTACACAGGAAAGAAATTTTGATGAGTTTTTTGGAGAAAAAGGGAATATTTTTCCATTTCAATGTTGCAAAAAATGCTGTATGATATTACACTTTTAGCTTTTTCTTTGCAAACCGCTTTTTTTTCAAAAAAATGGTCTTGACAAACCATGAACTTGTGCTATAATGACATTAACGTTAATGTTTTTATGTGTTCAAATCATTGAAACATTTTTACATATTAATATAAAATTTTGTAAAAACAGAACAAAATCGGCATTTTTTGGGGAATAAACGCAGTGCGGTGCGAAGGACGTTCGAAAAAAAGGAGTTCTGCATAATATACGGAGATATGGTATAAATATCCGATCCGAATGCATTTTAAAACCCGCTAAAATATTACAAATATCGATATTTTAACGAGGCAAAAATGCGCTGAAAATACAACGTAGGAAAATGACAGCAAAGGCGGCCTGAGGGTGCGACGCATGGGGATATGCGCCGCAGTCTGTGCTTTTACGGGGGAACTATGGTTGGTTCGTGAAGGCGGCAGGCGGCTTACAGATAAAAAAATAAAACAGGAGCAGGAATGATGAAGGGAATTTTCAAAAAAGCCGGTCTTGCGATTTTGATGGCGCTGACTCTGGTGTCGTTTGCGTTTGCCGCCGCTTGTTCGGACAACGCGTCAAACGGCAAGACTTCGGCCGTGGAATCGCTTCGGCTGAGCGAAACGGATATCACGCTCGAATTGGGAGAGGAGCATACTCTCACGGCGGCGCTGATGCCCGAGGGAGCGGAGGCGACCGTGGCATGGAGTTCGGAGAATGCGGAAATCGCTTCGGTGAGCGAGGCAGGCGTTGTCAAGGCTGTCAAAGTGGGCACGACGGTGATCACGGCGACGGCGGAAAACGCGAGCGATTTTTGTCAGGTCACGGTCGTGGAAAAGGGAGCGACCGCCGAAGACGACGAGATGACCCGGGAGGGATATCTCTATTACGAAGATTTCACGCAGCGCGAGACCGTGCCGAATTATTTTAAGAAAACGATTTCCGGGACGGGTGCGGCGAGCGTCGGCGAAGAGGGGCTGCGCATCACGCAGTCGGGATCGGGGCAGAGTTTTCTGACCTATATTTTTGACGAGCCGCTTTCAGGCAGGGTGCAGGTGGAGTCGCGCGTAAAAGTCGGATCCACGGCCTTTTCGAATATTTTATTCTTCTATCAGGGAGAGAGCGGCGCGGACACGGCGGATGCCGTTGTGACGTTCGGCATGAACGGCGGCGGGTTCGTCAATCATACGGGCGGAGCGTGGCACCAGATCTGTGCGCATTCGCTCAACACCTGGTATGACATCGTGATGGTGATGGATATCGGCAACAGTGAATATGAGCTGACTCTTGTCGACGAAAGCGGGAGAGCGAGCAATTATACATTGCCGTTCCGCAATGCCGGTGACGGTGTGGAAGACCGCATTAAGCTTTTGAAGTTCGGAACCGACAAAGAGGGTGCGGACATCACGTGGCAATACATAAAGATCAAAGAGCTGGGCACCGAGCGTGCGCCGCAGATCCGGGCAGACCGCACGACATATTCGGCAGTTCTTTCGCAGACCAAGCAGGTCGTGCTCGATTACGACGTGATCGGCGAACCCGAGCCTACGGTGCGCGTTGCAAGCGTGAGTGAAGGCGTCACGGTTGCTGCCGACAATAAGACGGTCAGCTTTACGGCGGCGGGCACGTACACGGTGACGATCGAGGCGGAAAATACCCTCGGCAAAGCCAGCCAGACCTTTACGGTCAACGTGCGCGAGGATGCAGATACTTATTTGGATACCGATTTTGAAACGAATCCGGGCTTTACGATGAGCAGTTCGGGTGCAGGCAGTGCGCAGGTTTCGGACGGCGCGCTGAATATCAGCACGGGTTCTTCGTCCTCTTCGGCGTTTGCGCGCTATGATTTCGGCGCGTCGCTGACGGGCAACGTGCTTGCGGAGATGGTGATTACGGATACATCCACGGGTACGGGGGCGAGCAGTAACTTTATCAACTTGCTGTTCCTGTACACGACCGGCACGACGAGCAACGACACCTCCCGCTGTGCCTTCTCGCTGGGCATTGACGACGGAGTGCTCGCATACCATACGGGCAGCGGCTGGAAGAACGAAACGACTGCCGTTGTTCCGCAGGGCAGGCCCGTGACGATATCGGTGCTGATGAACTTTGAGGATGCGGTGTACAGCGTTTATATGGACGGGGAGCCGACCGCATTGATGAATGTAGGATTCCGCAATCCCTCGCTGAAAGACGATGTGTCCGTGCTGTATATCGGCTCGGATAAACAGACGACCTCCGTTTCGTATGATTCGATGAAATTCATGAAGGTGACGCCGCCTTCCATTGCGATGGCGGAGAGCGCCGCGGTCGATATGGATATTGATCCGAATTTCGCCTTAAACTATGCTGTTTCGCCTTCTGATGCGCAGGTAAGCGTTATTTGTGACAAGACGAGTGGTTGGAGTTGGCAGGATGGTAAAGAAAATGAAGCAGTTACCTTTACTGCTGCGGGAACTTACGTGTTTACGGTAACTGCTGCAAGTTCGGGCGGAAGCGTAAGCAAAACGATCACGGTTACCGTCACGGGTTCCAATCTCGCTCCCGAAATTGATGTGACGAGCGAGGAAGGCAATATTGTTTTGCAGTCTGCGGACGGATACATTTTGTCTTATATCGTGACGGGCTCGCCCGCTCCCGAAGTGGTCGTATCCGAAACTACCCAAATCGGCGGCTGGGCGTACGACGATGCGGCCGGCAAGATCACGTTCACGAAAACAGGTTATTACGAATTTATTGTCGTAGCGACCAATTCGGTCGGCACGGCGAGCGGTACTTTTGCCGTAACGGTCACCGATCTCTTTGCGGATACCGATTCGATCGTTCCGTTCTGGTCGGTAACGTTCGGGCAAGAGGAAAAGGGCGGTTTTGAAGAGACCTCCACGGAAGGAGGACTGGTCAACTGGACAGACGGCGGCGTGAACGTTGCCCTCAACGGCAGCGGCTCCGCATTTGTCGACAAGAAATTTGACACGGCGTTCGACGGCATTGTCGTCACCGAGATCACCTTCACCGAAAACGTCGAAGGCGTCGGCGGCGCGTTTACAAACCTGCTGTTCTTCTATACGAGCAATTCTGCGGGCGGGCTCGGCTCCAATGCGATGGGCGTTGCGGTCCGCAATGAATACAATGCGCTCATCTGGAGCGAAAAGAGCAGTGGCGGCTGGACGGATTTCTCCGATCCGAACGGCGTCCGCGCAGACTTGAAGATTAATACCGAATACACGCTCAAAGTTGTCAATGACTTTGACAATAAGGTCAGCTATTTCTATCTGAGCGGCGAGGGTACCAACTATATCTTCGATGAGACCTATCTCGGAAGCCACGTTTTCCGCAATATGTCTTTGGAAAACATCGACAGAATTCGCATCGGTTCGGATAAAGCGGGCACCGATTTCACGGTCAAGAGCATCGTGATGCGTCAATTTGATGAGAACGTTCCCGAACCGGTTGCGCCGACCGTGACCGTCAACGAAGCGGAAAAGGTGCTCACACTTTCAAGCGGGACTGCGGCATATGTTCTCGATTATACCGTGTCACCCGCGGATGCGCAGGTCACGATCACCTGTGACAAGACGGAAGGCTTTACGCTCGACGGCAACAATGTGACATTCACGGCGGCGGGGACGTATGTCTTCACGGTCAAAGCGGAAAATGCGAGCGGCAGCGACTCCGACACGATCACGGTGACGGTGGAAGCGGAAGTGATCATACCCGCACCCGAGTTCACGACGGCGCCGGAGGATGTGTTCGACTATACTTTACAGGATGCCGTGATCGATACGACGGACGATAATTCGTGTATCGCGTCTCGCCCGAGCGTTACGATCGCGTACGAAGTCACCGCAAATCCTGCGGCGACGATCACGCTCGAAGAGACGACGGGCAAAGACGGCTGGTCGTTTGACGAAGCGAGCAAAAAGATCTACTTTTCCAAGGGCGGCGAGTACGAGTTCAAGATCAGCGCCAAAAATGCAGGAGGCACGGCTTCCGAAACGTTCGTCGTCAATGTGACGGATCTGTATGCGAAAGAGGCGACGGCAGACGCAGCGGTCGTGGACAGCTGGACGTTTGGTTCGACCGCAGATCCCGACTGGACGGAAGAGGCGCTTGTCCCTACCGGTTTCCGCAACTGGACGGACAATGGGCTCGAGATGGGCAGGACGAGCAACGACGGCTCTGCATTTGTAAACCATAAGTTCGACCAAGCTCTTGAAGGTATCTACGAATTTTCCGTTGAATTCACGATCGATCCGACGACAACGAGCGCAACGTTTGCGAATATCATGTTCCTTGTTTCCGGAGTTAACGCTAGCGATAAATCGGTCATCACTGTGACGGTGACCGAATGGATGATCAAGATCAACGAATCGGGCAAATGGAGAAAACCTGCCATTGCGGGCACCGATGAATTTGTGCGCCTCGTTCTGGGCGATAAGTACACCGTCCGTGCCGTAGTCAACACCGAAACGGAGAGGTTGTACCTGTACATCGACGGCGAAAAACTGTACACAGACAGCTCGCGCACGGAAACGTTCGACCTGAACGGGGAACTGTACCTGGGCAACTTCGATTTCCGCGATAACGGGAGCGACATCAATTATTACCGCGCGGGGCTCAACAGCGGCAACCCGTCCAAATTCACCATCCACAGCATCGTAGCCAAACAGCTTTCGCCCGTAGTTACGGTGAATCAGAGTTCGGCGGCCGTCGATTTTGCCAACAACACGGCGACCTATACGCTGAACTACACGGTAAGCGAATTCGGCAGTCCCGAAGCGGCGGTCATCACCTGCGATCAGAAGACCGGCTGGACGAATGAAGGGAATGTAATCACCTTTACGCAAACGGGAACGTACGTTTTCACCGTTACGGCGGAAAATGCGTATGGTTCCGGAAGCGGAACCATAACCGTTACGGTTAAAAAGCCCACGACGGGCGTTACCATCGACGTCGATTCGGACCGCGACGCGGCCGTCAATGCAGGCGGTTACTATACGCTGAAATATACGGCGGGTTCGGACGTGGCGAACGTTGAACTCACCTGCGACCAGCAGGACGGCTATTCGTACGACGCGGAGACAGGGCTGATCCACTTCACCGCCCCCGGCGTATACAACTTTACGCTGACGGCAACGGATGAAGGCGAAACTCTTACGGATACTTCGAATTTCAAAGTAACGGTTACGGACGAGGAGAACGTGATCTGGAATCCGACGCTTACCAGCGAAGTTTCGGGGCCCGACATCACCAATAAGGCGGACGGCGCGGAGAATCGCGGCACGATCACCTTCGATCAGAACGGTATGACGGTTACTTCCGGCGCGGGCGTCGGCGGCAGCGCACCTTTGATCTTCTATAAAAAGTTCGACAGCGCCCTGAACGGACTGGTGAAAACGGAAATCACTTTTGTCGACAATAACGGCACCGGATTTATCAACCTCGCGTTTTTCCACAATTCGGGGATTACCTCGAATGACGGCAACGAAGGCACGATGGTTGTCGCCGTCGAAAACGGAGCTTTGCGGCATCGCGGCATGGTCGACGGCTCTTTGGAAGGATGGACTTCTTTCTCGATGGACGGCCAGCTTATCAAGGTGCAGCCGGGCGAAGAATACACGCTGACCATCTATAACGATTTCGACAACGAAATCAGCTATATCTATCTTACCGGCACGGTGGTGCTCGGTGAAAGTACGAAGGAATTGGACAATTGCTACCTCGGCGTTTCCAATTTCCGCCGTCAGGGCAAGGGCGATGCCGTCGAGTATTTCTATACGGGCACTTCGCAGCGCAATATTTCTTATACCATCAAATCGCTGAATATTGAGCAGTCGTTTGCACCGCAGATCTTTATGAATTCTTCCTACAATGTGCAGGAAGGCGGCACGCTCGCTCTGAATACGCTCGGCGCGGCGGACGGATACATCATCGATTGCGCTCAGGAAGGCTGGAGCATCGAAGGGAACGTGATCACGTTCGCGCAGTCAGGCACATATGAAATGACCGTCCGCGCGTACAGCGATCAGGGCGAATCGGATGCAGTTTCGATCACTGCCAACGTCGCCAAATACGGCGCTTGGCTGGAAGAGAACGGAGAGGTCGTCATCAATACCATCGCGGCGATGGAACAGTCCGATTACGCAAATTACGGCAACGGCTCTGTGGAAGAGGAAGTTTGGACTCCTTGGACGAACTGCACTGTAACGGGCATGCATAACGCTGATAATGGCACCTCGTGGGATACCCCGGAAGATGCAAAGGCAAACGCGCCCTGGCTGGAGTTTAAGGTCAAAATCCAAACGCCGGGCACATATACCATGTTCGTTCAGTTGAGCAGTTTGACTACCGTTAATAATTCCATTCACTGCGGGCATGACGGAACGCCGTTCCAGTGTTCGAATCCCGGATCGTTCTATATCGGGAAATGGATATATACAGACCAATATACCTTTGAATTGACGGAAGGCGAACATACGATCAGTCTGTATGTACGTGAAGACGGCAGCGCTCCGAACCAAATTTGGCTGCGCAATATGGGAGATGATACGACCAGTACCTTTGATTATAGGTCGGGTTGGGTAGACGGCGCATCAAAAATTGAAAGCGCGCGCGAGATCATCGCAGAATAACGGAATAAACACAGCAACTTTATCCGCCGCGGCTTGACTGCGGCGGAAACAAGGAACAGGGCGCGGCGGTGCCGCGCGGATGCGGAAGAAACAATTTTTAATCATTGCAACAAGGGCAGACCGATGCGGCGGCCGAATGGCCGCCGCAGAGGCCGCCGCAGAATAACATGGAGGAAGCAAATGCAACTCAAAAAACATTTTCGGATCACTGCGATCATTGTCGGCGTACTGCTTGCTTTATCGCTTTTGATCGTCGCATGCGCCAAGACGGCGGATGAGGGCGGCGATGTCGGCTCCGAAGCGGGCGATTTTCAGCTCATTGACGACAGCCGCGCGGCGCTCATCGTTGTGGAAGGCACGAATGCACCGGGTGCTACGGACGGCGATTATCCCGGCGTCGTGCGCGCTGCGTACGACTTGCAGGAAGACATCGAAACGGTCACCGACGTCAAACCCGTCATCGCGCAGAGCGTTACGGGCTATACCGATCACGCGATCATCATCGGCACCATCGGCAAGAGCAAGGCGATCGGTTCCCTGATCGAAAGCGGCAAGATCGACGTTTCGCAGGTCAAAGGCAAATGGGAAACCTATTTGCTGGACACGGTGGAAGATCCGTTCGGCGACGGGAAGGTCGGCACGGCGCTCGTCATCGCGGGGTCGGATAAGCGCGGCTCCATTTACGGTATTTACAACATCAGCGAACAGCTCGGCGTATCCCCCTGGACGTTCTTTGCCGACAGCGTTCCCGCCCACCGCGACAGCTTTACCCTCGCGGCGGATTACCGCTACGTTTCGGAAGAGCCCGACGTGCAGTACCGCGGCATCTTCATCAACGACGAAGAAGACCTCGAACTGTGGGGCAGGGTGATGGACGACGGCAAGCACATGGGGCCCAAGCTGTACAAAGAGATCTTCGAGATGCTCCTGCGCAGCAAGGCGAACTATCTCTGGCCGGCAATGCACGCTTGCTCGGACGCGTTTGTAGACTATGTGGAAAATCCTGTCAACGCCGATTATTACGGCATTGTCATCGGGACTTCGCACTGCGACATGCTGCTTCGCAACAACCTCAACGAGTGGGATAATTTTGTCAGCAAATACAAATCCGAACATCCCGAATATACGAATGTAAAAGTTCTGTACGACTATACGGACAAGGCGAGCCAGCCGGTCATCGAAGAATACTGGCGTGAATCGGTGCGCGCGAACAAGGATTATGAAGTATCCTGGACGCTGGGCATGCGCGGCGCGCACGACGAAGGGTTCAACACCGCATACATCAATCAGGCGCCCTGGTACGGCGACAAGAACATGCTTCTCGAACAGATCATCGATTTGCAGCGCACCATTTTGATGGAAGAGCTGGGAGTGGATACCCTGGAAGACGTGTTCATGGTATTCCAGCCGTACAAAGAGGTACAGGAGCTGTACAACAACGGTCTGGAAGTGCCCGAAGACATCACCATCATTTGGGCGGATGACAACCACGGGTTTGTCCGCAATGTGCCGAACGCCGAAGAGCGCGAGCGCAGCGGCGGCAACGGCGTGTATTACCATGCGTCCTACTGGGGCCCCGACAACGAGAGCTACATGTGGATCAATTCCATGCCGCAGACGATGGTGTACGAGGAGCTGAGCAAGGCATACAAAAGCGGCATTCAGAAGGCATGGGTGCTCAATGCGGGCGACATGCAGATGAATATGATGGAGATCGGGTTCGTTATGGACCTGGGCTACGATATCGATCAATACAACAATGAAAACGTATTCGAGCAGTATTACGGAAAGGTGGCTGCGCGCGAATACGGCGAAGAGTTTGCGGACGAAGTTGTTGCGATCATGAAAGAGTACACGCAGATGACTAATGTGCGCAAGCTCGAGCATATGAGTGTGGATCTCTTCTCGGCGGCGTACGGCGACGAAATGGAGCGCCGCGCATCGCAGTACAAAGACCTGTGGGAACGCGCAGAAGCGTTGTACGAGGCGATCCCCGAGCGCCAGCAGAACGTGTTCTACGAAACCATTCTTTTCGAAGTGCGCTGTGCGTATTTCATCAACGCGGAATTCTACTATGCGCAGAAAGGGAACGTTGCCTACGAGCAGGGCCGCAACGCGACTGCTTGGAACTGTTACAATCATTCCCTCGAATTCAACCGCATGCGCAAGGACGAAATTTCCTATTACAATACTTTGCTCAACGGCGGCAAGTGGGAAAACATGATGGATCCCGAAAACTATGCGCCGCCCGTGATGTCAGGCTTTGCGAACGGCGGACCGACCTTTGCGTTGGGTGCGACGGAGCCGGGCGTCATCGCGGAAGGGGAGTCGCTGGAACAGCAGGATTCTTCCTTGTCTTTCTACAACTATGCGAAGGGCCGCAAATACATCGATATCTTTAACAAGGGTTCGGGCAATTTCAATTACACCGTATCCGCGGATAAAGATTTTGTAAAACTGAGCTCGGCGCAGGGCGTCGTTACGGACGAAGTGCGCGTCTGGGCAGAGATCGATTGGAGCAAGATTTCCAAAAACGAAACGGCGACCGTGACGATCACCTCGGGCAATTACACGAAAACAATTTCGATCAACGTCGTGTTTGGCAACTATGATCTCGGCGAAGGCACATATGTGGAGCAGGACGGCTACGTTTCCATTGAAGCGGAACATTACACGCGTGAAAAGGAAACGGCTGCGGCAAGCTGGGAAGTGATCAAAGATCTCGGCCGCGTTTCGGGAGATATGGTCCGTGCAGAGAGCAATACCCTTGCCGGCTACAATCTCGATACGTTTGCGTCTTCCGCACCCTATCTCGAATACGATGTGTATTTTACTTCGACGGGCACCTTTGAGATGGAAGTGTACCGCCTTCCCACGCTGCATTCGCAGGGGCATGTGCGCCTTGCGGTCGGCGTCGGCGACGCGGCTCCCGTCGTCATCGAAGGCGAACGCGATTACGGCACCAATAATCCCGCTTGGGAAGAGGGCGTATTCACGCAGATCATCAAGCATACCCTCAGCATCACGATCGAAAATGCAGGCGTCAATACGATCCGCCTGTACATGATCGATCCCTGGATCGTCGTTGACAAGATGGTGGTATATACTTCCGAGAAACAGGATTCCTATTTCGGACCGCTGGAAAGCTACAACACGACGTACAACACCGATCCTGTGGCGAAAGCGTATTACGACGCGTTCTACGGCACGGACGGCGAAACGTACACTTTGCCCGAAGGGTATGACCTTGCGGAAACGTACGGCACCGGCTACTTTGTGGAGCAGGGCGGAAAACTCACCATCGAGCCCGAACTTGCGGCGGAAGAGAGCGAATACGCATATACGGACGGCAGATGGATCCCGGCGGTCACGGATGCGGGCATTTCCATGCGCACCGTGGATCTGCGCGAAGATTACAGCGGCAATACGGGCGCCGCTCCCACGATGAATTTTGAGATCATCATCACGACGCCCGGCACCTATAACTTCTGGGTAAATGTGCAGGCTCCCACGCACCGTTCTGGAGCGTATGCAGTCGGTATCAACGGAAGTGTGATTTTTACGCAAGACGAATATGCGTATGACCGCGAAGAGGTGTTCCATTGGAGAAAAGCGGGAACGACCCTTTCGTTCAGCGCGGCAGGCAGGTATACGTTGAATATATATTGCATCGAAGACGGCGTATCCATTGAAAAAATTTATCTTACAAAAACGAGTGAAACGCCTACGAGCGACAGCGTGACCGCTTCGGCGCGCACGACGATCTACAGCAGCAGCGATCCGGCGGCAACGGCGGCGGATGCGGCGCTGCGCAGCGAACTGATGGCGGCGGCGAGTGCGCTCGGCAATTACTACGCGATCCCCGCAGGAGACGGTCTCGGCGAGTATAAGCAGGCAGACGTGGACGCGCTGCGCGAAGCGATCGAAGACGTATATGCGCTGGTCAATAAGACGTCGGCACTCACCGAAGGCGAAGCGGATGCTGCGATTGAGGCGTTGAATGCGGCGTATGCGGCAATGAATGCGGGTCGCAACATGAGCGCGGACGGCAAAAATTATCTCGTGTACGAGGATTATGAAAAGTCGGTTGCGGGCATGCAGGCTTACGGTGTAGAGATCAATGCATTGAGCCTTACCCCTGACATGATCGTGCGCAGGGCGGCGGACGGCACACAGTATCTGAACGTGCGCACCTTCCAGGCACAGCGCAATATGCAGAAAGCGTTCCTGCAATACAGCTTTGCGCCGCAGAGCGGGGAATTCACTGTCGAGGCGCGTATGAGCTTCAACGAAGCGGATTGGGGCAATGCGATCTATCTTCTCAATGAAGACGGCGAATATTCGGTCAGCATTGCGTTTGAATATGCGTACGGAAAATACAATCTCGTCGCATATAATGCGGGCGTAAAGACAGTTTTGGCGGAATACACGCGCAATGAAATGGTCGACATAAAAGTGGTGACGGATGTGGAAAGCGGCCGTTTCGATGTGTATGTGAACGGTGAGATGAAAGCGGACGGATTTCGTTATCGCAACAGTGCAGATACGTTAAACGCGGTCATGTTCGGAAGCTCTGCCAAGAATTCCGATTTGCGCGTAGATTCGATCGCCGTGTATACTGCGGAATAAGGAGGAGCCATGAAAAAATTATCAAAATTTCTTTGTATGCTGCTCGTCGGCGTG
Source organism: uncultured Clostridia bacterium (assembly GCA_944328495.1). GTDB lineage: Bacteria > Bacillota > Clostridia > Christensenellales > Borkfalkiaceae > Borkfalkia. Next base: position 19,955 of record CALVHR010000013.1, read on the forward strand.
TTCCTGTGTGCGTTTTTTGCGGCATGCAGCAAAACAGCGTCGAATCCTTCTGACGGCGGCGGTGGCGACGGCGGCAACGGAGGCAACGTAGGCGGAGTTCCGTCTCTTGCGCTTACCGTTCAAAACAGTGTGGTCGCACAGTTTGAGACCAACGCCGTGACGGTTTCTGCGGAAAATTTCCCCGCAGGACAGGAATTTACCTATCAGATCGCAGGCGAAGACGGAATGTATCGGGACGCAAAGGCAACTGCGGATACCGCATATGCGTTTTTGTGCAATGAATTGGGTGAGTTCAGTGTCCGTGCGGTCGCAAAGGTAAACGATACAACGTACACCAGTAACGTCGGTTCCTTTACCGTCAAAGCGGAGGGCGGTGCGATGTTCGGCACTTCTCCCGAGGGGCACAAGCCGACCATCAATATCGATTTCAGCCATGACGACGGGACTGCGGATGCCTATCTGGAACATAAAGGCGTCGACAACGTTTCCAACGAATATGCGTACGTCAAAGGGGTGATGACCGATCAGTTCATGTTTACGACGACCATCGATCTCGTGGGCATCAACGGCGGCGAGCCCTATCCGAAAGCGGGCATCTTCGCACGCTCGGGCAATACGATCTACTATCTCGCGTTTGACATGCACGTCGATTACAGTTTCGGCGACGTCGTGCTGGTGCAGTGTTCCGGTATCGATTGGTACTGGCCGGGGAAAGTCGTCAATTTCAACAATATTTCTTTCCGCAACGGGAGCGAACGCGTGACGCATTCGCTGACCATGGTGCGCGACGGTGAATACTTCTACTGTGCGGTGGACGGCAATTGGTTTGCCTGCTATAAAATCAGCGGATTTTTAGCGGAGACGGCGATCGGCACATTCACGATGGCACAGCACGCGATCTTCTCCGAATACGGCTATGTGCTGGGCGGCACCGAAGCATACGCGGCGGCGCTCGAAGAGGCTTCGGAGACGATCAAAACGGTCACAACTTTCTGATGAGCTTCATGCAGTAAATCAAAAATTTAAGCGCACGGCGCAGACGGGTATACCGTCTGCGCCGTACAAAAATAGCGACGGCACCGTTTTGGCGGTGCCGTCGCTTTGATTGTGCAGCATTTATTCGTCGTAAAAGCGGGCAGGATGCATTTCGCAGATGCGCACATTGTGCACGTTCTCTCCGTAAAAGAGCCGCTTCTCTTTTTCCGCCGCATAAAAGCGGAAAGAAAGGGCGCGGCCCTGCGCAAAAATTTCGATCGCGCTCCCGTCCAGCAGAATATCCAGTTCTTTTGCGCCGCCGAGCGGCAAAGCGAGGGGCGCGTCGTTTGCATCGGGAAATTTGCTTTGACGGCGCACATGCAGGATGCCGTCCGAAACGTTCGCAAATATGCCTTCTCCTCCGCCTGAACGCAGGACAAACGAACTGTTTTGCTCTGCCGCAAGGCGGATGCGCGCGTGCTCGCACGTGCTCTCGGGAGAGAGTGCGGCGCCTTCGAGGGAAGCGAGCGCGCCGATGGGAGCAAATAGCGGCGTATAGCCGTTTAAACGTATGAGGCGCGGCAGGGCAAGGCAGCCGCTGTACAAGCCGTCGGGAGAAGATCGCCCGCACAGATCTTCGCGCAGCCAGCCGTAGAGAACAGTCTGACCGTCCGCGCTCGCTGACAGATTGCTCGCGTAAAACGCGTTTGTACCGAAATCCGTGTCGCCCTCTTCACGTACGCTGAGCGTTTTTCCGTCAAATACGCCGCAGGCATAGCGCACGCGCCCGCCGCGCATCGAAGAGTACAGCAAAAGCATTGTGTCGCCGAAGATTGCGGCGTTAGGGCATTCAAGGATGTCTCCCTCGACGGCAAACAGTTCGCCGGAAAAATCCCAGCGGTTCAAGGACTCGTCCTGCGCGCGGTACAAGAGGATACAGCCGCGCTTATCGCGCGTTCCTGTCAGCAGAAGATATACGTTTTGTCGGAAGGAAAAGACGAACGGATCCCTCCATTCGCGGACGCGAAAAGGGTGTATCTCCGATGTGATCTGTGCTTTGCGTGCGATGTGTGAAAAATCGGGTTCGGCGTCGCAAACGATCTGTTTCGCGTGCTCGGCGACGGCGCGGTCTTCGAAGCCGATGGATGTGTAAAAAATTTTAATTTTGTCCTTTGCTGCGAAACAACAGCCCGAAAAACAGTACCGTTCTCCCGACGCGGGGTCGGGGGCAAGCCGTACGCCGCGTCGCGTCCAGTTCACGAGGTCTTTGCTGCTTGCGTATGCCCAGCAGATATTTCCCCAGTCCGAGCTTTCGGGATTGTACTGATAGAACAGATGATAGGTTTTTCCGTCGAAATAGGTGCCGTTGGGGTCGTTCATCCAGTTGCGAGCGGGTGCGAAATGATATTGCGGACGCATCGTATCCTCCTTGTATATCCCGCTTCGAATCTGCGGGATGTTCACGTTTTCAAAGCAACGCTATGGAAATTTTATGGCACTAATGTTGCAAGACAGCGGTCAGTTCGCGCAAAAAACAGTCCGCCGCAGGCGAGAGAAGCCGAGATTTTTTGCGGACGACGTCGAGATGCGACTCAACGGGCGGGGAAAGGGGGAGAAACTGCAGATCGTTTGATTCGTCCGCACAGACAATGCGGTTGATGCCGAGCGCACAGCCCAGTCCTTCGCGCACGAGAAGGGAGGCATTGAAAAGCAGATTGTAGGTGGCGGCGATCTCGGGGGCGGTGCCTGCTCTGCGCAGCCAGTTCGCCACGGCGTGTGCTTTGTTGCGCATCACCTGCTGCGAACAAATGAGCGGGACATCGCGCAGATCTTCTGCCGTAACCGCCTGCTTTGAGGCCAGCGGATGATCGCTGCGCACCAAGACGCCCCACTCGTCAAAGAGGGGCAGGCGGATATATTCAAACTCGGACATGTCGGGATAGTCGATGAGCACGCCGAAGTCAAACAGTCCCTGATCCAGACGCTCGGTGACGGTCGCGGCGTCGCCGCTGAAAAAGTGGAAGCGTATTTTCGGGTTGTTTTCCCGTGTGCGCTTTGCCGCCCGTGCGATCAGCCGCATGGCGTACGATTCGCCGCAGCCGATGGAAACGTCGCCGCTGATGTCTTTATCCGAGCCTGTCAGTTCCTTTTCCGTCTTTTCGTACAGTTCCAGGATCTCTTCCGCACGCTTGCGAAGCAATTTCCCCGCAGGGGTAAGCGAGATGCGGCGGTTTTCCCGAACGAATAGGGGTTTCCCGATCTCTTCTTCAAGACTGTGCATCTGCCGCGACAGGTTGGGCTGCGTCGTGTGCACGAGGTCGGCTGCTTTGGTTATGTTTTCTTCGTTTGCGACGGCAAGAAAATATCGCAATTCCCGCAATTCCATGGCATTTCTCCTTTTGTGTATTATACCATGTCCCCATTCATCCGTCAACGGGTATGCAAAAAATCCCGGCATATCCTTTTTCGATGTGCGATTGACTTCCTCTTCGTCTTATATTATAATAGAAAAAAATGCGGCAACCGCTTTTGCGGGGCGGAGGGGGGAAACATGGCCAAGCGCGAATACACTCTTTGCATTGATGACGAGGAAAATTTACAAAAAATGGTACAGGCGCTCAATGCGTCCGTACGGAGAGAGATCATGTGCCTTTTGCGTTCGTCCTGTTATTCGATCGCGGCGCTTGCAAAAAAACTCAAACTTCGGCAGACAATTTGACGGTCTATACCGCCGAACACGAATTGTACCGCATCCGTTTCGGAATTGGACTGAACAACGAGACGGCGCAGGGCGCAAGCTATCCGATGACCGCATATGCGGACGATTTCCGCGCCAAAGTGGAACGTTCGGCTGACAGCGTGACTTTCCGCTTTATCTCGACGGGCGATTTCGGGGTGTACAGCACCGGTGAGAGGGAAATGATCCTTATTTATATCGATCGCGGCGAAGCGTTGGATGGTTGGGAGAACGTCGATTATCTGATCAAGATTGCTTCCGACGGGAATGTGTACGGGAAAGCGGGGGCATGGTGGTCCGCGGCGGAAAGCGACAAAATCGGCACGGCGCAGATCACCCGCGAAAACGGCATCACCACCGTTTCGTATACCGTTACCAACCAGGCGTTGGGGATCGCTGCGGGCGAAGTGTTCGGCGTGGCGATGCGCGAAGCGGCGCACAACGCGGGGGATCATACTTTATATGATCCTTGGTGGGATTGCTATCTCGATCATGTAGACAGAGAAGGCGGCGTGGACGCTGCGAATGCGTCGCAGTATATCCGCGTGGCAGCGGACGGAACCCTGTACCGTGCGGCGAGCAATGCCGCGGCAAACGCATAAAGGGGGAGAACGAACATGAAATTGTTAAAAAAATCACTTGTTTTTGCTCTTTCGGCATTTTTGTTGTTGGGATCGGTTGCTTGCGCTTCTCAAGACGGAGAAGACGGGAAGGAATATACCGACCCGAACACGACCTATACCACATACGACAACCGCGCGTACAACGAATATCTTCTCGGTGAAGAGGCGACCATTGCGAATCAGTGGGAAGGCTATGGCATCGGTGACCCCTTTGTGATGCGCTGGAACGGAATGTATTATCTGTACTGTTCTTCGCTCAATTTTCAGACAGGGGTACGCGGGTATAAATCGGCAGATCTCGTGAACTGGACACCGATGACGGGCAACGGGCTTACAGAAGGGTATGTCTCGCAAGATCCGATCACGGCGTCGGCATACGCGCCCGAAGTGTATTATTGGGACGGGACATTTTATATGTATACTTCGCCGGGCGGGAACGGGCATTATGTGCTGACTTCCGCTTCGCCCGAAGGTCCGTTCGTAAAGGCGACGGAGAATTTCGGGCTCCGCATCGACGGATCGGTGTTTATTGACGATAACGAAGAAAAATATTTCCTGTATGCAGACGATACCGGGATCCGCATGGCGAAAATGACGGATATGTTGACGGTCGACGCGAAGGCGACGCCCGTACTGAACGGCACATCCATCGGCGGCTGGACGGAAGGGCCGTACGTTCTCAAACGGGACGGGATCTATTATCTCACCTATACGGGCAACCATGTAACGTCGGACGGGTATCGTATCGCGTACGCGACCGCAGAGAACCTTTCGCGCACGGACGGCGGCATCGACCGCAATGCGTTCACTCGCGCGGCGGACAATCCGCTGGCTCTCGAAACGGAAGGCGAACTCAAAGGCATCGGGCACTCTTCCACGGTGATGGGACCGGATATGGATTCGTATTATCTTGCCTATCACTATCTCAACTCTTCGGGCGGGCCCAACCGCAGTCTCGGCATTGACCGCCTGACCTTTAACGGAAAGCAGATGTCGGTAGCGCCCGGGTTGCAGGGGAGCGTCAAACCTGCTCTTCCCGCATTTTATGCGACGGGCAAGGACGGCGAAAAATTTGAAACGAGCGGCGCGTTTCTTGTCAGCAAGGAAAGCGCGGCGGCAAACTTTACCGCAGAATTCAACGTGAGCGGAAGCACCGCGACGACATTTGTTTTTGCGTACACGGACGAAAATAATTATGCCGGAGTTACGGTGGATCTTGCGGCAAAGAGTATTTCTTTGTTTACGGTGCAGGGCGGGCAGCGAAGCGAGATCGCTCAGGGCAAAACCGAAAATGCTTTTTCCGCCGATAAAATGCACACTGTGCGCGTTGCGGCGCGTGACGGGCTGGTAGATGTTGTCTTTGATGAAATGACCAAAATCGACGATGCGTCTGCGACATTTTCTGCCGGAAAGATCGGTTATAAAGATCTTGCGACGGACGCACAGGTCGGATATACCGCTTTCAGCAATGTGGCTATGGGCATGAGCGACGAGAGCGAACCGAAACAGGCGACGGGTTATGTCGGGGCGTCTCTGTATCTTCGCGAAGATACCTATTGCGATGCATTCAGTCTGAGCGACAAGAGCGGTGTTGCGGTGATTGAAGAGGGAAATCTTGCAGGCGTTAAGAGTATGACGCTTGCAAAAGAAGATTTTGTAAGTTATTTGGTCAATGCGCGCGAAGGCGGCAGATACGCGATCGAACTCATTTACCGCGAAAGCGATGGCGGAAAAGAAGTCGGTATCCGTATCGGCAACGAAACGGGCTTCAAATGCAAGCTGCCCGCGATCGAGGCGGAAGAAGGCGAATATGTCAAGGCAGTCGTAATGGAGGCGGACTTGCAAAAGGGTGCAAACATTGTCAAGATCGAATCGCTTTCGGAGGAGATCGCATTTGCAGGATTGCGTTTTGTAGAAGCGTCCGCGCAGTCGCCGCAGTTCGAGGCTTCCCTTGGAGAATATGTGGAAAAGGGCGTCGATTATAAGACGATCTGGAAGATCAAGGACGGCGGACATTATGCGAAAGCCGGTACGCGTCAGCTCGTATATTTCGGCGACAATACGATCGGTGATTTCACAATGGAAGTAGAGATCAAACTCGAAGGTGCGACGGGAACTTCGACGGCAGGTATCGTGTTCCATGCACGAAATTACGCCGCATCTTCGTACGACGCCTATACGAGCATACAAGGGTATTATCTGGCGGTCAACAATAATCAGGTCGTGTTGGATGAGCTCAATTATGCGGACGGATCGCAGTCCAACCTCGCAACTTTTGTACAGGGCAATCCTTTCAAGACAAGCGACGTGTTTGTGCCGCTGAAAATTCAGGTGCGCGGCAATACGATCACGGCCTGGTCGGGAGAAACGCTCCTGTTTACGTATACCGATACTTGGGGATTCTCGAACGGCAAAATCGGATTGTACACAAACGGGGCGGCGGTCATATACCGCAATCTGAAAATTTACGCCTGATCGAACGGTTGCGGAGAGCCGCATGCGGCTCTCCGCTTTTTAAAAGGAACAATCATGCGGAACAAGAAGCAAGGAGCTTTGATTATGGCGACGATCATGGCGGCGGCCGTGTTGGGCGGATGCGCCGCAAAGCGTGAGGAGATCGCATACGTCCCGCCCGAACGCGAACGGTACGAAAACTGTATCGAGATCGAAGGGCAGTGGGGCGAGAGCGCCGCGACGGGCCACGGCGGGCAGTACGGAATCGGCGATCCGTTTGTGATGCGCTGGAACGGAAAATATTATCTGTATCCTTCCACTTCCGATCCCTGCGACGGCATCAAGGTGTTTGAATCGGAAGATGCAGTGCATTGGACGGACAAGGGGTTTGCTGTCGCGCCGAGCGAGGCGACCGTACACGGTGCGTATGCTCCCGAAGTCGTATATTACAACGGGTATTTTTATTTGTGTCAATCGCGTGCGGGGCAGGGGCACTACATTTACCGCTCCGAAAGTCCTACGGATGGGTTTGTGCTTTGGAGCATTTCGAACGCCGAAGAGGGCAGTATCGATTACGGAAATCTCGGAATGGGCATTGACGGCTCGTTTTATGTTTCGGACGACGGTAAACTGTATATCATGCACACGTCTACTCCCGCAGGATTGCAATTCAACGAGATCACGGATGCGGAGAACATTCGCCCCGAAACGATCGGAAAGGCGCAGCCGCTGGGCGAAGCCAACTTGCGGCACTGGATCGAAGGCCCCGGTATTTTTCGCCGCGGGGAGTACAGCTATTTAACGTATACGGGAAATCATGTCATCTCCGACGGTTACCGCGTGGCATATTCTTACGCGAAGGATCTTTCCGATCTCTCTTCGTTCGTACAGCCGCGCGACAACGTCACGATCATCGATACCGATGCGGACCACCGCGGGCTGGGGCACAGCAGTAATTTTGTAGGGCCGGACCTCGATTCGATCTACACTGCATATCACAGTTTGGTCGGAAACGGACCTGCGCGGCGGTATAATCTGGACAGATACCTTCCTTCGGGGGGACTGCTCACCGCCAACGGCGTGACGCACCGTCCCGTGCTGGTGCCTGCACAACCCACTGCATCGGCGGCATCGGGGGATGCGCTCATGGAAAAGAACGGGGTATTTACGCTCGGCAGCACGCAGGGATATTTTACGGCAGAGTTCAATTTTGTGCCGCAGAGCGGGCAAAAACTCTGCTTTGGCGATAAGTATTGCATCACGCTGGAAGACGGTACGATCGCTCTTTTCAAAGACGGACAAGAGATCGCCGCGAAATCAATTGCGTTTGCGTCGGATAAAATCAATACGGTGCGCGTCGAAAACGGCGACGGGATCGGATACATATATCTCAACAACATGCGTGCGATCGAGTATGCGGCGCAAGCCTCGCCCGGCGCGGTGGGGTATGCCGTCCGTGAGGGGGTGCAATATACTGCGTTCACGAACGACGTGTTCGGCACTTCCGATTTTGAAGCTCCCAAAAATTTTCCGACGAAATTTCCCGCAACTTCGTACTTGAAAGGCGAGATGCGAGGTTTTTGTATCAAAGGCGCGGAGCAGGTTTCGGGCGGTGTGCGCGTCGGCGAAAAACAGAGTATCGTACAGACGCGCGATGACGAAAACGCCGTATGCCTTGCAAAGGGCGATTGGGTCAAGTACGCCGTCGACGTTCCCGAAGACGGGATGTATTCCGTTTCGGCACGTGTTTTGACGGGAGAAAAGGCAAAACTGCGCATAGCCATAGGTGAAAGCGAGCTTATCGCCGAGATCGATCCGGCAAGCGAAGCGGAAATGGAAGCGGTGAACGTGACGCTGGGCAGAATGAATGCGGAAAAAGGTGTCAAAGCCATGAAAGTCGAAGTGCTTTCGGGGAAAGCGGGGATCATTCTCTTTGATGTGCGCGCGGGGGCGGAAATGCCTCAAAACGTTTCCGTTTCGGCTTTTCAGCCGTTGAGCGGCGATGTTTCGGTGGGCGAGACCGTTCGCGTTTCGGGCGGCGACGTGCCGGGAGCGGCGCATTGGGGAAATGCGGGCATCACCGATTTTGAAACCGAACTGACTTTTTGCCTTTCGGCGAATGCGGATGCGGGATTTATGCTTCGCGAGAACTATTATTCGTGGTTCACGGCACAGCCGAAACAGTCGTGGCGCGGATATTATCTGCAATTCACGGGGCAGATCATGACTTTGCGCCGCTTTGATTACGGCGATGAGATGCTGGTTTCGGCGCGCGCGCCTTCCGTTTCGGACGGGAACGCGCACACCGTGAAAGTCAGCGCAAGAAACGGTACTTTGTCCGTCATTTTGGACGGAAACAGTAAACTGGAATATACGGACGATCATGCGTTTACAAGCGGATATCTCGGCGTCTATTCCGCGGCAGGGCAGATCGAGCTTCTGGATTTTACGTATAACATTTTAAAGTGAGAGCGCGGCCAAATGCCGCATATTCGGACAGGAGAGTTTTATGAAACATACAAAGTGTTACATTGCGGGGCATCCGCGCCCGCAGTTTGTGCGAAAAGATTGGAAGAGCCTGAACGGCACATGGAAATTTGCATTCGGCGAAGAAGTAAATGATGCGGCGGCAAAAAAAGGTGAGCTTGCGCGCACCATTTGCGTTCCTTTTACTTATGAAACAGAGAAGAGCGGCATCGGGGATACTTCCTTTCATGAATCGGTTTGGTATTCGCGGGAGATCGAAGGGAAAGCGGGCAAACGTACGCTTCTGTATATCGGCGGCGCCGATTATGAGACGGAAGTGTATGTCAACGGAAGTTTTGCCGGCAGGCATGTCGGTGCATATACTCGCTTTTGCGTCGATGTGACGCCCTATCTGCGAGGGAACAGGGGAACGCTCTGCATTAAATGCACCGACTGCAATTCTCCCGTGCAGGTGCGCGGAAAACAGCGCTGGGAACGTGAAAATTTCGGCTGCTGGTATGTGCAGACAACGGGCATATGGAAGAGCGTATGGCTGGAATACGTCGACAAACAATATCTGACAGAACTGAAAATGACGCCTTCTTTGCAGGATAATTCCGTCACGTTTTCGGTCGGAGTGTCGCACCCGTGCGCGGATGCACAGGTACGTATCGCGATTTCTTTTGACGGAAAACCCGTACAGGATGTGTGCGTGAATGCACGCGATGCGGAAAACGAGATTTGTGTGCGACTGGACAGCGGCGCGCTCACCTATCAGGTGGAGCAGTGGTCGGTTTGGTCCCCCGCCTTGTACGACGTCGATATCGAGGTGTGGCAGGGCGGAAAAAAGGTCGATGCGGTCGGAAGCTATTTCGGACTGCGCGAATTTGTTGCCAAGGACGGAAAGCTGCTCTTCAATAATCTGCCGTATTATCTTCGTCTTCTGCTCGATCAGGGATACTGGCCCGAATCGGGTATCACGCCGCCTTCGGAAGAAGCGATCGAGAGTGACATCCGTTTGAGCAAAGAAATGGGGTTTAACGGCGTGCGCAAACATCAGAAGGTTGAGGACGACGTATTTTTGTATTATGCGGACATCTTAGGATTTGTTGTCTGGTGTGAGCTTCCGTCCAATCACTGGTATTCGGACGAGGCGTCCGAACGCATCGTAAACGAATGGATGCAGATCGTACGGCAAAATTATAACCATCCGAGCGTCGTTACCTGGGTCATTTTTAACGAAAGCTGGGGGGTGCGCAACATTTTTACCAACGGACGGCAGTCCGCGCTTGCGACCGCACTGTATTATCTGACAAAAAACTTCGATCCGATGCGTCCCGTTATATCCAACGACGGATGGATGCATGCCAAAAGCGATATTTTGACCGTGCATCACTATGAACAGGACGGCGAAAAACTGTATTCGTTCTACGATGACATCCGCAAATTGACCGAAGGGGATGCAGGCAATTCGCAGTTTTTGCCGTATGCGGAAGGGTATCGCTACGAGGGCCAGCCGATCGTGATGAGCGAATTCGGCGGAACGGCGTATGTCAACGACGAAAAGAACGGCTGGGGTTACGGCGCAGGCGTAAAGAGCGACGAGGAATATATCGCACGCCTTCGCTCGCTCGTTTCGGCGATTTCGAAGATGCATATCAGCGGATATTGTTATACGCAGATCACCGACGTTGAACAGGAAGTCAACGGCATTCTTCGTGCAGATCGAACGCCCAAAGTTCCTGTGGAAGAGATCGCAAAAATCAATCGTATCTGATCAAACGCGCCGCGCTAAATTTAGCGCGGCGCGTTTAAAAACAGGGGCGTGTGCGCGGAATCGCGCACACGCCCCTGTGATTTTATTCAATTTCGTATGTTTGCTTGCAATTTCAGTCTTCTTCTTTGCGCTCTTCGAGCGGCACGTATTTTTGACGGGGCGCGACTGCCTGATAGCCGGGACGGATAATTTTGCCGCCGTTCGTGATCTCCTCCATGCGGTGAGCGGACCAGCCTGCAATGCGTGCGACTGCAAAGAAGGGAGTGTACAGTTCGCGGGGCAGATCGAGCATGTCGTAAACAAAGCCCGAATAAAAGTCCACGTTGGGAGCGACGCCTTTGTAGATGCGGCGCTTTTCGGCAATGACTTCCGCCGCTGCCTGCGCGACGTATTTGCGCATTTCATATTCCTCTTCCTTGTGCTTTTCCACGGCGAGTTTTTCGGCAAACGATTTGAGGATGTCCGCGCGCGGATCGGACAGGGAATACACGGCGTGACCCATGCCGTAGACAAGCCCCGAATGGTCGTACGCCTCTTTGTCTACGATCTTCGCGACATAATCTTTCAGTTTGCCGCGGTCGAAATCGGGAACGTTCGCTTTGATGTTGTCGAACATTTCACAGACTTTGATGTTTGCACCGCCGTGCTTGGGACCTTTGAGGGAGCCGAGCGATGCCGCGACGGACGAGTAGGTGTCCGTACCCGACGAGGTCACGACGTGCGTGGTGAACGTCGAGTTGTTGCCGCCGCCGTGTTCGGCGTGCAGGACGAGACAGAGGTCGAGCACTTCCGCTTCGAGTTCGGTGTATTTGCAGTCGCTGCGCAGGATGTAGAGGATGTTTTCAGCGCAGGAAAGTTCTTTTTGCGGTTTATGGATAAACAGCGACGCGTCCGAATGGTAGTAGCTGTACGCCTTTTGCGAATAGACGCAGAGCAGAGGGAATTGTGCGATCAGCTGTAAGGACTGCCGCAAAACGTTGCGCTTTGACGTGTCGTCGGGTTTCGGGTCATAAGGATAGAGCGCAAGCACACTGCGCGCCAGCATATTCATCATGTCTTTGGACGGGGCTTTCATGATGATGTCGCGCACAAATGAGGGCGGCAGGGTACGGAAATCGGCGAGGATCTCGCAGAAACGTTCGAGCTGCGCCTTGGTGGGCAGATGTCCGAACAGGAGCAAATAGGTCGCTTCTTCAAAATCAAAGCGCCGTCCCTTTGCGCCCGCGACCAGGTCGCGGATATTGATACCGCGGTAGTAGAGCTGCCCGTCCATGGGCACTTTATTGCCGTCTTTGTCCTTGCCGAACGCGAGGATCTCGGAGATCTCGGTGAGCCCGCAGACGACGCCGTTTCCGTTAATGTCGCGAAGACCGCGTTTGACGTCGTATTTTTCGTAAAGTTTGGGGTTGATGATGTCGCTCTTGCTCGCCATGCGCGTCAGTTCCGTGATATCCTGCGCGTATTTGCTGTAGTATTTGTATAAGGCTTGCTCGCGAAGTTCTGCGTAGTTCATGCGTTCACCTCCGAAGTTTTGTACAATACCCGCAGGCCATGCCTGCCGTTAAAGAATACCATAAATCGGAAAAAATGTCAAGCGCACCCCGTTTCCGTCCGCCGCGGGGAGCAAAGGCGGCGAAATTGCGTAAAAAAAACAAAAAATGTCGCGTAGAATCATTGAAAAAAATAATGCGTTATGATAAAATAATAGTATTGAATTATAAATTGGGGGCAGTGTTCCCTATATATTACTGTCGGAGGTAGGTTTCATTGGCTAAGAAGATCGATGTTCCTTTCAACGGTACGAAGGAACAGGAAGAAAAGCTGCGCGCAGAGCTTGCGCAATTAAAGACGCGCGGCGACAATGGGTTGATGATTGCGGCTCTGCAAAAAGCGCAGGATATTTACGGATATCTTCCCGAAGCGGTTCAGCAGATCATTGCGGACGAGCTGGGCGTTTCACTTGCGGAAGTGTACGGCGTGGCGACGTTTTACGCACAGTTCTCATTGTACCCGAAGGGGCAGTACAAGATCGGGGTATGTCTTGGCACGGCGTGCTATGTCAAGGGCAGCGGCGACGTCTATAAAAAGATTTGCGACACGTTAAAGATCGAAGGCGGACAGTGCACCGACGATTTGAAATTTTCGCTGGATGCCACGCGCTGCATCGGTTGCTGCGGGCTCGCGCCGGTTATGACGGTGAACGACGACGTGTACGGCAAGGTCACGCCCGACGAAGTCGAGGGGATCCTGGCGAAGTACAGGGACTGACATGCGCGAACTTGCTCTCAATATTCTGGATATCACGGAAAATTCGATTTCGGCGGGTGCGACGCTCATCGAGATCGGAGTCAGTGCGGATTTTGAAAAGGATGTCCTTCGCATTTGCATTGTTGACAATGGGTGCGGCATGGACGAAGAAATGCTCGCGCGGGTCACCGACCCGTTCACGACGACGCGCACGACGCGCAAAGTCGGCATGGGTCTGCCGCTGTTCAAATTTTCCGCGGAGAGCGCGGGTGGAGAGTTTTCCATCCGTTCCGAAAAGGGCAAGGGAACCGAAGTATGCGCATCATATCAGATCAGCCATGTTGACCGTATGCCGCTGGGGGATTTCGGCGGAGTCGCATTGCAGCTGGTCACGATGAATCCGCAGGCAGATTTTCGGATCACTGCGGAAAGCGGTGATCGCCGCGGCGCGCTCGACACGCGCGAAGTGCGCGAGATCCTGGGGGAGGGCGTACCGTTATCGTCGCCCGAAGTACGTATGTTCCTGAAAGAGTACATACAAGAAAATTTAGTGGATATTTTTGGAGGTAGGTTATGAAAAGTTTGGAAGAACTCAGAGCCTTGCGCGAGAAGATGAAGTCGCAGACGGATAACCGAAGCGTTGCGGGGGCAGATGAGACCGTTATAAAAGTGGGCATGGCGACCTGCGGCATTGCGGCGGGCGCGCGTCCCGTGCTGGACGCGCTTCTCGATGAAGCGGATAAGCGCCAGCTGCACAACGTGAGTATCTCGCAGACGGGATGCATCGGCATGTGCCGTCTCGAACCCATCGTCGAAGTGTTCAAGGACGGACAGAAATTTACATACGTTCACATGACGGCGGACAAGGCGCGCAAAGTCATGAACGATCACGTCGTCAACGGTAACCCCTGCGCGGAATATCTGATCGGCGAGAACTAAGCGGAGGGAGAAAGATACATGTTCAGATCACACATTCTTGTCTGCGGCGGTACGGGCTGTACTTCCGGCAATTCGATGAAAATTTACGATGCACTTGTCGAGCGTATCCGCAAAGAAGGGCTTGAAAATGAAGTGCACGTAACCAAAACGGGCTGCTTCGGGCTCTGTGCACTTGGCCCGATCATGATCGTCTATCCCGAAGGCGCGTTCTATTCGCAGGTAAAAGTGGAAGACGTCGATGAAATCATCAACGAGCACATCATCAAAGGGCGCATCGTGACCCGCCTTCTTTATATGGAAACGGTTTCCGAAGATGGCGGAATCAAAGCGCTCAACGACACCAATTTCTATAAAAAACAGCACCGTGTGGCACTGCGCAACTGCGGCGTGATCAACCCCGAAAAGATCGAGGAATACATTGCGTACGACGGCTATGAAGCGCTCGGCAAAGTACTCACGGAAATGACGCCGCAGGACGTTATCGACGTGATCTCCAAATCCGGTCTTCGCGGCCGCGGCGGTGCGGGTTTCCCGACGGGCAGAAAATGGCAGTTTGCAAAGAATTCCGTCGGCAAAAAGAAATACGTCTGCTGCAACGCCGACGAAGGCGACCCGGGCGCATTCATGGACCGTTCCATTCTCGAAGGCGACCCGCATGCGGTCATCGAGGCAATGGCGATCGCGGCATATGCGATCGGTTCCGATCAGGGTTACATTTACGTCCGTGCGGAATATCCGATCGCCGTTCAGCGTCTGACCATCGCGATCAAACAGGCGCGTGAATACGGCCTGCTCGGCAAAAATATCTTTAATTCGGGCTTCAACTTCGATCTTGATATTCGTCTCGGTGCGGGCGCATTCGTCTGCGGCGAAGAGACGGCTCTCATGACTTCCATCGAAGGGCACCGCGGCGAGCCGCGTCCCCGTCCTCCGTTCCCGGCGGTCAAGGGCCTGTTCGGAAAGCCTACCATCCTGAACAACGTTGAAACGTATGCGAACATTCCGCAGATCATTCTCAAAGGCGCCGATTGGTTCGCTTCCATGGGTACCGAAAAGAGCCGCGGCACGAAAGTGTTTGCGCTCGGCGGCAAGATCCACAACACCGGGCTTGTCGAGATCCCGATGGGCACCACGATGCGCGAGATCATCTATGACATCGGCGGCGGCTGCCCCAACGGCAAAAAATTCAAAGCGGCGCAGACAGGCGGTCCTTCGGGCGGATGCATTCCTGCGCACCTCATCGATACGCCCATCGATTATGACAACCTGATCGCCATCGGCTCGATGATGGGTTCGGGCGGTCTGATCGTCATGGACGAAGACAACTGCATGGTCGACATCGCGAAATTCTTCCTTGAATTCACCGTAGACGAGAGCTGCGGCAAGTGTACGGCATGCCGCATCGGTACCAAGCGTTTGTACGAGATGCTGTGCAAAGTCACCGACGGCACCGCAACGATGGAAGACCTCGACAAGATGGAAGAGCTGTGCTACTACATCAAAGAGAACTCGCTGTGCGGACTCGGGCAGACGGCACCGAACCCCGTTCTTTCCACGTTGCATTATTTCCGTGACGAATATGAAGCGCACGTTCGCGACAAAAGATGTCCTGCGGGCGTCTGCAAGAAACTGCTTCGTTATCAGATCGTGGCGGATAAGTGCAAAGGCTGCACGCTCTGCGCGCGCAACTGCCCTGTCGGCGCGATCAGCGGTACGGTCAAAGAACCGCACGTCATCGATCCGAACAAGTGCATCAAGTGCGGCGTCTGCATGGAAAAATGTAAATTCGGCGCGATCATCAAGGCGTAACGGGGAGGACGAAAGAGATTATGGTACATTTGAAAATAAACAATATTCCGGTAGAGGTCAAAGAGGGGACGACCATTCTGGAAGCGGCGAAGATCGCCGGCATCAACATCCCCACTCTCTGTTATCTCAAAGAGATCAACGAGATCGGTGCTTGCCGTATCTGCGTTGTCGAGGTCAAGGGTGCAAGAAGTCTCGTGGCGGCGTGCGTGTATCCCGTCAACGAGGGGATGGAAGTGTTCACCAACACCGAAAAAGTGCGTAAGTCCCGCAAGACGACGCTCGAATTGCTGCTTTCCGATCATAAAAAAGAGTGCCTTTCCTGCGTTCGTTCCACCAACTGCGAATTGCAGAAACTTTCCAACGAGTACGGCTGCGACGAAAATCGCTTCAAAGGTTCCCGTTCGGAGTATGAACAGGATACTTCCACGAGCTATCTTGTTCGCGACAATGAAAAGTGCATTTTGTGCCGCCGTTGCGTGGCCGTTTGCAAAAAAGTGCAGGAAGTGGCAGTCATAGCGCCTGCCCGCCGCGGTTTCAATACGCACATTGCGTGTGCGTTCGAATCCGACTTATCCGATGCCCCCTGCGTGGCTTGCGGCCAGTGCGTGGCGGTTTGCCCGACCGGCGCTCTGCACGAACGCGAAGAGATCGATAACGTCCGTGACGCGATCGCCGATCCCGAAAAAGTTGTCGTCGTTGCCGCGGCTCCCGCAGTGCGCGCTGCGATCGGCGAAGAATTCGGCTATCCCATCGGCACCAACACCGAGGGCAAGATGTTCACTGCGATGCGCATGCTCGGATTCGATAAGGTGTTTGACGTAAACTTTGCCGCAGATCTTACCATTATGGAAGAAGCAAACGAACTTTTGGATCGCGTCAGCAACAAGGGCGTGCTTCCGATGTTCACGAGCTGTTCACCGGGTTGGATCCGTTACGTGGAATATTATTATCCTGAACTGATTCCCAATCTTTCTTCGTGCAAATCGCCCATGCAGATGTTTGGCGCGACGGTAAAGACATACTGGGCACAGAAACAGGGGATCGATCCCAAAAATATTTATGTCGTCGGCATCATGCCTTGCACGGCAAAGAAATTTGAAAAGACCCGCGATGATGAAAATGCGAGCGGCTATCCCGATATCGATGCCGTTTTGACCACGCGCGAGCTTGCCAAGATGATCAAAACTTCGGGTATCATCTATAACGAATTGCCCGACGGTACTTTTGACAATCCTTTGGGCGAGTTTACGGGTGCAGGCGTCATCTTCGGCGCAACGGGCGGCGTTATGGAAGCGGCGCTTCGTACGGCGGCGGAAAAGATCACGGGTAAACCGCTGGATACCATCGATTTTAAACAAGTGCGCGGCATCAAGGGCATCAAGGAAGCGGAATACGATCTGAACGGCACAAAAGTAAAGGTTGCCGTTGCTTCGGGCCTTACCAATGCGAAAGAGCTGTGCGAGAAGATCAAAAAGGGCGAGTGCGACTACACGTTTGTGGAAGTCATGTGCTGCCCCGGCGGCTGTGTCAACGGCGGCGGCCAGCCGATTCAGAGCGCGTATACCCGCCGTCAGGTGGATCTGCGCTCCAAGCGCGCGAAAGCTCTGTATGACGAAGACAAAAAATCCGTCATCCGCAAGAGCCACGAAAATCCTGCAATTTTGCAGCTGTATAAGGATTTCTTTGTCGAACCCGGTTCGCACAAAGCGCATGAAGTTCTGCATACAAGCTACGTTGACAGAAAACATAAGTAAAAATGCGAATTTTGCGGGGCAACATGTTTTGCCCCGCAAATTTTTTAAGGGGGGGGGAAGTTTATGGAGCCCAAAGACATCGGATACAAAAGTATGACCGAGATCGTTGTTTTATCGGTCGGAGCACTGCTTTTTTTCGCGTTCGGCGTTATTTTTGCCGTGATCCTCGGTTGGGAGGATGCGATAATTGTCGTTGTGGACTTATTCCTGTTTGCCGTCGGCGTGTGCTTTGCCGTTTATGCGTTCGTGTGCGCCATTCGCCCGAAGGTGATCGTACGGATGGACGAAAAAAACTTGTATGTTTACAGATTTTCGGATTGGACGAAAATATCTCTCGATTCCGTTGCGCGTATCCGCATCATGAACGGCAACGGCATCTTTCGCGGGGCAGGGAAATTGATCGTCATCTTGCTTGACGGGACAAAAGTCAGCGTCATCGGGCTCGAGGACGTTATCGGCGTGCGCAGCCGCATCCAATCGAATATGGACCGGTTCGGTACGTTCTGAGCGTCCTATTGCCGCCTGAACGGTTTTGCGATTGCAGGGCTGGTACTGAGTATCATCGGGTTGGTAGGCGGTTTTACATATACGATCGTATTTTTTGTGCTCATGGCATTGGCGTAATGTATTTCATTTGAAAAAAACAGAGACATCGATAACCTGCGATCGGCAGAGAGAAGGGGTTTTTCAAGCTGTTTTTAAGCGGCGCACATATGTGCGCCGCTTCATTTGTCCTGATTTCCGGGAAGAATCACATAAACTTTCATCGTCTGCGCGGCGACGCATATGCGTCGCCGCGCAGACGGCCTTTTTTCATAAGGCGGAAATTGAGATTTTAAAAAGGAAAAAACAGTCTTCGGTTGAAAAAGAAAACGCGGTATGATATAATGGAAAACGAGGGAGGTGGATGTCGGTGCAAAAAGAAATGGAAAATACGCCCGAAGAAATGGCAGAATTTTTTGAAAGCCGTCTGGATATTTATGAAGAGCATCAGATGAATGAGATCGCGGGTGCCGCGGAATTTTATCGCAGGACGGCAGAACTTTTGCCCGCACAGGCAGGCGCGGCAGCACTCGATCTCGGGTGCGGCACGGGTCTGGAGCTGGATTTTTATTACGCGCTCAATCCGTTTGCGCGCGTAACGTGCATCGATCTTTCCGAAAAGATGCTGGCCAAACTGCGCATGAAATTTCAAAAGTTTGCTCCGCAAACGATATGCGGCTCTTATTTTTCGATTCCGTTCGGGGAAGATAAGTATGATGCTGCCGTGTCTGTCGAATCGCTGCATCATTTTTCTTTTGAAGAAAAAGTTCCGCTTTATCAAAAGGTGCATTCTGCACTGCGTACGGGCGGAATATTTGTACTGACCGATTATTTGGAAGATACGGAAGAAGAGTCCCGCGCGGCATTTGCGCGCAGAGCGCGGCTGCTTGCGGGAAGAGCGGGGCTGTATCATATCGACACGCCGCTTACCGTCGCGCGCGAGAGCGAAGCTTTGCGCCAAGCGGGATTTTCGAACGTGCGCGAGTACGGAAGATGGAACAAAACTTCAATTTTGCTTGCCGTCCGATGAGGGCGGTTTGCTCAGAGAGGGCGATATGGTCTATCTTGAAAAATTTATCTTGCCGGATGAAGATCGGGAGGCCGAGATCGCGAACAGGCGCCGCGAGGAAAACGGAGGGGCTTTGGGGTATCTTGAAAACGGATATCCGTGCATGCTGTTTCCGCAGCGGGGGCTGAAAGAACTGGATTTTGAACCGATCACGATATTTTACGGCGGAAACGGCAGCGGGAAAAGCACGCTTTTGAACGTGATCGCCGAAAAATTCAAATTGAAGCGCCAGTCTCCGTACAACGGCGGCGAATTATTTTTGCCGTATGCGCGCGCATGCGGGTATCGGCCGGGCTACGACGACGAAGGAGAGCCTTTCGCCGGACTGCCGCTTGCAAGCCGCTTGATCGCGAGTGACGATGTATTCGAATATATGCTGACGGCACGCACGCGCAATGAAGAGATCGCCGAAAACACGGAAGATGCGAAAGGGGAATATGCCGCACTCAAATACGGGGACACCGTTCGTTTTTCGGGATTGGAGGATTACGAGGCCGTGCGCTTGCAGCTTTTGGCGCGCAGGAAATCTTTGTCCCGCCGTAAGTTTATGCATAAATTGGTCGGAAAGGAAGTACGTCTTCGTTCCAACGGAGAAACAGCGTTGCGTTTTTTTGACGAACAGCTCAGGGACGGTGCGCTGTATTGCCTTGACGAGCCGGAAAACAGCCTTTCTCCAAAATTGCAGATGCAGATGAAGGAAATACTGGAAGAGAAGGCTCGCTTTTGCGGATGTCAGCTGATCGTTGCTACGCATTCTCCCTTTCTGCTTTCCATGCGCGGGGCAAAGATTTATGACTTGGACAGCTCTCCGGTACTTCCGAAAAAGTGGTGGGAGCTGGAAAACACGAAGACGTATTTTGCATTTTTTTATAAACACCGCGATTTGTTTTTGAAAAAATAAATCTGTGCCGCGCCGCATATGCGGCGCGGCACAAACGTGCAAAAAATCGTCGAAATTGCATGTGCGCGCATATGTCTGCCCGCGCATAGAGAAAATACGCGCGAATGCGCGAAGGGATTTTGATCGGAGGAAAGGAAATGCCGCATTACAATGTCGTTGGGGCGCTCGTCATGCGCGAAGGGAAGGTGCTCGCCGCGCGGCGCGGGACATCAAAATTTGAATACGTCGCGCATAAATATGAATTTGTGGGCGGAAAGGTCGAACCCGGTGAAACGGAGGAAGAGGCGCTTGTACGTGAATTGCGCGAAGAATTGTGCGTTTCGGCGCGTGTGTTGCGCCATTTTCGCACAGTCGATTATGTCTACCCGGATTTTTCGGTGCATCTTTCGGTGTATTCGGCGGAATTTCTTTCCGAATTTCACTTGACGGAGCATGAAGAGCTTCGCTGGATTCCCGTTGCACAGCTGGATCCGTCGGAATGGGCGCCTGCCGACGCGCCCATTGTCGATGCGCTCCGAAGGGGAGAACCGATTTAATTTTCGCCGATGGGATTTTTTCGGTATATTGACAAACCTTCTGCAAAAAGATAAAATAAAATAAATAATAACTTTTAAAATTCTGTTTGCGATGCGGCGCGGGATATCCCTGCGCCGCATCGCTGTTTGTCTTAGTGCAGGTTGCTTTGCGCAACACTTTGCGATAGCGGCAAAAAATGCCCCGCGGCACATACTTGTGCCGCGGGGCATTTGAAATTTTGTTGTCGTTCAGCGGATGGAATTGCTGAAATTATAGATTTTTTCGAGCAGTCCGTCCGAGATCACGTTGCGGTATCTTCCCATGAATACGAATATTTTTACAAAAAATTCACGGTTGTCGCCGCCCACGCGATAGGCGGGGAGCCGTTTGTTCTCTCCGTAAATACGCGAGATAAACAGGCGGTCAAACTCATCCCGTTCGGCAGGAGTCAGGCTGCTGAGGAAAGGATCGGGAATGTAGCCGGGGGCATAGTAGGCCTGCTGTTGCGCATAGGGCTGCTGTGCATAAGGTTGCTGCGCGTTTGCGTAATAGGGCGGCGTCTGCGGTTGCTGATAATTATAGTAGGCCTGCTGCTGTGCTGCCTGTTGTGCCGCTTGCTGTGCAGCCTGTGCTTGTTGCTGTTTGCGCGCTTCTTCTTCCGCAAAATCCTGATATGCGCGGTTAAAGTTGCCGTCATATTTCGCTTGTTCGAAGTCGAAAGGTTTTTCTTCCTCGGCGATTTCGGGCTGTTCGTCGCGGATTATGTCGTCATAGTCCGCAGACTGCGTTTCGCGTTCGATATCTTCGATGGAGATCTGTGCGGCATCTTCAAATGCTTTATTGGTGCGTTCGGCTTCTTCCGAAACTTCATCCGCAGGCTGTTGCGGTGCAGGTTCGGGTGCGGCTTCCTGTGCTGGTGCTGCCCCTTCTTGCGCCGCGGCAGGCTGTTCCAAACCGCGGATGGCCATCTGATTTCCCGCGTCGAATACGAACGCCGCGTCTTCCTCCGCTTCTTTCTTTTCTTCGAGCTTTTTCTTTTTGCTGTGGAGGACGGCCGCAACGATGATCGCATAGACAAGCTGTACAAGCGCGATCGCCGCAAAAATGATCGTTCCCATATAGTCAGGCAAGGCCGAGAAAGAATCTCTGATGCCGAGCAGGATCGCCGATGCGGCTGCAAGCACGAAAACGATTGCCGCGCGGATCACGTCGAGAACGCCGGTGCGGGGAAGGATCAGAACAAACAGAGCCAAAACGGCATTGACAAGGACTGCCCAGCTCAGGGCGCAGAACGCATACTGTGTGATCGTATCCAGCGTGCCGCCGTTCAGTTGGATGTTTTTGAGCAGATCTATGAAAGAATAACTTTCGATGAATTTAAAGTTTATAAAGCCCAAGAAGGACAGACCGAGCGCCGCAGAGATCAGTTTGACGATGCCGAACCCTTTGTATGCGGTAAAGTTCAATACGATGATCGCAAGGAGCGCAACGGCCGAGGAAAGGGAAAGGGCATTCAAAGCGAAATATGTTTTTTCGTCCGTGAAAATATCCGAAAAGGATGCACCGAGTTCGTCGGTAAGGGCGTAAGCGAAGAATACCGCGACGGCAAGGAGCACCAGGGATTTCAGGTAATTGAGAGCGAGCGCGCCCCTGCGCTTACAGAAGAATGCGGCGACAGTGCAAACGAGCAAAACGGCATATGCGCCGACTGCGGCATACATCGCCGTTTTAAGCATGGTGTCATAAACGAGATCCCCTTTGAACAGGTCAAGGATCAAAGACCAAAGGCTCGCGTCGAGCAAAGCAATGTCCGGCACGAACAAAAACACCGCAAAAGCCGCAAAAATCAGCAGAGAAAGGATAATTTGCAGGGCTTTGCCGCGGCTTTTCGTTTCTTCGCCGGTTGTTTCGTTGTTCGTCATAAAGATTACCCCTGATATTTTTTGATCGGGCAGAAAGATCCGCCGGTAAACCGACAGCATCGGTTTATACATTAATTTTACTATATTCAACCGCTTGTGTCAAGTATAAACTTGGAAAAGACATATCTCCGTCACAAAAAATCCGATGCAAAAGCATTGGTTTGACAGAGGTAGAATGTGTAAACACTGCAAAAAATTGCGTATTTTTTGTGCGTTTCGTAAATTTTATTGATATTTGGGCGCCGATGCTGTATAATAAGACGAGAAACCGTGCGGCGATGCCGCATCTATGGGGAAGGCATATGATAAGCGAATTGAGACAGGTCATCCGTTCCATTCAGGAAAATACGGGCATCGAAATGATGCTTTATTCATCATCGGGAGAGCCTTTTTCGAACACAGGAAAGAAAATCTCGTCTGATTTCGAAGGTATCCGTCAAGATGTGATTGCAGGAGAAACTTATTTTAAAACAGAGTATAAATCCACACAATTGATCTGTGCGATCAAAGGATGCGGCCCGGTCGAAAAAAATTATGCTTTTCTTTTGGCGGATATGATCGAAAACTCGGCCAGCCGCGTTACCAATCTTTCGCGCAATGAGTTTTTCAAACGCATTCTGCTGGGCGAATGCAGCCCGTCGGACGTTGAAAAGTACCGAACGAAATACGCGGTCCCCGATCTTCCCTGTTTTGTGCTTGCCGTGTCGTTTGAAGGAAAAACTTCGGACGTGACGGCGCTGCTTTCGCAGTATGCCGAAAATGAAATGGACAGCGCCGTTGCCGTTTCGGGGAAAGAGTGTGCGGTCGTAAAATTTGTGGAAGAGCAATCGGAATACCAGTCTGCCGCGGATTTTGCGGGATTCGTGGTGCGTTCGCTGTTGGAAGAGTTGGGGATAAAAGCGCAGGCAGGCGTGGGCGGCGTGGTGCGCAGGTTCGAGGACATCAACGTCTCCTATCAGCAGGCGGCGGCGGCTCTTCGCATGAGCGCCCTCTTTAATTCCAAGGGCAGCGTGCACTGTTACCGCGATTTTATCCTTATCAAGATGCTGGAGGACATTCCCGAAGGCAAACTGGGCGAATACCTGTCCATTTTACTGGAAGGGGAGGCTCGCGAACTTCTAAAAGACGAAGATATGGTAAACACTGCCGAGGAGTTTTTGGAAAACAGCCTCAATGTTTCCGAAACGTCGCGCAATTTGTATATGCATCGGAATACCCTCATGTACCGCCTCGATAAAATCGAACGCGTTACAGGACTGAATCTTCGAAAATTTTCGGATGCGGTCACTTTCCGCATCATCACGATCTTAAATAAACTTGTCTGATACTTCGGTACAGACCAAGCATGACAACTTGCCGTTTTCGGTTCAAAATAATATACAGAGCAAGGAATAAGGAGAAATCATGGATATTTACGAACGTTCGCTGAAACTGCATGCCGATCTTCGCGGCAAATACGAAGTCCGATCGCTTGTCGAAATCAAGGACAAAGACGCGTTGTCGGTCGCCTATACGCCGGGCGTCGCACAGCCCTGCCGCGAGATTGCAAAAGATCCGAAAATGGCATATACGTATACGCGGAAATGGAACACGGTCGCCGTCGTATCGGACGGAAGCGCCGTGTTGGGACTGGGGAATATCGGAGGATTGGCGGGACTGCCCGTCATGGAAGGCAAGGCAATTTTGTTCCGCGAGTTCGCGGGGATCGACAGTGTTCCCATCGTTCTTTCGGGGCAGGATGAGGACGACATTGTCAAAACGGTAGAAATGATCGCGCCCACGTTCGGCGGGATCAATCTGGAAGATATCTGCGCCCCCAAGTGCTTTGCAGTCGAAAAAAGGCTCAAAGAAAAGTTGGACATTCCCGTCTTTCATGACGATCAGCACGGGACGGCGATCGTGGTGACCGCCGCGCTGTTCAATGCGTTGAAACTCTCCGGGAAAGAGATGGGAAAGGCGAAGATCGTCATTTGCGGCGCGGGCAGTGCAGGGATTGCAATTTGCAAACTGCTTTTGGAGAGCGGCGCGAAAAATATTATCATGGCGGACAGGCAAGGGTTGGTTTGCGAAGGAGAGGAATGGCTCACCACGGCGCAAGCGGAGATCGCAAAACGCACCAACCTTCAAAAATTGCGCGGCACGCTTGCCGATGCGGTCAAGGGTGCGGACGTGTTTGTGGGAGTATCGGCTCCCAAACAGCTCACCGGCGAGATGGTGAAAAGCATGGCGGAAAAGTCCGTTGTTTTCGCGATGGCCAATCCCGAACCTGAAATTTATCCGCAGGAAGCGTTGGATGCGGGCGCGTTTGTTGTCGGCACGGGCAGAAGTGATTTCCCCAATCAGATCAACAATGTATTGGCATTTCCGGGAGTGTTCCGCGGTGCGTTGGATGTGCGCGCAAAAGATATCTCCGAAGGAATGAAAGTGGCGGCGGCGCGCGCGCTTGCGGAGCTCGTCGGCGATCAGCTCGCGCGTGATTATGTGATCCCGTCTCCTTTCGATCCGCGCGTAGCGCCTGCGGTTGCAAAAGCCGTGGCAGAGCAAGCAAAGAAAGAAGGTCTGGCTCGTATCTGATGAACCGCGCGGCGCGCAATCAATGCGCACCGCGCTTTCGGCTTTTTGCGTATTATCGGATAAATTACGTAAAAACTTGCGTTTTATTTTCGGGGGCAAAGGGGCATACTGTTTAAAAAAGGGGAAAAGGATGACATATCAGGAAATGTTGGCAGCGGCGCAGTCCAAATTAAATCCGAAGGAATACGGAAAGTATTTTTCGGCAGGCGGCGCAAGTGCCGTTTTGGAAGGCGGGAACGGAAAATATTATGCGGGCGTGAATCTCGATTTGGCGTGCGGCTTAGGTTTTTGTGCCGAGCGCAATGCCGCATCGACGATGGTCACGGACGGAGAGACGGTTGTGCGGCGCATTGTTTGCGTCAACAGTGAGGGTGAGCTGATGACGCCTTGCGGCAGCTGTCGCGAATTTCTGCTTCTTCTTTCGCCTGAAAATGCAAAGACGGAATTTCTTGTAGGACTCGATCCTGTTCGGACAATGACAATCGGACAGCTTATGCCGCTTCCGTGGACGGCTTTTAAACAAGAACAATGATTTTTGTAAAAGCGCGGAAGATTTTCTTAAAGTATTTTGGGAGATTGTATGCAGAATCAATCGAATTCGAACAAAAAAAGGACTGTTAAAAAAGTTTTGATCGCGGTTGCCGCCGTCGCGGCGGCCGCTGTGTTGTTTTTTGCGGGGTATTTTACTTATGCGCTCACGTTGGACAAAGGCGTGCGCTCTCTTCTTTGGTTTAAGAAAACGGTGCAGTCCGATTACTACGAAGAAATCAGCGATGAGGAGTTTTGGCAGGCGGCAATCGACGGGGCGGAAGGACTTTTGGACCGCTATTCCTGTTATTATACTTCCGAAGAATATGACGCCGTGGTCAATTCGGACAAAGGGATCAAGACCGGTACGGGCATGTCCTTTTTCAGCGGCACCAATAAACTTTACCGCATAGCGATCAATTCGCCGCTATTTTATACGGGGAAAATCTCTGCGGGGATGTTTCTGACGGGCGTCGGTGCAACGCAGCAGACAATTTCGGATACGTTCACGGCTTCTGCCGCGGATAAGGCACTCGCTGGTTTCGACGAGGGGGATTCCGTTGCTTTGCGC
Organism: uncultured Clostridia bacterium; assembly: GCA_944328495.1. Classification (GTDB taxonomy): domain Bacteria; phylum Bacillota; class Clostridia; order Christensenellales; family Borkfalkiaceae; genus Borkfalkia. The sequence continues at coordinate 46,360 of CALVHR010000013.1, forward strand.
TTTTCTACAAAGGCGGCGGATGATACAAATGAGTGCGTCACGGTTACGGTTCAATTAAAAACTTACATCGAAAGCTATGTACTATACGCGGCGAACGGCAAAGCATATGCGAATATTTATGAACATGATGGTTCTTCGGGCGTTTGGACGGATATAAGTTCTTATGTGACGCAGGACGAAACTTTTACGGAAAAAACCGCGTATATCCGTTTGGCTTCGTTTTCGGGAAATGCGGCAGAAGAATTTGCCGCTGCTGCCGATCAGTATGCTGCGGACGATAATTCCGTTTTGCTTTTGGATCTTCGCAATGACGGCGGCGGGAAAGTCAGTATCATGCAGAAGATCGCTTCGTATTTTGTCAAGGACGCAGATGACGAAAAGCCCGTTGTAATGACGGCAAAATACCGCGACGGAAAGGAAGAAAGGTATTTGGCGTCGGGCAATCGATACGGTGAATATTTTGCAGACAGCACAATGTATGTCAGTGCAAATAAAAATACTGCATCCGCTTCGGAAGCCTTGATCGGCGCGATGATGAGTTACGGTGCGATCGGTTATGAAAATGTCTTTATTACCGATACCGATGCGGAGAGCGACGCGCCTGTCACGACGTACGGAAAGGGGATCATGCAGACAACGTATTACAATCCCATGTTGGACGAGGCAGTCAAACTCACGACTGCACAGATCTATTGGCCGAACGGAGTATGCATTCATGAAAAGGGCATTTCCACGGCAGATGGCGCGCGTGCCGTTTATGCGGAAACTTTTGCCGATTACGGCGATCCGGAAATTTTGAAAATTTTGCAAGAAATCGGATAGCGCCATCGTAAAACTGAATGAAAATTACACGAGCAATGCCCCGCCGCATATTGCGGCGGGGCATTGCTTTTTTGGTGCACGGCAGGGCAGAACGCGTGCTATGCAGACAGAAAGATCAGACCGCTTCCGAAAAATATTGATTGAGACGGTAAACGATTTCGGGGTCTGCGATTTTTGCTACGGGTGCAAGCGGATTTTCGCTTGCGGAATGCTCTTCGCGCGCACCGCCGCCCGCAGACATATTTTTTTGAGAAAAAAGCATCTGCGAAAGAGCGGAAACGCCGCCGAGATTTGTTCCTGCGACGCTTGAAAGAAGTTCAAGAAGGGCGTTTTCTCCCTTGCTTTCGGAAAGTTTTTGCAGGGTCCGCAGGGCATCTGCGAGCTGCTTTCCGCTGATGCCCCCGATTTGCAAATTTTTAAAAAAGTCGCTCTGTGCAAAACGCGCGAGGTCGCCGCTTTCGAGAAGATCGAGAAGGGGCAGAAGATCTTTGCGCGCTCGGTCGCTTTTTTCGGAGCGTACGGCCATAATGGCGAGCGCGAGCAATAATAATTCCATAAAGCCTCCTTTGGGCGAGTGCGGGCAAATGCCTGCTCTGCCGCATAAAATAAAAGAGAAACAAATTTTGCGGAGGTAAAAATTTGAAAGATTTCAATGCTTATTTCAATGATCAAGGGAAAGGGCAGGACATGAACAATGCGGAAGATCTCGTAAAGCAGATGGCGGGTGCCTTCGAAGGGAAAGGAGAAGCGGACATTCTGCGCGCGATCTATAAAGAAGCGGAGCGCGGCCGTAAGGCAGGAACGCTGACCGATGCGGAACTGGATAACTTTTATCTGGCGGTGGCTCCGATGCTCGATTCCGCAAAGAGAAAAAAGTTGGAACAGGTGGTTGCAAAACTCAAAAAGACCAAATGATCCGATGCTGTTTTTCCCGTCCAAAGAGGAGACGGAGAGCGCCCCTAATGCAAGGGGCGCTTTTTTTAAACGCCGCGAAGTCCCCGCACGATCTCCTGTACCGCCGAGACGAAATATTCGGCTTCCCGCACGGTGTTGAACTCGGAAAGGCTGGCGCGTATCAGTCCTCCGTCAGAAGTGTTGAGCGCCCTGTGCATGAGCGGCGCGCAATGCAATCCGCCCCGCACGGCGATTTCGTAATGATCGGAAAGTTCCTGCGCAAAAAATTCCGATTGCAGCAATGCGCAATCAAACGCAACGATTCCGAAGGGGTTGGGTTTCGAAAACACGCGCACGTCTTCGAGATTTTGCAGCTTTTCGATGAGAAATGCGGTCAGATGCCGAATGTGCGCGGCATTTTTTTCGAGGTTTTCGTCCAAGTACAGCGTCCCTTCCGCGAGCGCGGCGGCGGCAGGGCAGGAGAGTGTACCTGCTTCCAATCGATCGGGATAAAATGCAGGCATGGCGGTGTTAAAACTTTCGCTTCCCGTACCTCCGTGCATGAAGGGCGCAAGTTCCATGCGGTTCGAAAAGAGCAGTGCGCCGCTCCCTTGTATGCCGTGCATGCCCTTGTGTCCCGCCAAACACAGTGCATCGATTCCTGCCTTTTGCATGTCGATGCGTATGTGTCCGCACGCCTGCGCACCGTCGCAGACGGTGAAAACATGCGCCGGCAAAAGCGCGCGCACCGCTGCGGGATCGATCGCGGCGCCCGTGACGTTGGATGCCAGGGTAAATACGGCGGCAATGGTGTCCTTTTCAACGGCATCGGCGATGTCTTCGGGATGTACGATCCCGTTTTTCGGTTGAACGACGCTTAAACGGATACGCTTTTCCCGTTCGAGAAAAAACAGCGGGCGCAGGATTGAATTGTGTTCGGCGGCGGTCGTTACGATGTGCGGCGTGTTTCCCGTGTGTGCGCCCACCATGCCGAAGATCACGGTATTGAGCGCTTCGGTGCAGTTTTTCGTGAAAATGACCCGCTCCCAGCTTTGCCCTCTGAAAAAAGAGCAGAGGAGTTTACGGCATCGCAGTACATTTTCGCCGCACGCCACGGCAAGAGAATGTCCGCTTCTGCCTGGATTTGCGCACATGCCTTCGATGCTCGCCGTTACGGCACGCACGACGCTGTCCGGTTTTCTTCCGCCTGTGGCGGCGTTATCGAAATAGATCATGAACACCTCCGCGATTTGCCCGCGGGCGGCACATCGGCGATGCCGAAAACCAAACGGGCGCAATCAAACATATACTGTAATAATATATGCCGCGTACGGTAAAAATTGTAAGCGGCACAGCGAAGGGAGAAATACAATGAATTGGATACTTGTCATTTTTCGGTCGCGCGCTCAGGCGCTCGACTGTATATCGCTTTTGCGGAAAAACGGGGTGCAGGCGTGTGCCGTTTCTACGCCGCGCGAGGCAAATGTGGGGTGCGGTATTTCGGTGCGCGTCGGGGCGTTCGATCTGGCGCGTACACGCCGAATCGTTGCAGGCGCGAATTACGGCGCTTTGGTCGGGTATTTCCGCGTCGAAAGCAAATACGGGCGCGTAATTGTGACCCGCGTCTGATGTTTTACATGCTCTGCCGTCTCCGAAATTTTTTATGCGGAAGGCGAAAAACCTTGTAATGGGGCGGGTTTTGTGGTAAAATATCGGCATGGACGCACAAAAGAGGGCACAGGCCCTGCAAATTTTATCCGAAGTATACGCGGGCGCCGCGCCGGCGCTGAAATATACGACCGCTTACGAATTGCTTGTCGCGGTGATTTTGTCGGCACAGTGTACCGACGAGCGCGTGAACAAAGTTACGGCGGAATTATTCAAAGAACATAACACGCCGCAGACAATGCTCACCCTCTCGCAGGAGCAACTCGAAAAATATATTTTTTCCTGCGGCTTGTACAAGAGCAAGGCGGCGCACATTCTGTCCGCCTCGCGCGATATCGTGGACAAGTTCGGGGGGAATGTCCCCGAAGGCTTCAAAGAGCTCAAATCTTTGGCGGGGGTAGGGCAGAAGACGGCGAACGTCGTTTCGTCGGTTTGGTTCGATAAGGATGCGATCGCGGTGGATACGCACGTGTTTCGCGTTTCCAACCGTTTGGGGTTGGCGCATGCGAACAACCCGCTGAAAACAGAAGAACAGCTGAAAGAGGCGATACCGCAAGCGGATTGGTCCAAAGCGCATCATTGGCTGATTTGGCACGGGCGCAAAGTATGCCATTCGCAAAAACCCGATTGCGCAAATTGCCCTCTTTCGGGATGTTGCGATTATTTTTCGGAAATAAATAAGCAAACAGGCATTAAGTGAGGGAATATGGCTTCATTGTTTACGGATAAAGCGAAGATAACAATCAAGGCGGGCGACGGCGGCGACGGCATGAACTCGTTCAAGAGTTTCAAAGGCTTTGCCAACGGCGGACCGGACGGCGGCGACGGCGGCAAGGGCGGCGACGTGTATGTCGTCGGCGATAAGGACAAAAACGATCTTATCGATTTCCGTTTCGGTGCAAAATTTGCGGCGGGCGACGGCGAGCGCGGCGGCACGAACAACCGCTTCGGCAAGGGCGGTGCCGACGTCGTATTTTCGGTGCCGCTCGGCACGATCGTGCGCGATGCGGAGACGGGAAAGATCTTGTGCGACGTGTACACTGACGGCGAAAAAAAACTTCTCGCGCGCGGCGGGAACGGCGGCAAGGGCAACGTACGCTTTACGACGGCGCGCCGCCATGCCCCGCATTTTGCGCAGAAGGGACAAAAAACAAAACCGCACGAGCTCATTCTTGAACTCAAAGTGATCGCCGACGTGGGGCTGATCGGCTTTCCGAATGTCGGCAAGAGCACCCTTCTTTCCAAGATCTCGGCGGCAAAGCCTAAGATCGCGAACTACCATTTTACGACTCTTTCGCCCAATCTCGGGGTCGTAAAATATTACGACAAATCCTTTGTCGCGGCGGATATTCCGGGACTGATCGAGGGCGCCGCTTCGGGCGCGGGGCTCGGGCATGATTTTCTGCGCCACATCGAACGGACACGAATGCTCGTGCACGTCGTCGACATTTCGGGTATCGAGGGGCGCGATCCGTATGAGGATTTAAAGCAGATCAACGCCGAGCTCAAACAATACAGCGAAAAGCTTGCTTCCCTTCCGCAGATCGTTGCGCTGAATAAATGCGACATTTGCGGCGCGGAAGAGAACATCAAAGCGTTCCGCAAGAAATGCCGCAAATATAAATTGTATCCGATCACGGCGGTGACGGGGGAGGGTACGCGCGAGTTGATCGAAGGTATCTTTGAAGTGCTGGATACGCTTCCGCCCGCCGAACCTATTCCTGCGGACGAGTTCGAGTATGAGAGCGCAGACGTGAACGAGTTTTTCATCGACAAGGACGAAGAGGAAAACGTCTGGTATGTTACGGGCGGACTTGTGGACATGCTCGAACGCAACGTCGTTTTGTCCGATCCCGATTCCATGGCGTACTTTCAGAAAGTACTCAAAGACAAAGGCGTCATCAAGGCGCTTATTGCGCGCGGCGTGCAGGAAGACGATACGGTCGTCGTCGGCGGTGTGGAGTTTGCGTTCAAGAATTAGGTCTGCGAATTTCTCGGCGACCTGACGCCTTTAATTTTTGTGAGGCAGAGGGCGATGCCCTCGCTGCTTTGTTTCGTCAGCTCGAAACAAAGCGTGAGAATATTTTACCTTTGGAGCATATATGTTGACAAGCAAACAGAGAAGTCATTTAAAGAGTATTGCGGCGAACCTGCAACCTGTCGGGCAATACGGAAAAGGCGGGCTGAGCGAGAATATGATCCGTTCCTTTTCGGAAGCGCTCGAAGCGAGGGAACTGATCAAGATCAACGTTCTGACCAACGCCGAAGACGACGCAAAAGAGGCGGGAGCATACCTCGCCGAAAAGCTGTTCGCCGAATGTGTCGCGGTAATCGGCAGAAAAGTCATTTTGTACCGCAGATCTTCGCGCAAGAACTTCGAACACATCGAATTTTGATTTTCTGGAGAGGATATGAAAAGGGGAGAATATCTCGCGGAAAAACGCCTGCAAAGCGGTCTGAGCGAAAAACAGCTGGCAGAAAAGCTCGGTGCGTCGGAAGAAGAGGTGCGGCAATGGGAAGCAGGGGCTTTCCCCGATGCGAAATACCTGTTGCCTCTTTCCGAAATTCTCGGCGCTGATACGGAGGAGATCCTCCGCAATTGTTCGCAAGAAGCGACGGAAGCTTTTTCCCGAACAGAACAGGCGCAGACGGAAGGCGCACGCGCCGCGGAAAGCGAACCCGCCCCGTCCGAGCGTCTGCCCGCCGCAAAAAAACAGACGGAATCCTATTACGAGCGCTTACATAAAAAGATCCGCTATTCCGACGATCCGGACAGCAGGTACTATCGTGAAAGCAGGTACAGCGACGGTTTTTCGCCGTTTGAACGGGTATTCGGCTATATCGCGTGCATTTTATGCGTCATTCTTTGCATATTCGGAACGGTTTGGCATCTTGTCGAAAAACATTCCGAGCAGGATGCGTTTTCTTCACAAGTGTATGCGTCATGTCCTGTTGATACCGCCGCAGAGGAAAAGAAAGCGTCGGTGCGGGTCGCCGTAAAAAGCGCTGCGGCGGCCGAATTCAATGCGGAGGTTGCAATATGAGTGTGAGAGCCGAAAAAAAAGATGTCCGTCTCGCGGTGTGCATGTCGATCACCTTTGGGATCGGGCTTGTGTGTATTATTCTGAAAGAAAATTACATTCTGCTGTCATATTATATCCCTTGTTCCTTTGGTTCCGTTTTGGCACTGTATTTTAATTATTCCATGTGCAAATTTACCAATCGCTGGCGCGTGCATACCAATTCTGAACCGAGCCGTTTTCTTCTCGTTTCCGGAAAAATCGCCGAATGGGTCGTTTTTTTGCTCTCGGCGATCACAGCGGCTTTGCCTGCCATGTAAAACATTATTCTTCTGTATAAGGGATAATCGGCATATCGGTATTTAATGAAGGAGGGCGGGAGATGTATCGTTACGAAATGCATTGCCATACAAAATATACGAGCGCCTGTTCGCGGCTCGACGCGAAGACGCTCGTTTGTATGTATAAAGATAACGGGTACGACGGTATCGTGGTGACCGATCATTTTCTCAACGGCAACACGACGGTGGAGAGAACGCTTCCGTGGGAGGAGCAGATCGAGTCTTTTTGCCGCGGCTATGAGAGAGTAAAAAAAGAAGGGGATGCGACGGGGCTGAAAGTGTTTTTCGGCTTTGAATATTCCTATCTCGGTACAGATTTTCTCACATACGGTCTGGACAAAACATGGCTGAAAGCGCATCCGCATCTTTTAAAATTGTCGGTGCGCGAATATTTGAAATTTACCGCGGAGAGCGGCGCGCTGAATGTTCAGGCGCACCCGTTCCGTGAGGCGGATTACATCGATCATATCCGTTTGTTTCCGTCCTGTGTGGAGGGGTTGGAGACGTGCAACGCATGCCGCGACGATCGGTGCAACCGTTTGGCGGACAATTTGGCAAACGAATACGGACTTTTAAAAATCGGCGGGTCCGATTGCCATCGGGAGAGTCAGCCCATTCTTTCGGGTGTGGAAGCGGAGCGTCCCGTCGAAAATTTGGCGCAACTGATCGCGGCAATCCGCAGCGGCCAAACATCCGTGTTCGAAACACAAAATAATTTTATCCGATAAAATTATTTGTACGGTTTAAACTACGAAGGATTTTAAGGCAGTCAAGGCCCTAAAACAAGCATCAAAAAAGCCGCTTTTTTGCCTAGTTTTCATAGAAAAACCTT